>NZ_DASZCQ010000082.1:0-40530 GCF_035942955.1 Actinophytocola sp. | reverse complement strand
CATAGTGTCGGGGTGCTCGGCGCCGAGCACCCGCTCCTGAATTGGCAGCAACTTGGCGAACAGGTCCCGCGCCCCCGCCTCATCCCCCGCCATTCCCGTCATTTGCGCCAGGTTGCCCAAGGTGATCAGCGTGACCGGGTGCTCGGCGCCCAGCACGCGCTCCCGAATTGGTAGCAACTCCGCAAACAGGTCCCGTGCCCGCGCCCTGTCTCCCGCGTGCCCGGTCCAGAATGCCACGCAGTGCCGAGTGGACAGAGTGTCGGGATGCTCGGCGCCCAGCACGCGCTCCCGAACCGGCAGCAACTCCGCAAACAGGTCCCGTGCCCGCGCCCTGTCCCCCGCCTGCCCGGTCCAGGCCGCCACGTGGTGCCACACGGTGAAGGTGTCGGCGTGCTCGGGCGGAAGATGATCGAGCAGCGCGTGGAGGTGCGTGCGCATCAGGTTCCAGATGGCGAGTCCGTCAGAAGTCGTCAGCTCCTTGGGCATGGTGGACATGACGAGCTCGCGGGCCCGGTCCGCCCAGTCGGGCAGGCTCGAATTGGCATGGAGGCGATTGCGGGTGACGGCCTGGATGAGATGATGGGCGGTGATCTTGCCGGTGCCCGCCGGCGTGACAAGGCCGTAGGAGTGCAGTTCGCCGATCACGCGGTGGCGGGCCAGCTCGTCCCATGAGTGCAGCAGCAGATGCACGGGAATGGCGTCGGGGGCGTAGAAGGCGATCAGGTTCAACAATTCCCGCGTCTTCTCGGTAAGGCGGTCCATGGCCAGTTGCCAGGTTGTGGCCACGGTGTGCGGGTAGTCGGCCGGGCGGCCCTCCAGGTGTAGTTCGGCGCCGCGATCGCGGTACAGCCTGAGGTAGGTGGCCAGGTCAAGAGCGTTGGCACGGACGAATCCTGCAGCCTGGGTCAAGGCCAGCGGCAGGCCGCCCAGTTCCTCGGCGAGGGTTTCGGCGGCCGTGCGATCGAAGTCACCGGACTGGGTGGTGAGCAGCTCGACGGCCGCGTGGGTGTCCAGGGGCTGAACGGTTGTCTGGTGGAACCACGCGGTGGCTCGAGTGGTGATCAGGATGTGGCCGTTGCCGGCGGGTGGGAGGAGGCCCTGGGCCGAGGCGGCGTCGGGGACGTTGTCGAGGATCAGCAGCCAGGGGCGGTGCTCGCGGGCGAGTAGGGCGAACGCGGTGGTGCGGGCGTTGGTGACCTGGGCGGCCTCGCCGGGTGGGAGCAGGATTTCCAGCAGGGAACGGAACTCCGCGTCGATGGCGGAGGGGTCTTCTGAGCGGATCCACCAGACGATGCCGTAGTCGGCGAGGTGGCGTTGGGCGTAGGCGCGGGCGAGGCTGGTCTTTCCTACGCCGCCCATGCCGGACAGCACTTGGACGTTGGTGGAGTGGAAGGCGGCGCGGAGGTCTCGGAGTTCGTGTTCGCGCCCGACGACGGTGGTGAGGCCGGCTATGTGCGGGGAGACCGCCCGCCCGGCTCGGGAGGGTCCGGCCGCCCCACCGACACCGTGCCGCCGGGGGCGACGATGGCGATGCCGCTGTCGGCGCGGACGTCGCGGCCGATGGCGACGCCGTGGTGGCCGGCGGAGACCTGCAGCGTGGTCAGCGCGGCTTCGAGGTCGGCGGCGAAGGTCGGGTCCTGCTCGGCGGCCTCTTCGAGGGCCAGGCGCACGCGGGCCTGGGTGCGGGTGCCGGCTTCGCCGGTGGAGGTGGCTTCGGCTTCCAGTTGCTGGAGCGCGGAGTCGCCGGCGAGCTTGGACATGACCACGTCGTGCAGCTTGTCGAGGCCGGCGTCCATGGCGTCGTCGGTCAGGCCGTCGATGCGTTTCCAGGCTTTGCCCGCTTTTCGGGCAAACCAGGCGATGAGGAAACCCACCGCCACCTCGAGTCCGGTCACCATGCGTACATTATCGGTCACTTGTCCGAAACGTTTCGCAATACCCGCTAAACGTTGGTAGTGGCGGGTAGAGGCAAGTGGCAGGGTTGCCGGGCATGCGAGTGCGAACAAGACTCATGCTCAGTGGCACGGCGGCGGTGGTGGCCGGCGTGCTGTTCACGACGACGGCCAGTGCGGCGGGGGCGCCGGGGGCGTCCGGGATCGGCGACGACTACTACCCGCATGACGGCAACGGCGGGTATGACGTGTCGCACTACGACATCAGGTTGAGCTACGACCCGAGCAACGATCTCGTGTCGGGGACGACGACGATCCTGGCCAAGGCGACGCAGGATCTGTCGGCGTTCAACCTGGACTTTCTGCTCAAGACCAGCTCGGTGCGGGTGAACAACGCGCCGGCGAGGTTCGAGTCCACGGGGGAGGGTGAGCTGACGGTCACGCCGACGCAGACGCTGCGGCGGGGGCAGAACCTGACGATCGTGGTGCGGTACAGCGACGTTCCGTCCAACCCCGACTACACGCTCTACGGGTACCAGGCCTGGAAGCGGACCGCGACCGGGGCGATCGCGGTGGACCAGCCGCACATCGCGACGTGGTGGTACCCGAGCAACAACCACCCGCTGGACACCGCCACCTTCGACGTGTCGGTCGCGGCGCCCGAGGGGCTCGAGGTGCTGTCCAACGGCGTGCTGATCAGCCGGCAGCAGCAGATCAACGGCTGGGTACGGTGGAACTGGCGCAGCGCCAAGCCGCAGAACACGTACAACACGTTCTTCGTCGTCGGCCAGTACGACGACTTGAGGTTCCAGACCGCGCCGAACGGCCAGCCGTTCATCACCGCGTACGCCAACGATCTCGGGGCGAACCTCGAGCCGGCGCGGGCGAGCGTGGAGCGCACCCCGGAGGTCGTCGAGTTCGAGGAGACGATCTTCGGGCCGTACCCGGTCGAGGCGCAGGGCGGCGTCGTCACCAACAACGGCGAGCTTGGCTTCGCGCTGGAGACCCAGACCAGGCCGGTGTACGACGGCCTGTTCTTCCGCCGTGGATCCAACACCTACGTCGTCGCGCACGAGATGGCGCACCAGTGGTACGGCGACGTGATCGGTGTGCAGGGCTGGACCGACATCTGGCTCAACGAGGGCTTCGCGACGTACGCGGAGTACCTGTGGTCGGAGTACCTCGGCGAGGGCACGCCCGCCGAGCTCGCCCAGTTCACCTACGACTCGATCCCGGCAGACGACGAGTTCTGGCAGGTCGTCCCGGCCGATCCCGGCCCGGAGAACCAGTTCCACGACTCGGTCTACGACCGCGGCGGCATGACCCTGCAGGCGCTGCGGACCGCCGTGGGCGACGACGCGTTCTTCGAGATCGTGCGGGCCTGGACGGCCGAGAACCTGTTCGGCAACGTCACGACCGCCGACCTGGTCGCGCTGTCGGAGAAGATCTCCGGGCAGCAGCTCGACGAGCTGTTCGAGACCTGGGTGTTCACCCCTGGCAAGCCCGCCACCGGTCCGAACGAGGTCGTGGGCGCCACCGCTCGGGTGGCCGCGGCGGCCACCGCCGAGCCGAAGTCCTACCGGAAGATCAAGGAGACGCACGAGGTGCTCGCGGCTACGCACCACTGAGCCGCGAATGCGATGAAGGCCGCCCTCGTCACGCCCAGCGCGACGAAGGCGGCCTTCGTCGCATTAGGCTCACCGGAGTGGCGGTGACCCAGGTGCGGGTGCGGCGGATCGCGGTCCGGGTCGTGCTCGCGCTCGGCGGGTTGCTCACCGGGCTGGGGCTGCTGCTGATCATCGCCGGGTGGACCGAGGACGCCAAGATCGACGGGCACACCGGCCGGGCCAACGCCGAGGTCGTGTCGGTGTCCTTCCAGCGAACCCTGGTCCGGTTCCAGACGCCGGACGGCGCCGAGCACATCCCGTCGGTCGGCGTGCTCTACCCGGAGGCGCTCGAGGAGGGGCAGACCGTGCAGGTCGAGTACGACCTGCGCAACCCCGAGCTGGTCCGGGTGGCCGGCCGCGGCACCCTGCTCATGCTGCTGCCCGTCGGCACCACGGTGCTCCTGGCCTGGGCCGTGCTGCTGCCCGTGGTGTGGTGGCTGCGCCGCAGGCCGGACGGTGTGTAACACTCGACCGCGATTCCAGCGCTCAGGTGTAACATCAGTGGTGTGGAAGAGGACCTGGAGCGCGAGTTCGAGCGGGTGGTGGCCGCCGAGCAGCGCATCGAGCCGCGGGACTGGATGCCGGAGGCGTACCGCAGGACGCTGATCCGGCAGATCGCCCAGCACGCCCACTCGGAGATCATCGGCATGCAGCCGGAGGGCAACTGGATCAGCCGCGCGCCCTCGCTGCGCCGCAAGGCCATCCTGCTCGCCAAGGTGCAGGACGAGGCCGGTCACGGGCTGTACCTGTACGCGGCCACCGAGACCCTCGGCGCGGACCGCGAGGACCTGACGACCAGGCTGATCGAGGGCCGGCAGAAGTACTCCTCGATCTTCAACTACCCCACGCTCACCTTCGCCGACGTCGGCGTGATCGGCTGGCTGGTGGACGGCGCGGCGATCTGCAACCAGGTGCCGCTGTGCCGCACCTCCTACGGCCCCTACGCCCGCGCGATGATCAGGATCTGCAAGGAGGAGTCGTTCCACCAGCGCCAGGGCTACGAGCTGCTGATGACCATGATGCGCGGCACCGAGGCGCAGCGCCGCATGGTGCAGGACGCGACCAACCGGTGGTGGTGGCCGTCGCTGATGATGTTCGGCCCACCCGACAAGGCATCGGCCAACACCGAGCAGTCCATGGCCTGGCGGATCAAGCGGCACACCAACGACGAGCTGCGCCAGCGCTTCGTGGACATGACCGTGCCGCAGGCCGAGAAGCTCGGCGTCACGCTGCCCGATCCGGAGATCGCCTGGAACCCCGAGCGCGGCCACTACGACTTCGGCGAGATCGACTGGGACGAGTTCTGGCAGGTGGTCGGCGGCCACGGCCCGTGCAACGCCCAGCGCATCGCGCACCGCAAGGCCGCGCACGACACCGGCGCGTGGGTTCGCGAGGCGGCCGCCGCCTACGCGGCTCGTCAGTCTACTTCGGAGGGTGTGGCATGACCCGCTCGTCCTGGCCGCTGTACGAGGTGTTCGTCCGCAGCAAGCGCGGCCTCAACCACGTGCACGTCGGCTCGCTGCACGCCCCCGACCCGGAGATGGCGCTGCGCAACGCCCGCGACCTCTACACCCGACGCAACGAGGGCGTGAGCATCTGGGTCGTCCCGGCCGCCGCCATCACCGCGTCCAGCCCGGACGAGAAGGACCCGTTCTTCGCTCCCAGCGGCGACAAGGTGTACCGCCACCCCACGTTCTACGCCATCCCCGAGGACGTGCCGCATCTATGAGCGAGCTGGCGAGCGAATCATCGACACAGGGCGCCCGCGAGCGGCGTCACCGAGCCTGCGAGGGGACGGCGTGAGCTTCGACAACGCCTACGAGGCCATCACCGAGTCGAACGACGAGCGACACTGGGCGTTCGGCACCGGCTTCGACGACCCGCTGTCCGGAGTGGATCGTACGATTCCGTCCGGTGTGGACCGTGCCGACCTGACCGCGTACTGCCTCATGCTCGGCGACGACGCGCTGATCCTGTCCCAGCGCCTCGCCGAGTGGTGCTCAAGGGCCCCCGAGCTCGAGGAGGACGTCGCCCTGGCCAACATCGCGCTGGACCTGTTGGGCCAGGCCAGGATGCTGCTCACCCGGGCCGGCGAGGTCGAGGGTGCCGGCCGCGACGAGGACGCCCTCGCCTACCTCCGCGACGAGCCCGAGTTCCGCAACGTGCGCCTGGTCGAGCTCGACTGCGGCCCCGGCCCCGGCGGCGACTTCGCCACCACGATCGCCCGCCTGCTGGTCTTCTCCTCCTGGCGCCTTGCCCTCCTCGACCGCCTCGGCACCTCCCGCGACCCGGTCCTCGCCGCGGTCGCCGCCAAGGGCGTCAAGGAGCTGGCGTACCACCGCGACCACGCCGCCCAGTGGACCCTGCGCCTGGCCGGCGGCACCGACTACTCCCGCGACCGCATGATCACCGGCCTGCGCACCGTCTGGCCCCTCGTCGAGGAGCTCTTCACCCCGCACGACATCGAGCTCCGCCTCGCCGCCGCCGGCGTCGCCGTCGACCCGGCCACCCTGAGGTCCGAAGTAGACGGTGTGCTCGACGAGGTCCTGTCCGCCGCCGACCTCGACCGTCCGGACGTCCCCGGCATGGCTCCGGTCGCCGGCCGCGCCGGCCGAGACGGCGTCCACACCGAGGCGATGGGCTTCCTGCTCGCCGAGCTGCAGCACCTGGCCCGCTCGCTCCCGGGGGCCACCTGGTGACCGCCGCCCCGCTCGCCGTGCGCCGGGTCGCCGAGGAGGTGCCCGACCCCGAGCTGCCCATGCTGACGCTGGCCGACCTCGGGGTGCTGCGCGACGTCCTGGTGGCCGGGGACGGGCGCGTGGTCGTGACGATCACGCCGACCTACTCGGGCTGCCCCGCGCTGGACGAGATGCGCGCGGACCTGCGGGCGCGGCTGATCGAGGCCGGCTACCCGGACGTCGAGGTGCGCACGGTGCTGCGCCCCGCCTGGACCACCGACTGGATCAGCGCCGAGGGTCGCCGCAAGCTCGCCGAGCACGGGATCGCCCCGCCGGACCGGGTCGGGCCGAGGCGGCCGGGGCCGGTGCCGCTCACCCTGACCCCGCCGGCCGCCCGGGTGCCGTGCCCGCGCTGCGGCTCGCCGCGCACGCGCGAGCTGTCCCGGTTCTCCTCCACCGCCTGCAAGGCGCTGCGCCGCTGCGAGGACTGCCGCGAGCCGTTCGAGCACATGAAGGAGCACTGATCGTGGCCAGGCCGGCGTTTCACCGCTTGCGGGTGGCCAAGGTGGAGCGGCTGTGCGACGATGCCGTCGCGATCACCCTGGACGTGCCGCCCGAGCTCGCCGACGTGTTCGTCTTCCGCGCCGGGCAGTACCTGACCCTGCGCCAGGATGTCGAGGGCGTCGAGGAACGCCGGTCGTACTCCATCTGCGCCGCGGCGGGACGCGCCCCGCGAATCGGCGTGCGCCGCGTCGAGGGCGGCCTGTTCTCCGCCCCCCTCGTCGACTCGCTCGCGCCGGGTGACACGCTGGAAGTGCTGCCACCGCTGGGAAAGTTCACCCCACCCCTGGACGGGCCCGCCCACCACTGCCTGATCGCCGCCGGGTCCGGGATCACTCCGGTGCTGTCCATCGTGAGCACCGTGCTCGAGTCCGATTCGGACAGCAAGGTCACCCTGCTGTACGGCAACCGCCGCACCGACACCGTGATGTTCGCCGAGGAGCTGGCCGATCTCAAGGACCGCTACCCGGACCGCCTGCAGCTGGTGCACGTCCTGTCCCGCGAGCCACGCGACGTCGAGCTGTTCTCCGGGCGGCTCGACGCCGACCGCCTCGGCACCCTGCTCGACACCATCGTCCCGGCGTCCGATGTGGACCACTGGTGGCTGTGCGGTCCGTACGGTCTGGTCCAGGACGCCGAGCGGGTGCTCACCGGCCGCGGCGTCTCCGCCGAGCGCATCCACCGCGAGCTTTTCTACGTCGACGAGCCGCCCCCGCCGCCCAAGCGGGTCGACGAGTCCGAAGTAGACGGACCGACCGCGGAGGTGACGGTCATCCTGGACGGCAAGCGGACCACCCTCACCCTGCCCGCCGACACCCCGATCCTCGACGCCGCCCAGCGCGTCCGCTCCGACTTGCCGTTCGCCTGCAAGGGCGGCGTATGCGGCACCTGCCGCGCCAAGGTGGTCGACGGCACCGTGGAGATGCGCCGCAACTACGCCCTCGAGCCGCGCGAGCTGGCCGAGGGCTTCGTCCTCACCTGCCAGGGGCTTCCGCTCACCGCCCAGGTCACCGTCGACTACGACGCCTAAGGGCGCGAGCAGTGCGCCGCGTCGGGGCGATCGGCGAACCGGCACACCAGGTTGCGGTGTTGCTCGACGTGGCTCAGGTAACGCCCGGCGCACGACTGGTCCGACGTGCGGCCGATCTCGCGGCACTTGTCGAGCGCCCGGTGGCCGTCCGCGAAGTGACCCGGGTGGTAGATGACCCAGTATCCGGGGGTTAAGGAGGCGAAGTCCGAGCTGTCCAGCACACGCACGTCGAGCCCGGTCTCCGCCGCGATTGTGGCCCGGTTCCGCTCCACGTCGGCGGCCGAGGTGGACCGCGGCAGCGAGGCCAGCAGCGCGATCCAGGTATCGGACGCCTCGTCGCCCGGCACCGAATTCGTCGTGCTGGTCGGTGACCCGCCGGTCGCCCGGAATCCCAACCGTGCCAGCCGGTCGTGGAACTCGCTAATGACCGGCGATTTCTGTCCCGGCGCCGCGAGGGCCTCCTCGAGCATGCGCATGTTCTCGCCGACACATTCCGGGTCGTAGAACCCGCCGTCCGGATCGTTGTTCACGTGGTAAGCCGCGTCCTCGACGATCCAATCGATCTCGCCGTCCATGAGCACGAACGGCTCGGTCCTGATCGATTCCCCGTTGTCCTGCACCAACTCCACGGCGCCCGCAAGGATCAACGGCCACTGCGCTTCGCCAATGGCTTCCGGGCCGGCGGTGATCGCAAGGAAGTCGAGAGATTTTCCGTCCACCTTGAACTGGATCTGTTTCTCGAGGACGACCGGCTTGCCAGCGGTGTCGAGATCACCCGGGAGCACGAAGTCATATGCGATCGTCGCGTACCCGGGACCGCCCCCCGAGCAGCCGTTGAATATCCACACCCGATCGATGCTCAGCCGGACCCGGTTGATCAGAGCAGGCTCCTCGCCCGAGTTTCGCAGCGCCATCGAGACGGCCGGAACCGTAGTGTTGTACTTGTCCGTCCCTTCGCCGGGAAGGCCGTGACCGGTCGCCTCGACATCCTTCTTCGTGGTAATGGTGAGCCCGGCCACCTGCAAGATCGGATTCTGGAGTACCCGATTGCTGACAAATGCTGGCCACAGTGCGATGGCGCCCGCGACGAGGGCCAGCACGGACAGCACGATTCCGATCTGCGTGGCATAACGCCGCAGAAACCCTCGTTCAACGACGTCCCTTGGTGCGCGATCCCGCCCGCGGCGGTTTTTCGCCCGACGCCGTGCCATTTGTCCGATGGTAGAGCGCCGGGATGTGGTCGGCCAGGATTTTCAGAAAGTCAGCCGCCGCTTGGGTTTGGTAGCCGGTGACGCGGCGGACGGCGACGACCGGGATGCGGGCATTCATGCTGGGCACCTCGATGATGCGCAGGCTGCCGAGGCGCAGCTCCTCGCGAATGCTGCTGACCGGCATGAGGGCGACGCCGAGTCCGGCCTCGACGAGTCGTTTCTGGGCGGTGAGGCTGTCGACGGTGGTGATCGAGGGATTCGCGATGCCGGATCCGGTCAGTTGGCGTTCGAGGAGGTTACGGAAGGAGCCCTCCCGGCCGGGCTCGGCCGGGAAGCCGAGCCACTTCTCGTCCTGCAGCGGGCGCAGGTCCGGCAGTCGGTGGGCGCTGATCCGGTGCGCGGCCGGCACCACGACGTAGAGCTTCTCCTCGCCGATCGGGATCGTCTCCAGCTTGGGATCGGGATCGGGGTGGTAGCGCAGGCCGAGATCGGCCTCGCCGCTGCGAACGAGCGCGCTCACCTCGCGGCTGGTCGCGGTGCGCAGATCCACCGAGACCTCGGTGAACCGGGACGTGAACGCGCGCAGCGCGTCGACGATATGGGAATCGGCCAGTGTTCCGACGATGGCCAGGCGGAGGGTCAGGCCGCGGGTCTGGCCGGCCCGGTCCCGGACGGCCCGCTCACCGTCGCGGATCGCGGCGAGCGCGGCCTCCCCGTGCGGAAGCAGGGCGCGTCCCGCATCGGTGAGCGCCACCCGGCGCCCGACCCGCTCGAACAGCACCGCGTCGAGGGAGTGCTCCAACTCGTGTATCCGCCGGCTGATCGCGGGCTGGGAACGGTGCAGCCGCCGCGACGCCTCGGTGAATCCGCCCACCTCGGCGATGCAGACGAAGGCCTCGATCTCGTCGAGCGTCATGTCATCAGTATTCCTGATGGTAGCTAGAAGTACTATGCATTTGCATGATGGATACCGGCCCGGCACAGTTGAGCCCATCAGGTGCGCCGTACCGGGAGGATCCGTCCGATGACCGACCAGGCAACGAAAGCCGCGCGTTTCCGCGCCCTGCACGAACGACCGGAGCCCTTCCTGCTTCCGAATCCCTGGGACGCCGGAACGGCCCGGCTGCTGGCCGGCCTCGGCTTCGACGCCTTGGCGACCACGAGCCTGGGCGTGGCCAACCTGGTCGGCCGCACCCGCGCCAGCCGTCAGGAGATCCTGGACAACTGCCGGGCCATCAACGACGCGACCCCGCTGCCGGTCAACGCCGATCTGGAGAACGGCTTCGCCGACGACCCTGCCGACGCGGCGAAGATGATCGAGCTGGCCTACACGGCTGGCGCCGTCGGCGCGTCCATTGAGGACTGTACGGCTGACCGCGGCGCGCCGATCTACGACTTCGGGCTGTCGGTCGACCGGGTGCGCGCGGCGGTGGAGACGGCCCGCGCGCTGCCCGTTCCCTTCGTGCTCACCGCACGGGCGGAGAACCTGCTGTACGGCGTCGGCGATCTGGGCGACACGATCCGGCGCCTGCAGGCGTTCGAGGAGGCCGGGGCCGACGTGCTGTACGCACCGGGACTTCGTACCCTGGACGAGATGCGCACGGTGGTCTCGGCGGTGGGCAAGCCGGTCAACGTCGTGATGGGCTTCGCCGATCCGTCGATCACGCTGGAGCAGCTGGCCGAGATCGGGGTGCGCCGGGTGAGCATCGGCGGCGCGCTCTCCCGGCTCGCCCTGAAGTCCTTTATGGATGGAGCGCGGCAGATGCGCGCGGGCCGGTTCGGGTTCGTGACCGACCTGATCCCGATCTCCGAGCTGTACCGGGCATTCCAGCAATGATCAGCGGTGCGCGGTGTCCTGCCACCAGGTGAGCACCTCGTCGGCGACGCCGGGGGCGGCGACCAGGAGGCCGTCGACGGGTAGCGCGGAGTCCTCGCCGTGCCGGTCGAGGACCACGGCGCCGGTTTCGATGGCGAGGGCGACGGAGCCGGCGACGTCCCACTCGTGGTAGCTGTGCAGAACGGCGGCTGCGGCGTGGCCCAACGCCACCTGGGCGATGGCCAGGGCGGCCGAACCCAGCACCCGCACCCCGGCGTGCGCCGCGGCGGCGCGCTCGATGAAGTGGCCGAGGCCGGGCCAGGGGCCGGTGCGGGTGAGCTCGGTGCACACGATGGCCCCGGCGCACGAGGTCCGGTCGGTCAGCGCGACGCGGACGCCGTTGGCGCGGGCGCCCCGGCCGCGGGCCGCGGCGTAGATCTGGCCGCGGTAGGGATCGGCGACCACGCCGACGACCGGGCCGGCGGCGTCGACGAGGGCGAGGCTGTAGGCGCACCAGGGGACTCCGGCGACGTAGTTGGCGGTGCCGTCGACCGGATCGACCACCCAGCGGTACTCGGCGTCCTCGGCGCCGTGGTCGGCGCCGAACTCCTCGCCCACGACGGGAATGCCGGGAAACTCGGCGGTGAGCACCCGGCGAGTGTGCCGCTCCAGCGTGCGGTCGGTGTCGGTGACCCAGTCGAACGGCGAGTCCTTGACCCCCGGCCGGGCCCCACGGCCGGCGGTCGCGGTGATCACCTCGGTGGCGTCGTTGGCGAGCCGGCCGGCGACCTCGAGCGCCCTGGACAGCAGGCCGGGCTCGACCGGTCCGCGCGGGCGGGAGGACAAGAGCGTCATGCCGACCTAGCGTGAGCCCGGCTGATGTCCGTTGCCCGACCGGCAGATGACCTGCAGCGTAGCGCTCAGCCAACGCTTGCGAACAGGGCTTTTGCGGCACCCGGCGCGATGCCATGGTCGGGGCGTGCGCGTCGCCATCGTCAGGGCCGTCGATCTACCGGTGATCACCTCACTGCCGACCGGCGTGCCCACCCCGAAGATGCACACCGCGTTGGCCGAGTTCGCGCCGGGCGTGGTGCACCTGGCCGCACCGTTCGTGCTGGGCGCCGGCGGCCTGTGGGCGGCCGGACGGCTCGGCTTTAGTCCATTGTGGACGTCTGCTCCCGGAGAAGCATGCCGAGCGCGGCGTCGACACCGCCACCGAGCCGCACGCGGCCGGCGACCGGGTGCGGCTCGTGGTGGCCGGGGACGGGCCGCGGATGGCGGCGCCGCGCCGCCGGCCTGCCCGTGACGTTCCTCGGCTTCGTCGGCACCAGGGCCGACGTGGCCGGCTGCCGGCCACCGCCGACGTGTCGCCGGTGCCCGGTCCACATGAGACGTTCGGGCTCGCGGCGCTTGAGGCGCCGGCGTCCGGCACGCCCGTGGCGGCGTCCGCGTCGTCGGCGCTGCGCGAGATCGTGCGGCGGGGCCGCGCGGCGGCTGCTGTCCGTGCCCGAGCCCGACCGCCGGGCCGCGGCCAGGGCCAGGGCGGAGGAGTTCGACTGGTCCGAGTCCGTGCGCGGGATGCTGGACGTGCACCGATAGGCTGCGCCCATGTCCCGCGCCGGCTTGGACAAGGACCCGCACGACATCGCCTCGATGTTCGATCGCGTGGCCAAGGGCTACGACCGGACGAACTCGGTGATGACGCTCGGGTTCGACCGCCGGTGGCGCGAGGTCACCCGCCAGGTGCTCGACGCGGGACCCGGCGAGAAGGTGCTCGACCTCGCCGCGGGCACCGCGGTGTCCACCGTCGAGTACGCCCGATCCGGCGCCTGGTGCGTCGCCGCCGACTTCTCGCTCGGCATGCTGCGCGGCGGCGCCCACCGCGACGTTCCCAAGGTCGCGGCCGACGCGTTCCACCTGCCGTTCCACGACGGCGCGTTCGACGCGGTGACGGTCTCCTTCGGCCTGCGCAACATGAACGACACGGTCGCCGCGCTGCGCGAGATGGCCCGCGTGGTGCGCAGCGGCGGGCGGCTCGTCGTGTGCGAGGTTTCCCAACCGCGCCTGCGCCCGATCCGGTGGCTCTACCACAACACCGTGCTGCGCGTGCTGCCGCTGATCACCCGCCCGTTCTCGTCCAACCCGGCCGCATACCGCTACCTCGCCGAGTCCATGCGCGACTGGCACGACCAGCGCACGCTCGCCAAGCTGATCGCCGAGGCGGGCTGGCGCGACGTGGAATGGCTGGCCCTCACCTTCGGCGCGGTCGCCCTGCACCGCGCCACCAACCCGTAGCCAAATACTTGCCATCCCGCGACGTGCCACCGGTAGCGTCCCGCAACCATGGTCAGACTGAACCGATTGAGACGATTAGCCGTCCTTTGTGTTGCGCCGGTTCTCGCCGCCCTGTGCGTCGTGCCGGCCAATGCCACCACCACCGCCAGGATTTGTTCGACGGTGAACATTCCCGTGTCGAGTGTCGGCACCGGACCGCCGGATCTCAATATCGTCGGGCAACTGTGCCGCCCGGACTGGCAAACCCCCCGCGTCGTACAACTTCTCGTCCACGGCGCGACCTACAAGCGCGGCATGTGGGACTGGCAGCAGAACCCGGACGTGTATTCCTATGTCAGTCCCGCGGTCGAAGCCGGATACGCCACCCTGGCCGTCGACCGGATCGGCCACGGCGCGAGCAGCCATCCGCCGGCCGACCAGGTCACCATCTCGGCCGGCACCACGGCGCTGCACGGTGTGGTAACGGCGCTGCGCGCCGGAACCGTTGGCGGCATTGCCTTCCAGAAGGTCGTGTGGGTCGGCCACAGCATGGGCGCGATACACGGGTGGGACTACGGCGGCCGGTACAACGATATCAACGCCTACATCTTCGCCGCCGATGTCCACTACCTCAAGCAGTCCTGGTTGGACCTGATCAAGAACAGCGTGCAGCCGGCGAGTCCCCCCGGGTACTTCACGACGATCCCGGGCAAAAAGGATGATCTTTTCTACCGGACGAGCATGGCCGATCCGGCCGTGATCGCTCAGGACGAGGCCACGACCGGCACGCTCACCGAAGCGGAGGTGAACGAGTCCGTCGGACTGACCCTCATGCCGCCCGCGCAATCGCCGACCCAGCGGATTCGCGTGCCCGTGCTGATCACCCTTGGCGAGTTCGACAACCTCGCCTGCGGTCCGCCGGACGGGCTGACCTGCACCAAAGCCAATGTGCTCGCCCTTGAGAGGCCGTATTTCACCGGCTCGCCGAAGGTGGACGCGGTGACGGTGTCCGGCGGCGGGCATTCCTATCTCCACACCAACGCCCCGGCGATGTACTGGGCAATGATCAACTGGGCCAGGACGGTCGCGCCGCCGGTGTAGCAATCATCCGGTGGTCCGCAGGGGCTGCTCGTTGATCTGGTCGGCGGTGACGGTGCCGTCACCGCCGGCCTGACCCTGAACGATGATCGTGTCGCCCTTCTCGAGGTCGGACAGCTTGCCCTCCTGGCTGATCCGCACCTGGGTGGAGTCCGAAGTGGACACCTTGACCTCGCGGCCGTCCGGGGTCTTGACGTAGATCGTGGAACCCTCGATGCGGTCGATGGTCCCGGCGGTGCCACGGGCAAGCTGGCCCTGACCGTTGCCGCCCTGGCCGCCGAACCGGCCGAGGCCGGGGCGGTTGGGGTTCGCGGTGGGCTGGGGCTCGTCGGCGACGGCGGCGTGGGTGGCGATGCCGCCGAAGAACGCGCCGCCGATCAGGACGGCGCCGGCCAGGCCCATGGTGAGCTTGTTGACCGGACGCTTCGCCTTCCGCAGCTCGGCCGCCAGGTCGGGTTGGCCGGGCTCGGCTGGCGGGACGGGCTGGACGGGTGGCGGCAGGTCGGACATGGGGTTCTCCTCACTCGTGGCGGAGGGCTTCGATGGGGCGCATGGCCGCGGCGCGGCTGGCCGGGTAGCTGCCGAAGAACAGGCCGATCAACGCGGACACGCCGAAGGCAAGGGGGATCGAGGCGGGTACCACGACCGGGGCGATGCCGACCACCCGGAACTGGCTGCCGATCACCCCGACGGCGACGCCGAGCAGGCCGCCGAAGAGGCTCAGAAGTGTTGCCTCGGCAAGGAACTGGCCGAGGATGGCCGAGCGGGTGGCGCCGATGGCCTTCCGGATGCCGATCTCGCGGATCCGTTCGGTGACGGTGACGAGCATGATGTTGGTGACGCCGATTCCGCCGACCAGCAAGGAGATCGCGGCCACGGCGGCGAGCAGGACGGTGAACGTCTGGGTGGTCTCGGTGCGGGCGGCCAGCAGCTGGGACGGGTTGAGGATCCGGTAATCGGGCAGCGCCCCGGCGGCGATCCGGTGCCGCGCGTCGAGGATCGCGGTGATCTCGGCCTGCGCCGCGGAGATCGCGTCGGCCGACCTGGCCTGGACCACGATCTGGTTGAGCTGCCCGTAGCCGGTGACCGAGTTCTGCACCGCGGTCAGCGGGGCGACGGCGCTGTCGTCGGCGTTCTGCAAACCGGTGGCGCCCTTGGGGGCGAGCACGCCGACGACGGTGAACTGGATGCTGTTGACCAGAACCGGCTGCCCGATCGGGTCGGCGGCGCCGAACAGCTGCTCGGCGGCGGTGGCACCGAGCACCACGACCCGGCGGGCCTTGGTGACGTCGTCCTCGGTGAACGGCGCGCCGGCCGACACCGGGCTGTTGGTGGTCTCGAAGAAGGTCGGGTAGGTGCCGGTGAACTGGGGGATGGTGTGCGTGGCGTCGGCGTTGACCGCGGTGACCGAGGTCGTGACGACCGGCGACGCGGCGAGGACGTCGGGGGCGCCCACCGGATCGACGAGGGCCTTGGCGTCCTCGACGGTCAGCGGCCGTGCGGTGTTGCCCGCGTTGCCGGGCCCGGCAAGGCGGGTGACCGTGAGCACGTTGGTGCCGAGGCCGGCGATGCTCCGCTCGACGGCGGCCGACGCCCCGCTGCCCACGGCGAGCAGCAGGATCACCGCGCCGACGCCGATCGTGATGCCGAGCGTGGTCAGCGCGGAGCGCAGCTTGTTGGCGGCAAGGCCGCGAAGAGCAAATCGAAGGATCTCAGTGGCCATTTGCTCGCTCCGCTCGCGTGAGCGTCATCGCACCGCCCACGCGCTGTACGTGTCGGACACGATCCGGCCGTCGCTGACCCGGACGACCCGCGCGGCATGCCGGGTCACCTCGTCCTCGTGGGTGATCACCACGATCGTGCGGCCGAGCGCGTTGAGCCGGTCGAACACCGCCAGCATGTCGGATGTGCTTGCGCTGTCGAGGTTTCCGGTCGGCTCGTCGGCCAGCACGATCGCCGGCGAGTTGACCAGGGCGCGGGCGACCGCGACCCGTTGCTGCTGACCGCCGGACAGCTCGGTCGGCCGGTGGCCGGCCCGGTCGGTCAGCCCGACCAGCTCCAGCGCGGCCAGCGCGCGCTCCCTGCGCTCCCGCCGGCCGACCCCCGCGTACACCAGCGGAAGCTCCACATTGGACAGCGCGGTGGTCCGCGGTACCAGGTTGTAGGACTGGAAGACGAACCCGATCTTCCGGTTGCGCAGCAGGGAGAGCTGCCGCTCGTTGAGCGAGCCGACGTCGATCCCGTCCAGCCGGTAGCGTCCCTCGGTGGGCACGTCGAGGCAGCCGATCAGGTTCAGCAGCGTGGACTTCCCCGAACCGGACGCGCCCATGATCGCCAGGTAGTCACCGGTCGACACGGTCAGATCGAGCCCGCGCAGGGCGTGCACCGCGGTCGGGCCGGAGCCGTAGGTCTTGCGCAGTCCGGCGACCTCGATGACCGGTCTCATCGGCCGCCACCCCCCGGGATCAGGACGCCACCGCCGCCGGGCGCCACGCCGCCACCGCCACCGCCCTGCCGCCCGGTCAACCCGCCCGAGCCGCCGGACGTCGTGCTCGGCACGCTCAGCACGACCTCCTCGCCCTCGGCCAGACCCGACGTGATCTGCGCAAGGGCCTCGCTGCGCACGCCGACCTGTACCGGCCGGGTCTCCTCCCGGCCGCCGCTGAGCACGGTCACGGTGCTCTGGCCGCCCGCGGTGCGCAGCGCGGCCGACGGCACCGCGAGCGCGTCCTCGGCCTTCGCCACGGTGATCGCCACACTGGCCGACTGCCCCGGCCGCAACCCGGCGGGCGGTTGCGCCATCGTCAGGGAGACACCGAACTGGACGATGTTGTTGGTGGTGGTCGGGGTCAGGTCGACCGCGCCGACCGTGGCCCGGATCGGGGAGTCCGGCAGGGCGTTGACGGTGACCGTGGCCTCCTGCCCGGCCTTGACCTTGCTGACGTCGATCTCCGCGAGCTTCGCCTTCACCAGCAGGTTGGTCAGGTCGGTGAGCACGATGAAGGCGTCGGCGCCGCTCGAGGTATCCGACCCGGACGCCCCGGTCGAGCCGCCGACCCGCTGCCCGACCCCGCCGTTGACCGCGGTGACCGTCCCGGCGCCCGGCGCGGTGAGCACGGTGGCCGCCAGGTCGTCCTTGGCCTGCTGCAGCGTCAGCTCCGCCTGGTCGACCTTGGCCCGCAACGAGGTCTCGGTCTGCGTCTGACCGCCGGAGCCGGCCGGCGTATCGGTGGAGTCGTCGAAGTCGGCCAGGTCCTCCTCCGCGGCGTCCAAACTGGACTGTGCGGCCTTGACCTTCGCCTTGGCCTCCGCGGAGTCCAGTGTGGCCAGTTGCTGCCCGGCCGCGACCGCGTCGCCCACCTTGACGTCGATCGAGGCGACCGTGCCGGCGGTGCCGAAGTTCACGTCGGCGCCGTACGCGCTGTCCACCGTTCCCGCCGCGGACACGGTCTCGACCACCGTGGTCCGGGAGACCGGGACGGCGCGGGCCTGTGACGCGGCGTTGCTCGTGCCGCTCGGCCAGAGGAACACGTACGCGCCCCAGCCCGCCGCGGCGAGCGCGAGCACGAGGACGCCGTTGATCGCGAGAATCCGCCCGTTGCGACGCATGCGGCACATGCTGTCGAGCGGGTGTGCGGATTGGCTTGGAGGAACCTGGGAGTTAGCTGGGCGTGTGCGGGCCTACCGGTTCCGAGGGCTGGCCGGAGGCCCGCCCGAGGAATCGGTGGCACGCAACCGCCTGCCGGCAATGCAGAGTAGTGCTTCCCGCCCGGCCCTCACATTGAATTGGGCACAGCCGGCTCGGCGTCGGGGGCCGGCGTGGCGCGGGGGCGCCGGGGGCGGGCCCGGACGGCCAGCACGACCTGGCGCCCGGCGTCGAGCACGAGCAGCGCGGCCACGGTGCCCAGCACGATCCCCAGGGCCAGCCAGCCGCCGTGGTTGCGCACGGCCTCGAGCCGGGTGCCGTCGTCGAGCACCAGGGTCACCGGGGTCACCCCCCGATGCCAGCACAGGAACGCCAGCAAGATCGCGACCGCCGCGCCGATCAGCTCGGCCAGCGCGACCAGCGCCCGCACCGGGCGGTGCAGCCCGCCGCGCAGGGGCGGGACGGCGAAATCGGCCTCGGGCTCCTCGGCGACGGACGGTGCGCTCACGCCGTACAGCCTCTCATGCGATGAAGGACGCCTTCATCGAACGTGGCGTGACGAAGGCGCCCTTCACGGCAACTCACTGGCGAACCCTGCCCGCGCTGAAGTAGTTGTTCGACTCCGGGCGGTACATCAGGTATATGGCCGCCGCGACCAGCACGACCAGCACCAGCGTGATGATCAGGTTCAGCGCACCGGCCGAGCGGATCCCGAACAGGTTGAGCACGATGCTGATCCCGCCGAGCACGGTGAGCGTGATCCGAGCCCAGTTCCGCCCGGCCCGCATCATGAAGGCGAACAGCACGAACAGCCCGATCATGGCCAGGCCGATCACCAGGCCGAAGATCTTGGCGGTGTTCACCTCGGCGTCCGTCGGAGGCCGGCCGAACGAGCGCTCGAGGCCCTCGCGGGTGGATCCGGTCGCGGTGCCCAGGATGACGAACACGAGGTACAGCCCGGCGCCGATCAGCCACAGCACGAACGAGTTGTCCACCGGCTTCGGCCGGGCGACGGCCGGGCCCGCGAGCTCCTGCTGCTCGTTGACCGCCGGCGCGGCCGGCATCGGTTCGTAGGGCTGCTGGCCAGGTTGGCCAGGCTCGCCCGGGTCACTTGGCGTTGTCATGGCCAAGACGCTACCGCGTGCACACGGCCCGCACTCAACGACTCTCTCGACGCCGCGCGAAGTACGTCGAGGATTCCGCCCGGAACAGGTAGACCACCGCGGCGACGCCGAACGCGACGGCGGCCAGGTGCCAGATGAGCACAAGCGCGGCGCCCTCCGCGGCCACCGCGCCGGCGAAGTCGAACACGCCGACCAGGACGAGCACGGCCAGCAGCAGCCGCGCCCAGTTGCGGCCGGCGCGCACCTTGACCGCAAGCAGCACCAGCATCCCGGCGCCGGCGGCGATCGTGATCGCGCCGGCGATCCGGAACGGGCCGATCATGGCCAGCACGTCCGCCTCGGTGTACGGCTCACCCGACCGGGACAGCGCATCCCGGACCATGGCGGCCATCCGCGCCCGGTCCACGAGTGTGGTAAGGACGGTCCCGATCGAACCGAGCACGGTTCCCGTGACGGTGAACAGGAACGCGGTGTCGATCGCCTTCGGCCGGACGGGTCGACGCCGATCGAGGGAAGCCACGCAATCCATTCAACCCGAGATGACATCCCGCAGTGCGGCACGCAGCCCGTCGCCGTCCCTGGCCCAGGCCACGACCGCGGACCCGTCGTCGAGCCGCAGGCCGACGCCGGTGAACCTGCGCGGCACCGTCCACCCACCGCCCAGCACCCGGGCCCCGGCCGGGGGATCGGCCTCGTCAACCCTTGCGATGCGTTGCACCGCAAGGCTTTCCTGACCCTGGACGAGCGCATCCGGGGTGACCCGGACGCACAGCAGCCGGCGCCGGGCGTTGACCCACAGCGCGGCGACGCCGGCGAGACCGAGCCCCACCAGGATCCACGCGACGGTGTGCACGCGTCCGCCGAGCGCCTCGACCCCGGCGCCGGCCGCCGCGAACGCCGGACCCCACAGCACCGGCCACCGGCTCGACCCCGGCTCGGCGAACAGCGCCCGCTCGGTCATATGGGCAGGTCACGCGGCGCAAAGAACCGGTTCGAGGACGGCAGGTACAGCAACACCGTGGCGGCCACGGCGAGCATCGCCGTCAGCAGGCCGAACGGCGTCCGCAGGATCGTGACGTAGAACGCCACCGTGACCACGCACAGCACGGTCAGCATGATCCGCGCCCGGCGCACGCCGTCCCGGGCCTTGTAGGCGAACAGCGCGAACAGCACGGCGAAGACCACCGCGCCCACCAGGAACATCCACAGCAGCGTGGTCGCGCCCCGCTCCACCTGCTCGTTGGTGACACCCGGATCCTTGGCCCGGGTCCACGCGTCGACCAGCTGCTGCTTTCTCAGCAGCAGATCGATCCCGTTGACCACGGCGACGACTCCGGCGATCACCCACATGACGATCGCGTACCGCATCGCCACCGGCCGCTCGTCCGCCGGGCGCGCCTCGGCCGCCGCCTCGTCGGCGGTCGGCATCACCGGACGCTCCTTCTTCCGCGGCGTCTCGTCGGGCGGCTCCTCCGGCGGCACGGTCACGGTTTGGCACCGTACCTCCACGAATCACCCTGCTCGCAACCAGCCCGCGGCCTCGGTTGCCCAGTAGGTCAGCACGATGTCCGCGCCGGCCCGCCGGATCGAGGTGAGGGTTTCCAGAATTGCCCGGCGGCGGTCCAGCCAGCCATGCGCCGCGGCCGCCTCGATCATCGAGTATTCGCCGGAGATCTGGTACGCCGCAACGGGAACGTCGGAGATCTCGCTGACCGCGCGGAGCACGTCGAGGTAGCTCATCGCCGGCTTGACCATGACGATGTCCGCGCCCTCGTCGAGGTCCAGCCGGACCTCCCGGAGCGCCTCCCGCACGTTGGCCGGATCCTGCTGGTACGTCTTGCGGTCGCCGGTCAGCGAGGAGTCGACGGCCTCGCGGAACGGGCCGTAGAACGCCGAGGCGTACTTGGCCGAGTAGGCCAGGATCCCGGTGTCGAGGTGGCCGGCCGCGTCCAGCGCCTCGCGGATCGCGCCGACCTGGCCGTCCATCATCCCGCTCGGGCCGAGCAGGTGCGCGCCTGCGTCGGCCTGGGCCACGGCCATCTCGCCGTACACCCGCAGCGTGGCGTCGTTGTCGACGTTGCCGTCGGCGTCCACAACCCCGCAGTGGCCGTGGTCGGTGAACTCGTCGAGGCACAGGTCCGACATCAGCACGGTGTCGTCGCCGAGGTCACCGCGCAGGTCGCGCAGGGCGACGTTGAGCACGCCCTCGGGGTCGACCCCGCCGGAGCCGACCGCGTCCTTGCTCACCGGCACCCCGAAGATCATCAGGCCGCCGACGCCGGCCGCCACCGCCTCGTGCGCGGCCTTGCGCAGGCTGTCCCTGGTGTGCTGGACGACCCCGGGCATGCTCGAGATCGGGACCGGCTCGGTGGCGCCTTCCTTGACGAACATGGGAAGCACGAGCTGGTGCGGCGCGACGGTGGTCTCGGTGACCAGCCGGCGCAGCGCCGGGGTCCGCCGCAGCCTCCGCGGCCGGTGGGTGGGGAACATGGCGAACCTCCCGGTGAGGTGTCGTGAGTCCTTTGTGGTGCCATAACCCCACAACAGACTCACGACGGCTTACCTGCGGGCGCGCTTGGTCTTGCGGGGCGGCGGGAGCGCACCCTCGGCGCGCAGCCGGGCCGCGTGCTCGGCCAGAGCGTCCACAAGGGACGGCACGTTGGCGTGCTCGGGCTGGACGTCCACCCGCAGCCCGAACTCCCGCGCGGTCTCGGCGGTCTTCGGGCCGATGCACGCGACCAGCGTCCGGGTGTGCGGCTTTCCCGCGATGCCAACGAGGTTGCGCACGGTCGAGGAGGACGTGAAGCACACCGCGTCGAACCCGCCGGTCTTGATCATCTCTCGGGTCTCGGCCGGCGGCGGCGCGGCCCGCACCGTGCGGTACGCGGTCACGTCGTCGATCTCCCAGCCCCGCTCGCGCAGGCCGGCGGCCAGCGTCTCGGTGGCGATGTCGGCGCGCGGCAACAGAACCCGCTCCACCGGGTCGAGGATGTCGTCGTACGGCGGGAACTCCTCCAGCAGGCCCTCGCTGGACTGCTCGCCGGACGGCACCAGCTCCGGCATGATCCCGAACGAGCGCACCCGGTCGGCGGTGGCCTCACCGACGCAGGCGATCTTCACGCCGGAGAACGCCCGCGCGTCAAGGCCGAACTCGGCGAACTTCTCCCACACCGCGCGCACCGCGTTGGTGGAGGTGAACACCAGCCACTGGTAGCGCCCGTCGACAAGCCCCTTGACCGCGCGCTCCATCTGCGCCGGGCTGCGCGGCGGCTCCACGGAGATCGTCGGCACCTCCGACGGGATCGCGCCGTGCAGCCGCAACCGCTCGCTCATCTCGCCGGCCTGGTCCTTGGTCCGCGGCACCAGCACCCGCCAGCCGTACAGCGCGCGCGACTCCCACCAGGACAGCTTCGACCGCGCCGCCGCCACCTGGCCCACGGTCACCACGAGCGGGCCGGTGATCTCGCCGGCGTCGGCGGCCAGCGAGGCCAGCGTGGTGTCGACGGTGCGCTGCGCGGCGCCGGTGCCGTCGGCGGTGACCGCGACCGGCGTCTGCGCCGCCATGCCGGCCTCGACCAGCGCGGAGGCCGCCTCGGCCAGGTGCGTCGCGGTGGCGTTCAGCACGATCGGGCCGGGCGCTCCGGCCAGGCCCTTCCAGTCCACGTCGCCGCGCACGTCGACCTCGGTGTGCGTGGCGCCGAGCGCGATGCCGGCGTACGCCGGCACCGCGGTGCCGGCCGGCACCCCGGGGACGATCTCGAACGTCGCGCTGGTCCGCGCCACGGCCTGCGCCTCGGCCACGATCCCGGAGTGGGTGAGCGGGTCCCCGGCCACGAGGCGGACCACGAGCCGGCCCGCCTTGGCCTCGTTCACCAGGTCCTTGGCCACGTCGGCCGGCTCGCCGACGGCCGGGCGCACCTCGGCGTCGGCCGCGGCGGTGGCCAGCACGCCGGCCGGCACGTCCGGGTCGGTCACCACGAGCTCGGCGCGCTCGAGCAGGCCGGCGGCCCGCACGGTGAGCAGCGCGGCGTCACCGGGGCCGGAGCCGACGAACGCGACGCGCCCAGGGCTCTTACGTACACGGGTGGTCATCAAGCCACTTCCTATCAACTACGAGCCTTATGCGATTCTGCGCGACGCAGTCCTTTCGGCACCGGCGCGCTCGGTGGTCACCATGGCTGCCGCCACTCCTTTGCATAAGCCTCTACCTCTTCATGACTCCGGGCCGGACAGCACGCCGGCCCCGAGCTCGAGCAACTCGGCGGCCAGCGATCGGCCGAGCCGCTCCGCCCCGGTCAGGTCACCGACGGCCGACGCACGGACCAACTCGACGGCCTGACCCGCTCCGTAGCCGGCGGCGGCGACCCCGCGCAGGGACAGCCGGTACACCACCGTTCCGTCTCCAGCCAGATCCTCCACCACTTCGGCCAAAGCTCCAACCGGCGCGCTGCAGCCGGCCTCCAGCGCGGCCAGCATGGTGCGCTCCGCGGTGACCGCCGCCCTGGTCGCCTCGTCGTCCAAAGTGGACCGGAGCAGGTGCTCGGTGTCCACGTCGTCGACCCGGCACTCCACGGCCAGCGCGCCCTGGGCGGGGGCCGGCAGCATCTGGATCGGGTCCAGCGCCTCGGTCTGCACGTCCAGCCGGCCGATCCGGTCCAGCCCGGCCCTCGCCAGCACGACGGCGTCCAGCTCGCCCTCGGTGACCTTGCGGATCCGGGTGTCCACGTTGCCCCGGATCGGCACGATCTCCAACCCCAGCCCGAGCGCCTCGAGCTGGGCGGCGCGGCGCGGCGAGCCGGTGCCCACCCGCGACCCGGCCGGCAGCTCGCCCAGCGTCAGCCCGTCCCTGGCCACCAGCGCGTCCCGCGGGTCGGCCCGCGGCGGCACGGCGGCCAGCGACACCCGGGGATCCGGCGCGGTCGGCAGGTCCTTGTAGGAATGCACGGCGACGTCCACCGTGCCGTCGGCCACGGCGTCGCGCACGGCCGAGGTGAACACCCCGATGCCGATCTCCGCGATCGGCGCGGACGAGCGGTCGCCGGCCGTGGACACGGTGACGATCTCGACACGCGTACCGGTCCGTTCCAGCGCCTCGGCAACGATCCCGGTCTGAGCGAGCGCGAGGGCGCTGCCCCTGGTGCCGATCCTGATGACCCTCACCCAGTCTCACCGTCCACTTGAGACGCTCGAGTGATCACGGAGGGCACGTCCGGGTCGAGCTGGAACAGCTCGCGCAGCGCGTCGGCGTAGCTGGCGCCGGCCGGGCCGGAGGCCAGCTCCTTGACCCGCACCGTCGGCGTGTGCAGCAGCTTGTCCACCACCCGGCGCACGGTCCTGGCCAGCTCCTCGCGCACCTCGCGGTCGAGGGCGGGCAGCTTGGAGTTCAGCCGCAGCATCTCGGCGTCGACCACCTCGGCCGCGCGCCTGCGCAGCGCGGTGACCGTCGGGGTGACCTCCGCCGACCGCTGGGTCGCCAGGTAGGCGCGCAGCTCGTCGGCGACGATCGCGCCGGCCCCGCGGGTGTCCGGACCGCCGGCCGAGTCGTCCAGCCGGCGCTGCAGGCTCGCCAGGTCGACCAGCGTCACGCCGGCCAGCCCGGCGATGGCCGGGTCGACGTCGCGCGGCAGCCCCAGGTCGCACACCACCAGCGGGCGGTCGGCCGGCCGGGCGGCGACCATGCCGTCGGTGATCACCAGGCCGGTCGAGCCGGTGCAGGACACCAGCACGTCCACCTTGTCGATCTCGGCTCGCAGCCCGGTGACGCCCACCGCGGTGGCGGGCACGCCCTGCTCGGCGAGGGACGCGGCCAGCCGGGCCCCGTTCGCCTCGGTCCGGTTGGCGATCGCGACGTGACCGATGCCGGCCCGGCGCAGCGCGGCCGCGGCCAGCCCGCCCATCGCCCCCGCGCCGACGATCAGCGCGCGCCGGCCGGCAAGCCCGCCGAGCGCGGCGTCGGCGTCGGCAAGCGCCTCGGACATCACCGACCGGCCGACCTGGTCCAGCCCGGTCTCGGCCTGCACCCGCTTGCCGACCCGCAGCGCCTGCTGGATCAGCTCGTGCAGGGCGCGGCCGACCGTGCCGGCCGCGCGGGCGGCGTTGTACGCGGCGCGCACCTGGCCGAGGATCTGCGACTCGCCGACGACCATCGAGTCCAGCCCGGCGGCCACGGTGAACAGGTGCTCGGCGGCGGCCGCGGCGTAGTGCACGTAGATGTGCTCGTAGAGCGCGCCGGCGTCCACCCCGGCGTGCCGGGCGAGGACGTTGACGATGTCGGCCAGCCCAGCGTGGAACGCCTCCACGACCGCGTACACCTCGACCCGGTTGCAGGTCGAGATCAGCACCGCCTCGGTGACCGCGTCGCGGCGCAGCAGCTCGTCGAGGACCTTGCCGGCCTCCTCGGCAGGAACGGTCACCCGCTCCAGCACCCGCAGGTCGGCCGTGCGGTGCGATATGCCTACTGCCAGGACACTCATCCGCGGATCACCACCCCGTCCACACCGCGGTCGAGTGCCGACGCCACCCCGTTGACCTCGGGGGCTGGGCCGGCCCCGTCCGCCCTGCGAGCCACGTGGAAGGACAGGATCTGCAGCTCAACGGCCAGGTCGACCTTGCGAACCTCGACGGTGTCCGGGACCTGCAGGACCACCGGCGCGAAGTTCAGAATGCACTCCACGCCGCCTTCCACCAACCGGTCGCACACAGCCTGGGCGGCGGCCGGCGGGGTGGCAATAACCCCAATGGAAACTTCGCGCTCCTGGCAGACGCGCACGATGTCGTCGATGTGGTTGACCGGCAGCCCGCCGACCGGCACGCCGATCAGGTCGGGGTCCACATCGAACAGCGCCGTCACCGGGAAGCCACGGCTGGGGAACCCGCCGTAGTTGGCGAGCGCGTGCCCGAGGTTTCCGATCCCCACGACAGCCACACTATGTGCACGCGTGAGGCCGAGGATCCGTTCGATTTGATCAATGAGCACGGCGATCTCGTAGCCGACGCCCCGGGTGCCGTACGAGCCGATGTAGGACAGGTCCTTGCGCAGCTTGGCCGCGTTGACCCCGGCGGCGGCGGACAGCTCCTCGCTGGACACCGCGCTCGCGCCCTGCTCCTGCATGGCCGACAGCACCCGCAGGTACACCGCGAGCCGGGCGACCGCGGCCTCGGGGATCGCCCGCGCGCGGTCGCGCGCGGCGGGCACCGCGGCGTCGAAGGCGGCGCCGTCGGTCACGGCGGGCATGGGCGTGGTGACTTCCGCGTCGGTCGGTGCCGGGGGTGTGCCGCCGACCCCATCACGTTGGCCACGCTGCGCCACGCCGAAACTCCTCGACAGAACTCGCCCCTGGAATGTGAACACGGTAGCCGCTTGTGAACACATGCACAAAGTCGCCGGCCAGGGCACATAACCAATGACACCTCGAGCCGGACGAGCGCCGCTGGAGTGGATGTCGCACCGCGTTCAATTGCCCTCGCTCGTTCCTCGCTCGGGCGGCTCGCGGCCTTGATCCGGCGTCCTCCCTCCTGCGCCGCTCAGCCGCTCACCGGCCCTCGCTCCCTGCGCTGCTCGTGGATCCAGACACCGGCGGCCGACTCGCGTTCAATTGCCCTCGCTCGTTCCACCCTCGGGCGGCTCGCGGCCTTGATCCGGCGTCTTCCCTCCTGCGCCGCTCGGCCGCTCACCGGCGCTCGCTCCCTGCGCTGCTCGTGGATCCAGACACCGGCGGCCGACTCGCGGCCCGTTCGGCCGATCAGGACGCCGAGAACGGCACCGAGTGCCAGCCGGTGGCGCCGTCCGGGGCGGGCGGCGCGAACTGCTCGGTCTGGGTGCGGCCGGTCCGGTCGGTGGCCCGCACCTCCACCCGGTGCTCGCCGCGGGACACCTCGACGGTGGCCCGCCACATCCGCCAGGAGTGCGGGCTGACCTCGGTGGCCAGCTCGGCCTGCTGCCACTGACCCTCGTCCAGCCGCACCTCGACCCGGCCGACGCCGACCGGCTGCGCCCACGCGACGCCGGCCACGACCAGCCGCCCGGCCGGCACGGCGGCGTCCCGGCGCGGGCTGTCGATCCTCGACTGGGTCTTGATCGGGGCCTTCTGCGCCCAGCCGCGCGGGATCCAGTAGCCCTCCTTCCGGTCGAACCGGGTCAGCTCCATGTCGGTGACCCACTTGGTGGCCGACACGTAGCCGTACAGCCCCGGCACCACCATCCGGGCCGGGAAGCCGTGCTCGACCGGCAGCGGCTCGCCGTTCATCCCGATCGCCAGCAGCGCCCCGCGATCGGGGTCGAGCAGCGCATCGACCGGGGTGCCCGCGGTGAACCCGTCGACGCTGGTGGACATCAGTTG
Source organism: Actinophytocola sp. (assembly GCF_035942955.1). Taxonomy (GTDB): domain Bacteria; phylum Actinomycetota; class Actinomycetes; order Mycobacteriales; family Pseudonocardiaceae; genus DASYTH01. The sequence goes on along the minus strand of NZ_DASZCQ010000082.1, from coordinate 13,194 downwards.
GTCCGCGCCGGGCTTGACGCCCGCCGCCATGAGCAGCTCACGCAGCGGCACGCCGATCCAGTTGGCGTTGGAGATCAGGTCGCCGCCCACCTCGTTGGACACGCAGGTCAGCGTGACCGGACGCTCGACGAGCCGGCGGTTGCGGATGTCGGAGAAGTCGAAGCTGACCTCCCGGTCGACCAGGCCGTGGATGCGCAGCCGCCAGTCCTCGGCCCGCAGCCGGGGCACGGTCAGCGCGGTGTCGATCCGGTAGAAGTCCCGGTTGCTGGTGAGGAACCGGGGCGTGCCGTTCGGCGCGAAGTCGGCGCCCTGCGGGACCGGCGGGGCCGGGTCGGCCGCGGTGAGCGGACCGACCGCGGCCCGCGAGCCCTCCACGTCCACCCGCACGGCGAGCAGCTGCCCACCACCGCCGAGCACGCCGGCGCCGACCGCCACCCCGGCCGAGGTACGCAGGAACACCCGGCGCGAGTCGTCGGTCGGGGTATCCGCACCCGCCCTGGCCAGCGCGAGGCCGTGCAGCCAGCGGAGCACCAGCACACCGGTGATCAGGCTGGCCGCGGGCGCGAGGATGCCGAGCTGACCGAGGTCCGGACGGGCAAGCACGGCGAGGAAACCGAGCACCCCGACCGCGGCGGCCAGCGTCACGCCGGGCCAGGAGCGCCGGCGGGACAGCAGCCCGGCCAGGCCGGCCAGCAGGAGCAGCACGACCGCCATGCCGAGCATCAGCACGAGCTTGTCGTTGGTGCCGAAGGTGGCGATCGCCCAGTCCTTGACCGGCGTCGGGGCCAGGTCGATCGCGGTGTTGCCGACCCCGAGGAACGGCGACGCGCTCGGCCCGACCAGCCCGGCGACCACGTGCCCGGCGGCCAGCGCGGCCGCCACCGCCAGCACCCCGATCAGGACGGCAACCGGCGCGCTCAGCCTCGGCGAGACCTCAGGTTCGGGCTCCACATGTCAAGATTCGCCGCCGGGGAGCGGAAAGTTCAATCGAAGCGGGCTTACCGCTCCCTTACCGCAACGGTCGGCCGCCGAGCGCCGCCCGGAGGCGACCCTCCTCCACCCGCCAGTACCCGTGCTCGGCCCCGTCGATCAGGATCACCGGGACCCGATCGCCGTACTCGGCGCGCCACTCGGGGTCGGCGTCGACGTCCTCGACCGTCCACTCGACACCGAGCTCCCCGCAGATCCGCCGGATGTCCGCCTCGGCGTCGGCACAGGCGGGACAGTCCCGCCGGCTCATGAGCGTCACCTTCACGCTGTTCCCTCCGGCTCGGGAATGTCGGCCGTGGTCGTGGGTCACCTTGGGTGGTGGGTCACCGGACCGCTCCTCGGGCAGGCCTCGTTCCTCGGCCAAGCCTGCGTCTCCTCGTTCCTCGGAGCCGCAGGAGTATCGATGGCTCGCTCCGCAAGCTCCGCTCGCCCCTCGTCGCGGTGGGCCGACTCCCTCGCCAGGCATTCCACAAGCTTCACGCCGGGGTGCCCCGCAGGCTGGCCCGCCGCAGCTTTCCGGTGACCGAGTGCGGCAGCGCGTCGACGAACTCCACCACGTCCGGCACCTTGAACTTGGCCAGCCGCTGCTCGCAGTGCTCGCGCACGGCCTGCTCGGTCAGCTCGGCGCCCGGCCGCAGCACCACCACGGCCTTGACCCGCTCGCCGGTGCGCTCGTCCGGCACGCCGACCGCGGCCGACTCCGCCACCTCGGACAGCTCGTCGAGCACCCGCTCCACCTCGTGCGGGTACACGTTGAACCCGTTGACGATGATCAGGTCGTTGGCCCGGTCCACCAGGTGCAGGTCGCCGTCGGCGTCGAGGTAGCCCACGTCGCCGGTGCGGAACCAGCCCTCCTCGTCGGGGCCGTGCGCGCCGTCCGGCCAGTAGCCGCTGAAGAGGTTCGGGCCGCGCACCGACACCAGGCCGGTCTCGCTCTCCTCCCCCTCGTCCAGCTCGTCGAGCGGCTCGTCCGGATCGCTGATCGAGATCAGCGGCCGGCCGTCGCTGTCGACGAGACGCAGCTCCACGCCGGGGATCGGCCGGCCGACCGAGCCGGCCTTGGCGTACCCGCCGACCAGCGTGGAGGTCAGCACCGGCCCGGTCTCGGTGAGGCCGTAGCCCTCGAACACCGACAGCCCGGTGGCCTGCCGGATGGCCGCCAGCACCGGCCCCGGCAGCGGCGCGGCGCCCGAGGTGAGCAGCCGCATGCTGGCCAGGGCGCTGGCCAGCCGCTCGCCGTCGACCCCGCTGAACGCCTGGTACATCGGCGGCACCCCGACCATCGCGGTGACCCGGTGCCGCTCGCACGCCTCCAGCGCGCCCTCGGTGGAGAACCGGTCCATGAGCACGGCGGTGGCCCCGGCGGCGGCGACCTGCAGCAGGCCCGGCCCGAGCCCGTATAGGTGGTAGAGCGGCACGGCGAGCAGCACCCGGTCGGTGGCGTTGACCGGCGCCGGCCGCAGCGCCGCGCATTGCTCCACATTGGACAGCAGGGCGCGGTGCGAGAGCATCACGCCGCGCGGCACGCCGGCCGTTCCCGAGGTGTAGCAGAGCACGGCGAGGTCCTCCCCGCCGCGGGCGGACCCGTCCGGCGCGGGCGCGCCCCCGGCCGGGGCGTCCAGGTCGGGCGGCGCCAGCGACGCCGGGCCGTCGTCGGGACCAGAGCCGATCATCAGCCGCGCCCCGCTGTCGGACAGCACCCGGCGCAGCTCCGGCTCCGGCAGGTCGGTGGACAGCGGCACCAGCACACCGCCGGCCCGCAGCACGCCGAACAGCGCCACGCACAGCCGGGCGCCGCCGCCGAGCGCGACCGCCACCCGGTCCCCCGGCCGCAGCCCGGCCTCGAGCACCCGCGCGGCGTAGGCGTTGACCGCGTCATCGACCTGGCGCCAGGTCAGGGACGAGCCGGCCGGCTGGTCCACCAGCGCGGGATGCTCCGGCGCTCTCCCGGCGGCTTCGGTGACAAGATCGGCAACGTTGCCGGTCAGCGCGTCTGCCATCGGACCCTACTTTCGCGACTTTCGTGCGGACCTCCAGCCCTTTCGGGCCGCAGTGTGTCATGGCTCACCACGTCACGGTTAACTACGTGACGTGTCATATCACGGAGTTCCCCGCACCATTACCTACCAAGAAGTAACCACACGTATGCTGCCTACGGCTCCGGGCGGTGGTGCGGCCGCTCGGAGGACCGACGAGGAGTGATCATGGCCTCTCCGTCGTGCGGGCGCGGGAGCACGGCCGCCCCATGACGCGCCAGGTGCGGTCGAGCGCGGCCTTGCCGGAGCACCCAGCCCAGCCGGGGCTGGCGCCGGTCGGGTCGCCGAACGGTGCCGACCGCACCACGGACTCGGAGGTACCCGAGGTGCCGGAGGCCAGGGAGCCGGGCGACTCCTGGGACCTGGTGCACTCCGCGCAGGCCGGCGACACGTCGGCGTTCGCCCAGCTCTACGACCGGTACGTGGACGTGGTGTTCCGCTACGTGCTGTTCCGGGTCGGCGACCGCGAGCTGGCCGAGGACGTGACCAGCGAGACCTTCCTGCGGGCGCTGCGCAGGATCACCTCGGTCAGCTACCAGGGCCGCGACGTCGGCGCCTGGTTCGTCACGATCGCCCGCAACCTGGTCCTCGACCACGTCAAGTCCAGCCGGTTCCGGCTCGAGGTGGCCACCGCCGAGGTGGACGACTCGCACCGGGTGGACGCCGGACCGGAGCAGCAGGTGATGTCCAAGGTCACCACCGCGGCGCTGCTGGAGTGCGTCGAGCAGCTCGGCGACGACCAGCGCGAATGCATCGTGCTCCGGTTCCTGCATGGCCTTTCGGTCGCCGAGACCGCGGAGATCATGAACCGCAACGAGGGGGCGGTGAAGGCGCTGCAGCACCGCGCCGTCCGCCGGCTCGCCCAGCTGCTGCCCACCGAGCTGCGGTGAGCCGTAACCATGGACCTGAGCATTCGTTTCACACAGCGAGGTCGTGAGATCCTCATCGACCCTTCGCAACCGGAGCAGGATCGTGGATAGGGGAACAGCGCCTCCCGGGCCGGACGGACCGAGAGACGACGGCGAGCAGGCGGTAGTCCGCCTCGTGCGCACCCTCGCCCCGCTGACCGCACCCGACGCGCGGGCGAAGGACCGCATGCGCCGGCGCATCCTGGCCGAGCTCGCCCCGTCCGACTCCGGCGCCCGCCCGCCGACCACCCCGCGCGGCCCGCGCGCCCCCCGCAACCGGCCGAGCGGGGCCGACCGAGGCAGCGCGCGCCCCGGAGATCTCCCGAGACCCGGGGCCGGCGCGCGCGGCCGGTTCGCCATCGCCGCGCTGGCCCTGCTCGCCCTGGTGTTCTCCCTTGCCGGGATGAGCCTCCTGCTCGCCCGCGACGCCCTGCCCGGCGACGCGCTCTACGGCGTCAAGCGCACCGCGGAGGCCGCCTCCCTTGGCCTCACCTTCGGCGACGAACCGAAGGCGTTGAGGCATCTGGAGTTCGCCTCCGCCAGGGTCAACGAGATCGAGACCCTCGCCCAGCGCTACCCCGACCCCGGGGACGCCCCGGTCGGCGGCTACCTCACCGCGCTGAGCGACTTCGACAACGACGCCGCCGCCGGCTCCCGCCAGCTGATCGCCCTCGCCACCCGCAACGACGGCCGCCAGCTCGAATCCCTCCGGGCCTGGGCCGCCCAGCAGGCCGGCCGCCTCGACTCGGTCGCCGACCGCCTGCCAAGCGCCGCCCGCAACCGGCAGGCCGCCACGCTCGGGTTGCTGTCCAAGATCACCACCCGCTCCGCGGCGCTGCTCGCCCGCATGCAGTGCTACCAGATCACGACCGGTTCCTTCGACGACGTCGGCGCCCTCCCGGCGACCGGCGCCTGCGAACGGATACCGGGCGCCACGGTGCCGCCGGTCTCCGCACCGACCGGCGGCACCGCCCCGGACTCCCCGGGTCACACGCCGAGCGTCCCCACGCAGACCGAGCTGCCGGACGCCCTTCCCACCCCGCCACTGCCCGGCCAGCCGGTCCCCTCGGTGTCGGTCCCGGCCGTCCCGCCCCCCGCCGGCTCGCCCACCACACCTCCGGGCACCACGGATCCCTCGACCCCGCCCGAGGTCGTCGTCCCCCTCCCGCTACCCACGGTCACCGTGCCCCCGCTGCTCCCCGGCCTACCCGGAATCCGTATTGGCTGACCCCGGCACGGAAGTTCGGCGCGGCCTCGGGCGTCGTGGACCCTCGCTAGGCTGTGGTTAGCCACGCTGGGTGTGGAGTCACCGGGAGGCGATGCGGTGTCGCGGGACGAGAAGGTCACCGAGCTGGCCCGGCTGGCCGCGGTGGCGGGCGAGGCGTCGGCGGAGGCCGCGTACGTCATCGGGCACGCCGAGCCCACCGAGCCGGTGCCGGCCGACCTGACGGCGGCGGCGTTCTTCGACGTGGACAACACGATGATGATGGGGGCGTCGATCTTCCATTTCGCCCGTGGGCTGGCGGCGCGGAAGTTCTTCACCAACTCCGATCTGGCCCGATTTGCCTTGCAGCAGGTGAGGTTCCGGGTGGCGGGCAAGGAGAGCCAGGACGGCATCCGCACCAGCCGCGAGCAGGCACTGTCCTTTGTGGCCGGTCATACGGTGCGGGAGCTCAACGAGCTCGGCGAGGAGATCTACGACGAGCTGATGGCCGACAAGATCTGGCCGGGCACCCGCGCGCTCGCCCAGATGCACCTGGACGCCGGGCAGCGGGTCTGGCTGGTCACCGCGACGCCGGTGGAGCTGGCCACGATCATCGCGCGCCGGCTGGGGCTGACCGGCGCGCTCGGCACGGTCGCCGAGCACGTCAACGGCGTGTACACGGGACGGCTGGTCGGCGAGATGCTGCACGGCCCGGCCAAGGCGCACGCGGTCCGCGCGCTCGCCGCCCGGGAGGGGCTGGACCTGCGCCGGTGCACCGCGTACTCCGACTCGGCCAACGACGTGCCGATGCTGTCGGTGGTCGGCACCGCCGTGGCGGTCAACCCGGACAGCGGGCTGCGTGAGATCGCCCGCAGGCGGGGCTGGGAGATCCGCGACTTCCGCACCGGGCGCAAGGCCGCCAAGATCGGCGTCCCGTCGGTGCTCGGCGCGGGCGCGGTCGCCGGCGCGGTGGCCGTCGGCCTCGCCTACCGCAAGCGCGAGCATGCCTCCTAGGGCCGATTGTCAGTGCTGAGATGGTTCGTGCCTACCAACGGAACCTCAGGGGAACGTGACGGCACCCAGCCACAATCGATCGGATGTCCGCACCGTTCGCTGGAACGCAACGACCGCATCAAATTCCGGGGAGGCGGAACGGGAATGGGCTGCGGCGTTGGGCCAGTAGGCGGTAGAGGGTTTGCTGGATGGTCTCGCGCACCTGGTCGGCCACGTTGAACGCGGCCATCGGGTCGTCGTCCTCGCCGGGGTGGATCGGCTCGCCGAACTCGATGTGCCACTTGGACGGCAGCGGGATGGCGCCGAGCGGGCCGAGCAGCGGGAACAGCGGCGTCACCGGGAAGTAGGGCAGGCCGAGCAGGCGGGCGAGCGGGCGCAGGTCGCCGATCTTGGGATAGATCTCCTCGGCGCCGACGATCGAGCACGGGATGATCGGCACGCCGGAGCGGATCGCGGCCGTGGCGAAACCGCCGCGGCCGAACCGCTGCAGCTTGTACCGGTCCCGGAACGGCTTTCCGATGCCCTTGAACCCCTCGGGCCACACGCCGACCAGCTCGCCGGCGGTGAGCAGGCGCTCGGCGTCGGAGGTGCAGGCCAGCGTCTGGCCGGACCTGCGGGCGAGGGCGCCGAGCAGCGGGGTGGCGAACACCAGGTCGGCGCCGAGCATCCGCAGGTGCCGGCGCCGGGGATGGTTGTCGTGAACGGCGATCGCGGTCATCACCGCGTCCAGCGGCAGCGTGCCCGAGTGGTTGCACACCACGAGCGCGCCGCCGTGCGGCGGCAGGTGCTCGGCGCCGCCGACCTCGACCCGGAACCACTTCTCGTACAGCAACCGCAGCGGCGGCAGGAGCACGGCGTCGGTCAGCTCGGGGTCGAACCCGAACTCGTCGACCGGGTAGTCGCCGGTGATCCGCCGGCGCAGAAAGCCGACCGCGCCGGCGATCCGGCGCTGCAGCCCGTGGGCCGGCGGGGACGGCGCACGCAGCGGATGCAGCGGGGTGGGTTCGACGGGTACGCCGGACGGTTCGAGCGCCCGGCGGCGCGGTGCCGCCGGCGCGCCGATCGTCCGGCGATCCCCCCGCTGGAGCGGAATCACCTGTGCCTGCTGCATTCTCAGCTACCTTCCACCCGGAGTCCGCCGCCGCGCACGTAGTCGTCGAACGCGCGGGCGGTGGTCCACCTCGGGGCGAACCCGAAGATCGTTTTGAGCCGGCCGGTGTCCACCACCCTGCCGAAGTTGAGGTACCGCACCAGATCCGGCGAGAAGTCCGCCGCCCTGGTACCGGGGAACAGCTTGGCGAGCACCGGAACGGCCGGCCTGGGCACCGGCAGCGGCACCCGGCCGGCCCGGCGGATCGCCTGCGAGAGCATGAGCACGCCGTCCGCGCCGGCGTTGTAGACCCCGGGCAGATCGCGCAGCGTGGCCCGCTCGAGCACGGCGAGCGCGTCGTCGCCGTGCAGCAACTGCACCCTGGCGTCGAAGCCGAGCACGGTCGGCACCACCGGCAGCGCGAAGTAGCGGGTGATCACGCTGTCCACGTCCGCGCCGATGAGATCGGCGAACCGGATCGTGGTGGTCACCACGTCCGGGCGGCGGCGGGCGAACCCGCGGACGTAACCCTCCACCTCGGCGGCGTCCCTGGCGTAGCCGGACGCCGGCAGGTCGCGCGGGGCGTCGTCCTCGGTGAAGGCGGCCGGGGAGCGCGAGCTCGCCCCGTACACCGCCGCGGTCGAGCGCACCACCAGCTTGCGCACCGCGCGCGAGCGCTGGCAGGCCGCGAGCAGCTGCATGGTGCCGATGACGGTCAGCTCCTTGTGCTGCGCCCGGCGGGGCGCGGCGTGCACGACGGTGTCCACGCGCGCCGAGTTGATCACCTTGGCGATCAGCGGGTTGCGGATGTCGGCGCGAACGAACGCGGCACGGCCCGTGCCGCCGCGCGGCGGCACGGTGTCCACGCCGATGACGCGTTCGATGTCCGGGTTGGCGGCGAGACGTGCGGCCACGTTGCCACCGAGATAGCCACCCACGCCGGTAACCAGGACGACGTTGGGGGTCATGCGGGTCCTCGGAAAAGGGGTCCGGGGCTGAGCCTCGGTGGGGGTCTGGGGGCTTGCCCCCAGCAGCGCTGCTTCGTGCGACTGTACCCGCCGGAATGCCGGAAAGGCCCTTGGCAACGGGGTCTTAACGCAGCTCACACGGGCCGTTTGCGCGGCTACTTCTTCAGCTTGCGGCGCTGCACCCTGGTCTTGCGCAGGAGCTTGCGGTGCTTCTTCTTGGACATGCGCTTGCGGCGCTTCTTGATGACTGAGCCCATGCGGGGATCCTTCGCTGTCGTCGGTGGTCGCGGCTGCTCGTAGCGCTCCGGCGCAGCAACGACCACTCAACCGCGGGAGGCAGGTCACGGCGCGTGCAGGAGCACCAGGCACAACGATCGTTTAGGGTACCCGCGCGCTCTTGAGGCCCTGCACCCGCCTCAGCCTTCTGGTCGCTCCCGCGAGGGCGACCCACCCGCCGCGTCCGCACCTAGCCGGCGTCGAAGTAGGCGCCCTCCAGGTAGGCGTGCACGGCCTTCTCCGGCACGCGGAACGACTTGCCGACCCGCACGGCGGGAAGCTCTCCGTTGTGGACCAGGCGGTAGACGGTCATCTTGGAAACCCGCATCATCGTGGCCACCTCGGCCACGGTCAGGAACTGCACCTGGCCAACCCCTGGCGGGTCCTTGTCCCTCTTCTTCGCCGGCATGAGTCACCGCGTCCCTTTTAGACACGTGTCGCGCCGTCGGCTTCCCCACCGACGGAACGGACACGCACGTGCTTCAGTAGAGAGTAGCGTGACACGTGTGACTGATGCGACGCCAGTTCGGGTTAATCGCTCCCGGGCAGGTGATTCCTAGTCGATCCGGTGGGCCCGGCCCAGCTCCTGGGACCGGTCCCGGGCCGCCTCGATCGCGGCCAGCAGCGCCGCCCGCACCCCGTGCCGCTCCAGCTCCCGGATGGCCATGATCGTGGTGCCGGCCGGCGAGGTGATCGCCTCACGCAGCGTGACCGGGTGCTCGCCGGTCTCCACCAGCATCGTGGCCGCCCCCACCGCCGACTGAATGATCAGCTTCTCCGCCACGTTCCGCGGCAGCCCGAGCAGGATGCCCGCGTCGATCATGGCCTCGACCAGGTAGAAGAAGTACGCCGGCCCGGAACCGGAGAGCGCGGTGACCGCGTCCTGCTGCGACTCGGGCACCCGCACCACCTTGCCGACCGCGGACAGCACGCGCTCCACGACGTCCAGGTGCTCCGGCCCGGCGTGCCCGCCGGCCGAGATCGCGCTCATCGCCTGCCCGACGACCGCCGGGGTGTTCGGCATGACCCGCACCACCGGCACGCCGGCCGGCAGCCGCCGCTCGAACAGCTCCGTCGGCAGCCCCGCGCACAGCGACACGACCAGGGTCGGCGGGCTGACCACCGGCGCCAGCTCGTCCAGCAGCGGGTCGATGTCCTGCGGCTTCACGGCCACCACCAGCACGTCGGCCTCCTTGGCCGCCGTCGGCAGGTCCACCGCCCTGATCCCGTACCGCGTGGTCATCTCCGCGGCCCGCTCGGCATGCCGCTCGGTGAACATCAGGTCGTCCACCCGCCGCCCGCCGCTGAGCAGCCCGGACAGCAACGCCTCGCCGATCTTGCCGGCCCCCAGCACGGCGATCACCGGCTCGGCGGCGCCCTCATACCCATCCATGCGCATTAGCGTGCCAGAGCGGGCGAAGCGCCGTGTGACACCCCGTTATCGGGCGGAAAGGGCCAGCTGGCGGGCCTGGCAGACCAGGCGGCCGGTGGAGTCGAGGACGGTGGCGTCGGAGTCGAACCAGGCCCCGTAGACGGCGCGGGACTCGACCAGGACGCGCAGCCAGCCGGGGGCGGGACGGGAGCGGACAAGGGCGGTCATCTGGACGGTGGGGGTCCAGCCGAAGCGGCCGAGGTTGTAGGTGAGCGGCATGTGGACGTCCGCGGCCACCAGCGCGAAGAGGGGATCGACGGGCTCGGCGCGGGGACGGACCCATAACCGCAGGCGCAGCGGGTCGCCGACGTGGCCGTGCAGGAAGCCGGCGCCGTTGGGGTCGATGCGGACGTCGCAGGCGGCGGTGAGCTTGAAGGCCGAGGCCATGGGCAGGGTGGCGAAGTCGACGGCGTTGCCGGGCGGTTCTGCGGACAGGTTGGGCAGGTCGGACCAGGCGGCCCGGTCGCGGGGCAGCCGGCCGGTGGTCACCATGCCCTCGACGCAGCTCTTGCCGCGCTGCTCGACGCAGACGGACACGACGGTGGCCTGCCGGCCGGACTTGCGGACGTCGGTGCGCAGCAGGACGGGGCCGACGCTCGGCGGGTTGAGGAACTGGGCGCTGACCGCGAGCGGGTCGACAAGGGGGGCGCCGGAGCCGCCGCTGTGCGCCGCGGCCGCGGTTCTGGCCAGCAGGGAGAGCAGGTAGCCGCCGTGCGGGCGGCCGCGGACGGTCCAGGTGTTGGGAAGCTCCGCGGTGAACGTGCCGTCACCGAGCGAACGGACGCGGGAGGCGGCCGCGAACGGGCCGGCCGGTGGTCCGCCCGGGGTGCGCGCGTCCCCCTGCCCAGCAACACTGCTCATGATCGTTACCCTGCCATGTCTGAACGGTGGATCGAAAAGGCGGCTGAAGATCCGCTCAGCCCCGGGTGGCCAGGGCGCGCAGGAAGAACGCGGTGTTGGCCGGACGCTCGGCGAGCCGGCGCATGAGATAGCCGTACCATTCGCCACCGTATGGTACGTAGACACGCATGGTGTGCCCCAGTTGCGCGAGCCGGCGCTGCTCGTCGGACCGGATCCCGTACAGCATCTGGAACTCGAAGCTGCCGGGCTTGCGGCCGTAGAACGCGGCGCGCTCGCCGATGATTCGGATCAGGCGCGGGTCGTGCGTGGCGAACATCGGGAAGCCGTCCCCGGACAGCAGCGCGTTGGCGCACCGCACATAGCTCAGGTCGACCTCGTGCGCGCTGTCGAACGCGACCTCGGGCGGCTCGGCGTAGGCGCCCTTGCACAGCCGCACGCGCGAGCCGGACGTGGCCAGCCGGGTGCAGTCGTCGAGCGTGCGGCGCAGGTAGGACTGCAGCACCGCGCCCACCCACGGCCAGGTGGCGCGCAGCTCGGCCAGGACCCGCAGGGTGGAGTCCGTCGTGGTGTGGTCCTCCATGTCGAGGGTGACGGTGGTGCCGTGGGTGTCGGCGGCCGCGCAGATCCGGGACGCGTTGTCCAGTGCCATCGACTCGTCGAGCGCCTGCCCGACGGCGGACAGCTTGACGCTCACCTCCGCGCGCTCGGCCAGCCCCTCGTCGTGCAGGGCCGCCAGGAGCTCAAGGTAGGCCTGGACGGTCCGCTCGGCGAGCGTGGCGTCGGTGGTGTCCTCCCCGAGGTAGTCCAGCGTGACGGTCAGGCCGTCGGCCACCAGCCGTGTGGCGACGGCGACGGCCTTGGCGGTGGACTCGCCGGCGACGAAGCGGCGGACGACGTCCCGGCTCACCGGGGCGGTGGCCACGACGCGGCGGATCGTCTCGTTGCCGGCGGCGGCGAGGATCAGCGAGCGCAACGGATTCACGCCGCAGACTGTACGTCCCCGCGGGCAAACTGTTGCCGATCTCCGCTCATTGCCCCAGATGCAGGCGGGCGAACAGCAGCGCCTCGGCGAGATCCTTAGCCCGGGTGGCGGAGTTGCGGGCCCGGCGGGTGTTCACCTCGAGCACGACCTGCCCGGCGAACGCGCTCGCGGCCAGCTCCTCGCACAGCTCGGCGCACGGCTGGCTGCCCCGGCCGGGCACGAGGTGCTCGTCGCGCGGGAGCCCGGTGCCGTCGGCCAGGTGCAGATGGACCAGGCCGTCACCCATCCGCTTGGCGAGCTCGAGGGCGTCGGCGTGCGCCGCCGCGGTGTGCGACAGGTCGAGCGTGTAGTGCCGGTAGCCGACGTCGGTCGGGTCGATCGACGGGCGGAACGCCGAGACCTCCCCGCCGAAGCGGCGCACCGGGAACATGTTCTCCACCGCGATCGCGACCCCGCTGCCGCTCTCCAGCTCGGCGACCAGCTCGGGAAACGCGTCGGCGTAGCGGCGCTGCCAGCGGAACGGCGGGTGGATCACCACGGTCGGGGCGCCGAGCTCCTGCGCGGCCCGCACCGAGCGGCGCAGCCGCTGCTCCGGGTCCGGCGACCAGACCCGCTGCGTGATCAGCAGGCAGGGCGCGTGCACGGCGAGGACCGGCACCCGGTACTGCCGGGAGCGGCGGCGCAGCGCGGCCACGTCCTGGCTCATCGGGTCGGCCCAGACCATGACCTCGACGCCGTCGTAGCCGAGGTCGGCGGCCAGGCGGAACGCCGTCGCCGCGCTCTGCGGCCACACCGAAGCCGTTGAGAGGCCGACCGCCGGCGTCACTACCGGCTCAACAGAAGCAACGCGGCCGGCGACACGGTGACGAACAGCCCGACGAGCACGGCAAGACCGGTGGTCTGCAGGTCGTCGGCCCGGCGGATCTTGCGCACGATCCACACCAGCCCGACGATGACGGCGAGCGCGGCGCCGAGCGCGACCTGCGGGAACTTGCCCCAAAGCCAGTTGAACCCGAGCCAGACGGCGGCGCCGCCGACCACGCTGACCGCGACCTGGCCGGCCATGATCAGCCACTCGCGGGCCGGCGAGCGGTCCCCGGCCAGCTCGTCGTCGTCGGCGAACTCGTCGGCGTCGGCGTCCTCGTCCTCCGGGTAGTCCTGGTAGCCGGGCGGCCCGAGCTCGTCCTCGACGTCGAAGTCGGTGTAGTCGTCCGGGTAGCGCTCCTGGACCTGCGTGTCGCCGTTGGCCTCGGGACCGAGGGGCGGCGCCGGCGGCATGGCGCCGGCGTGGCCGAACGGGATCCGCGCGGGCGGGAACGCCCCGGACTGCTGCGGGCCGGCCGGCGGGACCCTGGGCATCTGCTCGGTGGCGGCCTCCCGCGGGCCGCCGTTGTCCACCGGGGGCACGGGCGGCGCCGGGTAGTAGCCCGAGC
>NZ_DASZCQ010000081.1:0-30970 GCF_035942955.1 Actinophytocola sp. | reverse complement strand
CACGCAACGTCTACGGCACCCGGTACCCGCAGATCTCCCAGGCGATCACCACCATGCAGCAGCAGGTCCTCACGCACCGGCGCGACCCGGCGGCCGCCGCCGCCGAGACCGGCGCGAGCATCAAACCGCTACTCCCGCGATAACCACCCGACCAAAGCCGGCCGACCGCACAGCAGCGATTATCATGTCTGGCCGCGGGCGCCGCGGGAAGCCGGATTTGTTGCGACAACAGGGCTAATCGGTCTGGACGATTATGGGTAATGGTTTCCGTGACCGGTTTGAATCTTGTGTGTTACGCACGATACGCACAGGGAGATTCGCGCGCATCGAGGCGGACCGGTAACTGTCAGTCAGGTGCCGGCGACTCCCTGCCTGGGAGATCCGCAACCCAACGAGGGGTGTGACGCGATGAGGCGCAGACAACTTGCCAGATCCGCACTGGTGGCGATCGCCGCCATGATCATTCCGCCGGAAACGTCGTAGCCGTGGACGGCAGCCCGCCGGGCGGCACGGCCATTTGGGTCACCATCGATGATCTTTTTGGGTAATGACTGCGCTGAGGATCACCATGACATGTATGTGATGGACGCTGTTGGTGCTCGGCTGGCGGCGCGGCTGCCGGCGGGGCTGGCCGGGATCAGCGTGCTGCACGAACTGCTTGCCGGGCAGGCCAGGGGCCGGGCGGAGTGGCGGGCGGCCTCGAGGCCGATCGCGGCCTGTGGGGGACGCGCTGGTCGCCGCCGGTTACCAGGTCTATGCGGTCAATCCGCTGGCAGTGGCCCGCTCCCGCGATCGCCATCACGTATCGGGGGCGAAGTTCGACGCTGCGGATGCCAAGCTGCTAGCCGACCTGGCCGCACCGACCGCCACAACCACCGCTCGATCGCCGGAGACAGCCCGCAGGCGGCGACGATCAAGGTGTTCGCCCGCGCCCAGAGTTTGATCTGGGCGCGCACCCTGCACACCAATGCGCTGCGCGGATACTACCCGGGCGCCCCTGCAGGCCTTCGCTGACCTGTCCGGTCGCGACGCCTTGGCTGTGCTGGGTCGGATCCCCCGGCTGAGGGTGCCCGGCTGACCCTGCCGCAGATCTCCGCGGCGCTGCGTCGGGCGGGCGGCAGCGCAACGTCGAGGCGCGAGCCCGCCAGATCCAGGCTGCGTTGCGCACCGAGCACCTGGCCGCAGCCAACCCTACCGCCGCGGCCTTCGCCGCCACCACCGTGTGCAGGCGGGCATCATCGGCGAGCTCAACCGCCAGATCGGCGAGCTGAAAATCCACCTTGCGGACTGCGCACGTCTGTCCACATAGGAATAGCCGATATCGGATGTGCGGTTCATCAAAGGGGGACGGCGTTCGCCATGCGCCGTTACGGGTACAGTGGTGTCCCATTAGACAGTTCATATGCGACGGCGGTGGGCACCTCGAGATTCCGGCCGGAGAGCATCCCGGGGCTCGGTGCGAGCATCCAATTCCGCACCCGGGTGGCGATGGTGGGGGACAGGTTCGCTTCGCCGCGAGCGGCGAAGCGGATGGCGACGAAGAGCTGGTGCACGGGGTCCTTTGAGCAGATAGCTGGTTGCGCCGGCGTCAATGGCGCGGTTGATGTCTCTATCGGGTCGTGGGTGGTCAGGACGAGGATCCTTGCCCGCAGGTCGTGTGAGCGGATCCGGTCGGTCGCGGTGGCGTCATCGACGTCGGGCTTCCGCAGATCCAGCAGGATGACGGCGGCCAGCATGGCGCGGAGGCCGTCGCACGACGCGGTGGTCGTCGGGATCAGCACGCGGAGGTGGTCGGTCATCTTGTGCTCCGTCGTCACGGTGGCGGCGACCGTGGTGCCTGTTCGGAGATGTCTCCACGGTCCGGGGTGCCGTCGACACCCGCCAGCCGCTCCCGCATGCCGACCAGCCCGCTGCCGCTGTGAGGTCGCCCGGTGCGCGTCGGCATGCCGGCACGTTGGACAGCACCTCGCCGGCGACGCACAGCAAGGCGGTCTGCGTCTCGGCCGGCAGCACCAGCGGCGGTTCGGCGACCAGGGTCCACACCCTGATCCGGTGTCCTGCGCCATCCCGCCGGCCAGGTGCCGCAGCGCGGAGTCGTCGAGCGCCTGGGCCCGCAGCGCCCATACACCACGCGGCGGCTGTCGGTCAGGCCCTCCCGCGCGGTGCGCAGCGCCCGGGTGACGTGGCGCTGGGGCGTGGCGGACTGTCCGGTTACCGTAGATCAGCGCCCAACACTGGCTGGTGGGTGCGGTGGGGCCGGTCGGCGTGGTGTGGGCCGCGCATCGGCTGCGCCCGGAAGCCGGGGTGCCGGCACCGCGTGCACTGCGCGGGCGTACTCGATTTCCAGCACTGGGCGGCCGTCGCCGTGGTCGCGTTCCCGGGTCCGTTCGGTGAGGGTGAAGCCGAACCGGGTATAGAGCGCGCGGGCGCGGGTGGCCCCGGCCAACGTCCACACTCGCGTCCTCGGATAACCGGCGTCGGCCAGCCGGTCCCAGGCAGCGTCGAGGAGCGCGGTGGCTAGGCCACGGCCCCAGAGCGACGGGTGCACGTACAGGTCGTAGAGCTCGGCGTCGCGAGGCTGGTCTCGGTGCGGCCCGACGTGGGTGAAGGCAGCGATGTGATCGCCGTGCTCAGCGACCAACAGCGTGGTCCGGGCGAACTCGCGGGCCGTCAGTACGTCGGTCCACCGGGTACGTCGCTGCTCCGCGAGTTTCGTTAGCCAGTCGGTTTCGAAGACGTCGCGGTGCGCAGTCTGCCAGGCCGCGGCGTGTACCGTGCCGATGGCCGTAGCGTCGGCACGCGTCGCTTCCCGTATCAATGTCGGCGAGTCGATCTTCATCGCCTGCTCCGGAACGGCGGGCGCCCATGCGTTGTCCGGACGCTCTACGTACACCCTGGAAGACACCGCAAGGTCGAGACCATGACGGCAGCGCCGCTTTGTTGTCTATAGCAACAATTCCGCGCCGGGCTCGGGGCTTCGGACTGCTGTCGTCCGCCAATCTCGTCCTACCCGTGCTTTCAGCGGACATTCGCACGCACCGCATAGCGTTGCACATGGCTTGCAGCGTGGTCGTGGCCCTCCGACAGCGCGATCAGGCACGCGCCGGACTTCGTCCGGAGCGAGGTTCGGACACGACCCGCTGCGTCGGGGTCAGCGCAACGATGTGACCGTCGGTGCGGCGATCGAGCAGGCGGTCACATTGGGATGAGCGACAACGTTCACGGTGCCGATAGGGGTGGCTGCGCCGGTTCGCCGAACGGGCAGAGGCGGTGCTGGAGCTGTTCACGGTGTGGCTGCGGGCGCTGCCGCTGACCCGGTGATGCCGGGGTCGGCTGGGAGCCGGTGGGCCGATGCGTTGGCCGTGATCGATGCGACGGCGATGGTCGCTGCCGGTCCGTTCGGAATGCCGTGGTGTCGCCGTAGGAGTTGGGTGGCGGCGTTGTCGGGGTGGGCGGTTGTTGGCGCCGGGCTGGCCACCGAGTGGATCAACACGGTTGACCGTGCCACGGCGACGATCTTGTCATGATCCTGTGCGCTTGCCCTTGTGGAACAAGCGAGGGGAAGGCCGTCGGTGGCGGACGGGATGAGCAGGCGGCGCGGGCTGGGCGGTCCTGGGTGATCGGGGATGTGCCGGTACCAACTGACTCGGGAAGCGGCCGATCCGGCGCATTCGATGAAGACCCGTGGCCGGATGGTGCGCAAGATCGCCGAGCGCGGCACACCGATCCGTTCGGGCGGCGGATCCGGGTGTCCCGGCAGACGGTGGACCGCTGGAACCGGGACTGGCGGGCCCGCGGGTTCGATGCGTTGGTGCCCTGTGGGACGTGACGCATTGCCCGACGCGGTCGAGCGGCAGTACTTGCGCCGGGTCGAAGCACTGAGCGCCACATCCAACGCGCGGGACACCTCAGAGCGAGAGATCGCAGCTTCCCGCGGGTCCGCTTGCCGCCGAGGGGCAGCCACGGCATGTTGATTGGCCGACTTCGCATGGCATCCTTCGTGGCATCACATGCCGTTGACTGGGGTGGCTGTGGGCTACCATGCGGCAACGGAGGAAACAACAGTGCTGGTAGAGGCCAGTGACCGTGGGGCCACCCCCGACTGTTAACCGAAGGGTTGCTGGTTCGAGTCCAGCCGGGGGAGCGTGCGGGCCGGTCGGTGCTGTGTGGTTCCGACGCCGACCGGCCCGACAAGGTCAAGATCCCGATAGGTCCGTCGGGGTCGTGGTGAGCTCGACGATTGCCAACCTACTAGGGTGGGCGCATGCCGAGTGAGCCGCCGTATTGGCTAGCGCCCGGAGTCGATGTCGACCGGCCCAATGTCGCGCGGATCTACGACTACCTGCTCGGCGGGGCGTGTAACTTCCAGGCGGACCGGGACTTCGCCGAGAAACTGCTGGCGGTCATTCCCGAGGCGGAGGGCGCGGCGCAGCACAACCGGGCATATCTACGCCGGGCGGTGCGGTTCTGCGTCGGGGAAGGGATACGCCAGTTCCTCGATCTCGGGTCGGGCATTCCCACGGTCGGTAATGTGCACGAGATCGCCCAACAGTTGGCGCCGGAATGTCGGGTGGTCTATGTCGACAACGAGCCGATCGCGGTGGCGCACAGTGAGCTGATGCTCGAGGGCAACGACCGGACCGGCGTCGTGCTGGCCAACCTGCTCGACGTCGATACCGTGCTCACGTCCGAACCGGTACAGCAGTTGCTCGATTTCAGTGAGCCGATGGCGATACTGATGGTCGGCGTGCTGCACTACATCCCGGACTCGGCCGACCCCTGGCAGGCGGTGGCCCGCTACGTCGACGCCATGTCGTCGGGCAGCCACCTGGCGATCTCCCACGGAGCTTTGGTCGAGGTGCAGCGGTCGCTGGACGGCTGGCGGATGATGAGCCAAAGCGGCAACCCCGGCGGCGGTCGTCCCCGCGAGCAGGTCGAGGCGTTCCTGACCGGCACCGACCTCGTGGCACCCGGTCTGGTGTGGACTCCGGAGTGGCGGCCCGACCCCGGCATGGAGGTCGCCAACCCCGAGCTCGCCTTCATGTGGGCCGCCGTGGGCCGCAAGCCGTAGGCTCGACCAGCTGGCCCGCCCGCTTGGACGGGCCACTGTAGACTTTGCCACCCCCGCAACGGCGTCCCCCGTCCGTGTGACAAGATCCACGCCATGATCATCAGCCGCGCACGGCGCTCGGTGAAGTCGTTGCTGTTGGGTTTGGCTCTGGCCGTGGTCTGGATGGTCGGACCTGGCGCTCTCTTAGCAATCGCGTGTCCTCCCTGGCCGTCTCCGATCTGATGGAGAGCCTATGCCGGCGGGCGATCGGTACCGGTCGGCTGGGCTGCCCGGGGCGTGAGCGGGGTTGTCCGTGGTTCGGGTATCGGGCTGTCGGCATCGCTCATTCGCGCCAGGCGTCGTTCCACCATGTCGGCGTCGGGATGGTTCAGTTCGCGGAAGAGCGTGGCAGCGTTGCTCCAGTGCGCTCGGGCCGCTGAGTAGTCCCCGACCGCGTGATAGGCCTCGGCGAGGAGATTGAGGGATCTGGCCTGGCCATGGGGCTCGTTGATTGCGCGGTACAGCCGAGCGGCTTCGGCGGCTCGTGGAATCGCGTCCGTAAAGCGGTTGAGGCGAAAGTATACGGTCGCCAGCGCCTCGAGGGCTTCCGCTGTTCTGCGCTCGTCCAGGGCGCGATGGTGGAATATGAGCGCCTGCTCGAGGTAGGCCATGGCCGGCATCAGGTCGCCCAGCGTCAAATGTAGCTCGCCTATGGCGGTCAGCGTGTCCGCCTGCCGGGGGTGGTCGAGCTCCTGGCGCAGGCGCAATGCCGTCTGATAGCACTTGGCAGCGCTGTCGTACTGCTCCATTCTGCGGTACGCGTCGCCGAGCCGGTGGTACGCGTGCGCTTTCATGGCCTTGTGGCCGATCCTGTCGAATAGCGCGATGGCCTTTTCGTACATCTTTACGACCGAACGCAGTTCGCCCAGCTCGATAGCCGTGGTCGCGATGTTCATGAGGCCCATGGCTTCACCGTATGTGTCGCCGAGCTCCCGGTAAAGAAGGTGGGCCTCTCGAAGGTAGCGGGCTGCCTGCGTGTATTCCTTGGCAAAGTAGTAGGTGAAGCCGAGGTTGTTGAGGAGTCCGGCCGCACCCTCCTTGGAGTTGACCGCTCGCGCGGATTCCAGTGCAATATGGTGAACCTCGAGAAGCTCGCGTGGATCTCCGTAACGGTGCAGGAGATCGTCGAAATCGCCGACCAACCGCCAGGCATGCTCGTGGAAATCCTCGCTGGCCGCATACCGGACGGCGGCCAGCAGATTAGGTCTCTCCGCAATGGCCCAACGGAGAGCTTCCTGCGCATCGTGGAATCGCTGTGGCTCAATTCCGGAGGTGATGGGGAGCGGTGGGACCTCGACCCGGTTCGGGTCAGCCTGCCGCGCCGCGTTGATCGCGCTACTCAAGTACCAGTCGAGCAATCGATGGATGGTCGCGCGGCGTGTCTGAGGATCTTCCGCGGCGGCCAGTTCGGCGGCGAACAGGTGAATGAGGTCGTGAAGTCGGTATCTGTCGGCCGCGCGCTGCTCGACGAGGTTCGCGCCCAGCAGGATGTCGAGCAGCTGTTCGGTACGGGCGAGCGGCAGGTCGGCGAGGGCCGAGGCCGCGGGGGCGCTGAACTCGATGCCGGGGTGCAGGCCCAGAAGCCGAAACAGCCGCCTGGCCTCAGGTACCAGCGCGTCGTAGGAACATGAGAACACCGCGCGCAGGGTGACCGTGTCGTCGTCTCCTTGGCTGCCGGCGTCCAGCAGGATCCGCCGCTGGCGGCGCAGCTGGACGACGAGGTCATGGAGGGGAACGTCGGGGCGGCCCGCGACGTGCTCCGCGGCGATCCGTATGCCGAGCGGCAGTCCGTCGCACAGGGAGACGAGATCGTCGACGGCGCGTGGGTCCTGTGCGGCTCGAGCGTCTCCGATGCGGCGGCGGAGAAGTGTGACGGAATCGTCTCGGGCAAGTCTGGGCAGCATGATGCGATGCGCGCCGTCGCGGTGCACAAGGCCCGTGAGCTGCTGCCGGCTGGTGACGAGCACCGCGCACGAGCCGGTCGCGGCGAGGATCGGCCGGACGTGGTCGGAGTCTCGGACGTTGTCGAGGACGATCAATGGTCGGTGGTCCGCCAGGAGCTGGCGCAGGAGCGTGACCTGAGCCCGCACATCCGAGGGCACGTGATCGGGTGGGACGTCGAGCGCGCCGAGGAAGGCGGTCAGAACCGCCGCGGGCGCAACGGGTTCCGTCAGGCTGTGACCGCTGAGGTCCGCGTAGAGCGTTCCGGTCGGGAACGGATGTCGGCTGGCCCAGTGGGCGACGAGCGCGCTCTTGCCGATGCCGGGCGGTCCGTCGATGGCGACGACCGGAGGGGAGTCGGTGTGGAGCAGCAGAGTGTCCAGGTGGGACAGAACGTCCTCGCGGCCGGTGAAGTACGGGGTCGGGCGCGGCAGCAGGCGCGGCGTGGGCCGGGGCTTGCGGTTGGCTGGAGCGATGGCGGCCATGGTGGGTGGCTCGTGCCGGGTCAGGCGGTCGTAGAGGCGGACCAGCTGTTCGCCGGGATCGGTGTCGAGCGCTGCGCGGACCCGCTCGCTGAACGCGCGGAAGAAGCCGGGCAGTTTGTCGGGGCCGTCGACCACGGCTATCGCGCGCATCCATTGTCCGGCGAGTGTCTCGTCTGTGTCATGCTCGCGTAGCAATGGACGAAGCCGTTCGCGCGCGAGTTCATGGCGGCCGAGGGCCAGGTCGGCGTCGATCAACCCGTACCAGGCGGGCAGCAGATCTTGGTTCACCAGGGTGTCACGCTGCGCCTGTGCCCACGCTGTCGTGAGATCTGCCAGCGGCGGCCCTTGCCACAGATCTATCGCGGCGGCGAAGGCGGTGCCCGCGCGATCCTGGTCGCCTTGCTGAGCGGCTCGGCGTCCCTCGGCGGCGAGCGCCCGGAACCGGTGGTAGTCGACGATTGCCGGGTCGACGTTGAGCCGGTAGGCGCGGCTCTCGGTGGTCAATGTCGCCGGTGAATTGGCCTCCTTGAGCGCGGCGCGCAGCCTCGTCACATATATCTGCAACGTCTTGTACGGATTCGGTGGAAGGTCTCGGCCTTTGACCGGTTTTTGACCAGTTATGCTGCGTGCGGGCTCGTCCCATAGTCGCCTTTCCAGGGTGCTGACCGCGACCGGAGTGTTGGGTGAGAGCAGCAGTATGCCGAGGACGCCGCGGACCTTGGTAGCGCCTAGCTGCACCATTTGGCCGCCGATCTCTAGGCCGACCGGTCCCAAGATGTGGAATTGCACCGCCAGGACTCCCTCGCTGGTGCTTTGGAATCTCTGTGTGGTCTGTTCTGCAGTGTCGTCCGGCACTCGCGAGCATGTGGCCATGATCACTGTACGATACCAAATTGTTACTGATCGTGTCAGGCATGTTGAAGGCGGTTTGAAACCCGTTTGGTCGGCTGGCCCCGCATCGTGCCCCGCGTGCCTTTGTCGGGAAGGTGAGGGGAGCATTGGTGAGCGAGCTCGCTTGGTTGTCCGTACCGGTCGGTATCGATGCGCAGCGGTGGGTCACGCGTGCCGCCCGCCGAACGGTGCTGGTGGTGGTGCACACCGTCGTCGCCGGTCAGCGGTTGCTGGACATCGTGGACATGGTCGAGACCGATCTGCGCGTGCAAATGGTTTATACGCGTGCACCGTCGGCTTTCGGCAACGGTGTGACACAGCTGTTGAATTCCCTGGACGTCGTGGAGATCGCCTGGCATCAGGCGGTCCGCGAGCGGTTCGATCTGGCGATCGCCGCCGGGTACACCGGGCTCGACGAGCTGCACGCGCCGATCATGGTTCTGCCGCATGGTGCCGGGCACGCGAAACGGGCCCGCGGGTACCGGGGCGTGACCGGTTACCACCGTGGGGGCGCGCGGGTCGACCGGCCGATCTACGGGTTGGACGCCCAGCGACTCGTCCGGGACGACCGCGTGGTGCCCGCGTCGATCGTGTTGTCGCACAAGGCCCAGCGTGAGGTGCTCGCCCGCCAGTGCCCGCCGGCGGCGGAGCTGGCCGTGGTCGCCGGTGATCCGTGCTATGACCGGATGTTGGCCAGCGTGGGCAGGCGCTCGGAGTACCGAGCGGCGCTGGGTGTCACACCGGAACGCCGGCTGGTGGTGGTCGCTTCGACCTGGGGCCCGCAGTCGCTGTTCGCGCGGAACCTGGCGCTGCTGTCCAGCGTGCTGCAGCAGCTGGATCCGGCGCGGTACCAGGTCGCCGCGTTGATCCATCCGGCGGTGTGGTTCGGTCACGGACCGCGCCAGGTACGTGCCTGGCTGGCCGAGTCGCGCGCGGCGGGGTTGATGCTCATCGAGCCGCTGGTGGACTGGCGGGTCGCCGTGCTGGCCGCCGACTACGTCATCGGTGATCATGGCTCCACGACGGTGTACGCGTCGGCGATCGGCGTGCCGGTGCTGCACGTCGGCGTGCCCACCGGAGAGATCGACGCGAGCTCGCCCCAGGCTTGGCTCGGCGAGCGCGCGCCCGTCCTGGCCCGGTCCCGGCCGGTGGAGGTCCAGCTCCATCGGGCGGCGAAGGTGGCCGAGCACGTGGGGCGCCAACCGGATGCGATGCGGCTGACCTCGCGACCCGGACAGGCCCACCGCGTGCTGCGCAGGGAGATGTACCGGTTGCTGGGCCTGTCCGTTCCCGGCCGGCACCGTGGCGCCGATCCGATTCCCGTGCCGGCCGACGCGAAAGGTGCCTGGCATGTCTGATTCCTTTCCCGGCGCCGACGCGCACGTGGCCACCTCGACCGACCGCAGGCACCGGATGCAGTGCGCCGACATCCTGCTGAGCGACCAACCGTCGCGGCGGGCCGCGCGGCGGTGGATCACGTCGACCTGGACCGGCTACCCGGGATGTGTTGTGGCGGCGGCAAGGGATCAGCACGGCCGGTGGTGCCTCATCGAGACGCGCGACGCGGGCGCGCTGCTGGTCCGGGCGACCGGATCGTCTATAGTGGACCAAGCGATCGTCGAGCTGGCGGCACGCGTCCGGTATGACCAATGGATAGCGGCCGGGGCGGCGCCGTGAGCGGGACGCCGAGGGTGGTGGTCGCCGGCGTGGTGAGCGTGCGGGTTGCCCTCCGGGTGCCGTCGTTCCCGGTGCCGTTCATGGCCAGCCGTCGGGACAACGGCGGGATCGGCCTTCGGCTGGCCAGCACGGCGTGGACCGCCGCCCGCACCCTGCAACGGCTGGGAACGACGGTTTCGCTGGCCACCTACGTGGGTGCGGACATGGCGGGCCAGCTGGCGAGCCACGGCCTTCGCAAGTACGGGCTGTACGGGCCGGCGACGCTGGTCTGCCCCACTCAGCCAAGTGTTGTGGTGCTGTACGACCACGACGGGCACCGGTCCAGCACCCGGGACCACGGGTTCACGGCGGAATCCCGTTATCCCCCCGAGGTTCTCACCTCGATCCTGGACACCCTCGAGCACTGCGATCTCGCGTTGCTGACCTCCGTCGGGTTCACCCGCTCACTGATCCCGGTCGTCGCCGAGCGCGGCATCCCCATCGCCACGGACCTGCAACTCGTCACCGACATCGACAGCAGCCCGTACCAGGACCGGATGCGCAGCGCCCACATCCTGGCCTGCTCGCACGAGCGGCTGACGGGCACCCCGGAGTCGTGGATCGTCGAGCTATGGCGACGGTTCGGCGTCGAGGTCGCCCTTGTGGGGTGCGGCCCCGGCGGCGCGGTCCTCGGTGTCCGTACGGGACACCGGATCTGGCGCATCGACGCGATCACGCCTCGCGGTGTCCGCTACACCAGCGGCGCCGGCGACACGCTGCTGGCCTCGTTCGTCCATCACTACCTCACCGGCTGCCATCCGCTCGGCGCCGCCCGCCACGCGGTGCTGGCGGCGGGGTGGAAGGTCGGCGGCGAGCCCGCGGAGGAACCCGGTCTGACCGCGGCGGATCTCGCCGAGATCCGCGGTAGGCACGGACTGCCGGCGATCCACCGGCTGCGCTGACCGGCCTAGCCTTCCGGGTCGAGGCCGGTCAGCTCGGGCCGGCCGGAAAGCTCGACGGCGGCCTGCTCGTGTTGTCCGGCGGCCACTTCGTCACCGGTTCGCCGGGCGAGCTCGGCCAACGCGTGGTGTGCACGGGCCTGCTCGAAGGCGGACTGCAACTCGGTCACCGTCGCCAGAGCGAGGTGCAGCAACTCGCGTGCGGTGTCGTACCGACCGCCCTGGACGTGCGCGTGTCCCAGAACGATCGCGGCGCGCGCGGCGTTGTAGTGATCGGGAGTGTCCAACGTGGACAGTAAGCGGCGGGCGGTGTCGAGGTGCGCAACGGCCTCACTGACCTGACCGAGGGTCAGCAGCGTCTCCCCGAGATTGATCAGCAGTAGGCCCTGCGAGCGCGCCTGACCGACCTCTGACATGAGTGCCAGCGCCTCACGAAACGCCGCCACGGCGAGCTGGAGCTGACCGGTTTGCACGTAGACGATGCCGCGACTCTTCAGCGCGCTCGCCTCACCGCGGCGGTTGCCGCGCCGGCGGTTCTGCTCGAGCATGCTGTCCACATGCCGCCTGGCCTCGTCGAACGCACCAAGGCGCGCGCTGGCCCGAGCCAGCCGCTTGCTCATGTTGTTCTGCGCGTCCAGGTCGCCCATCGCCTGCGCCGCGTGCAGCGCGATCTCGTCGACCTCGACCGCGTCCCGCAGGTGCTTGTGCACGATGAACAGCGGCTGCATGCTGTCGGCGAGGTGATACGCCAGGTCGTACCAGCTCTCCTCGGAAGCCGTTCGCACGCAGGCGATGAGATTCCGACGCTCCAACTCCAACCAGCGCAGCGCCGTGTCGTACCGGTCGACTCCGGACGGCACGACAGGCCGCGCCCCGGTGCCGTCGAGATCGTAGGTCAGCACCCGCCGGGACGGCATCACCGCTCTGGCCGCCGACTGGGCGACCAGGAGGTACCACTGCACCGTTCGCCGGACGGCCGCGGATCTCGTGGGCCGAGGGTCTTCGATCAACGCGCGCTCGCGCGCATGGACCCGGATCAGATCGTGGAACTGGTAGTACCCGTCGCCGAGCTCTTCGAGCAGGCTGGCATCCGCCAGCTGGTCGGTCGCCCGTTGTGCCTCGGCGAGGTCGGTGGCCGTCGCGGCCGCGATCAGGTGCACACTCCACCGTGCCGCTGGACACCATCCCAGCGAGCGATACGTCCGAGCAGCAAGTTCGGGCAGCTCCGCGTACGACAGGTCGAACGTCGCCCGCACCGACATGTCCTCGTCCACCGACAACACCTCTAACCGGCGGTGCTCCTCCCGCAGTTCCTCCGCCGTCCACGCCAACGAGCGACTCCGCCGGGACACGGTCAGCGCGGCAGCCACGCACAACGCGATCGGCAGCCCGCCACACAACTTCGCCAGCACGGCCGCGTGGTTACGCTCGGCTCGCACCCGAGCCATACCCACCCGCCGCTCAAGCAGTTCCAGTGCGCTGTCCGCGTCGAGCGGATCGACCTGGACCACGTGCGCACCGCGCGCCACCAACCCCAGCAACGGACGGCGACTGGTCACGACCACCAGGCTGCTGCCAGAGGCCGGTAGCACCGCGCGCACCTGTGCGGCCGAGAATGCGTTGTCCAGCAGCAGTGCCAGCGATCGCGGCACGGTGACCGACCGGAACAACGCCGCACGCTCCGCCAACCCGGTCGGGACGTACTGCGGATCCACGCCCAACGCCCGGAGGAACTGGCCAAGCAGATCCTCCGGCGCCACGGGATCGCCAGCAGTGTCGACAAGTTCGGCAAATATCTGGCCGTCCGGAAACCTGTCGGTCAACCGCGCCAACCAATGCACCGCCAAGGCGGTCTTCCCTACGCCGCCTTGGCCCTTCAGCAGCACGACGGTCGGCGACGACCCGGACTGCTCTCGGATCGTGCTGTCCAGTAGCGCAAGCTCGCGTTGCCGGCCAATGAAATGCTCGTCGGCCGGGAGCAGCTGTCGCGGGACTACCTGAGGTGTGCCTCCGGCATGAAAGTGCACGTCACCGTGCACCACGCCCGCCTGAAGGACGCTGCCGCTGACCGAGCCCGCAGCCACGTTCCGTACCTCAGCCGATTCATCGTGAACCCGCCCCGATCTTGGTTGGGCAGCGGCAGGCATCGCCGGGCGTCTATCCCCGGCATCTGAACCACTCACATTCCGGCCCCTCGACAATGTGCGTGACCGTGCCATTGTACAGAAAGTAACCTAAAACTAACAGAGTGCAGTTACTGACCGTGGTGAACGACTCTCCTCAGGGGCCGGAGCTCGCCAACAGCCCCGAGCACGCCGAACGCGGCGCTCCCGCGGTCCCGCGGGAGCGGCCGCGCCGAGTGGCAGCGGACCCCGGCCGCACAGCGTGCCGGTGGCCGCGGTGTGGCGGACCCCATCTCGTCCAGGGAGTCGCCCGTAAGCCCATCGGTTCGGACCGGGTCCACATGGCCTAGAGTGGACTCCACTCCCAGGTCACATCGCCTGGGTTGTTTCATCGGGGCGGTAGCTCAGCCGGTTAGAGCAGGGGACTCATAATCCCTTGGCCGTGGGTTCGAGTCCCACCCGCCCCACGCTCAGGGGATCCCTGTCCGCGGAAAGCGCGGACCGGGTCGCGTGGCGTATCTTCTGGGGGCCGAGCCCCCAGACCCCCACGGTGCTAGCTCCTTTCCGATCCGCGTTGGGCGCGTTGGCGGGAGACCAGCGGGCGGCTGTGGCGCGGTTGTTGTGCTGATGCGTTGTCCACCAGGTTGGCAAAGTTTGACCTCGTCATCCTGGGGGGTGGGACGGGGGGTGTGTCGTCTTGTGATCTTTGTGGGAGCTTGTTCCGCCTACGGGATACGTGTGAGCGTTGCTATCAGGAGGGCTTTGATTGTGTGCATTCGGTTTTCGGCCTGGTCGAAGACGAGGGATGTGGGGGACTCGAAGACCTCGTCGGACACCTCGGCTGAGTTCAGGCCGGTTTCGGCGCACACCTCGGCGCCTACCCTGGTTTCGGCATTATGTAGAGCGGGGAGGCAGTGGAGAAATTTTACGTCGGGGTTTCTGGTGCTGGCCAGTAGGGTTCGGTCGACTCGGTAGTCGCGGAGCAGGTTTACCCGGCGGCGCCACTGGTCGGCGGCTTCGCCTATGCGGACCCAGACGTCGGTGTAGACGAAGTCGGCGTCCCGCACGCCCAGCTCGGGGTCATCGGTGTCGGTGACGACGGCGCCGGTGTCGCGGCAGATCTTCTCGGCCAGCTCGATTATCGGCTCGTCGGCACGTAGCGAGCTCGGCGACACGATTCGGATATTCATACCAATGGTGACGCCGGCGACGCGTAGCGAGTTTGCCACATTGCTCCGCCCGTCGCCCAGGTAGGCGACGGAGATCTCCGGCCACGGTTTCCTCGAGTTCTCCCTTATGGTCAACAGGTCGCACAGCGCCTGGGTCGGATGCCAGAGCTCCGTCAGGCCGTTCCAGACCGGCGCCTTCGCGTGCTTGTCGAGAATTTCGAGCGCCGCCTGCCGGTGACCTCGATAGAGAATGCCGTCGTAGAGCCGACCAAGAACCCGGGCGGTGTCCTTGATCGACTCCCGCTCGCCGATGTGCGAATTGGCCGAGTCCAGGTAGGTGACGTGCGCGCCCTGGTCGTAGGCGGCGACCTCGAAGGCGCATCGGGTCCGGGTGGATGGCTTTTCGAAGATCAGCGCGATCGTCTTGCCGATCAACCGCCGCCGCTCCCGGCCGGCCTGCTTTCTCGCCTTGAGCCGCGCCGCCAGCGCGAGCAGATAGTGCAGCTCCGCGGGTGTCAGGTCGTTGTCCTTCAGCAGACTTCGCCCGCGGAGATCTGGTGGATGTGAGATGCTTCATACTGTAGCAGGATGGGCCACCAAGCCAAACCACACCCTTCCACGGGTGTGCCTTACGTTCAGGGGGCGATAGGGAGGCACCGTGCGAAGTGATGAGCCTCTGTTGGGACTGCGGAGCATCACGAATCGGGTCGTTGACGAATGTGTCAAGCGGCCGAACGGGTCAAGCCGAAAGCTCCCCATCGTCGTCGCGCTCGGCCCACGGGGCACCGGCAAGACCGCTTTGCTGCAGACGATCGAAGATCGATGCAGTGACCGGGTGCCCTTTGCTCGCCTTGACCTGGAGGAAATGTCGGAGGCGCGCCCCCGGGAGATCGTCACGAGTTTGGCATTCGACCTGAGCCGGGACTGCCGGCAGTTCGGCCGGCTGGCGTTTCCCGCCCTGACCCTGTGCCTGCTCGTCGTCGGCAACGCCCTGAACCTGCAGAATAGGCAAGAGGCGCTCGGCGACCTGCGAAGCCTGCTGAGTCGCAAACAACCGATGGACAAGTACGGGGAGGACATCGGCGAGCTGGTGCAGCTCGTCGGGAAGTTCGGCCTGCCTGGGTGGGCGCCGTCGGCGACCGACCTGCTGTTGCGAGGGCTGGGCTGGGTGGAGCGCAGGCGGTGGCTCAGCTCCGTCAGGAGGCTGTCGCAGGGCCAGGCCGATCCTCGTGACGTCCTGATCGATCTGAAGAAGAAGGAGCAGGGTAAGGAAGACAGTCAGAAGGCGGTCGACGTGACGTTTTGCGAGGCGTTCCTGACCGACCTGCGCCGCGCGTTCGTGGGAGGTCTCAACCGCTCCCGCCGCACCGCCAACTGCGTCGTGCTGCTCGACAACATTCACACGCTCAGCGGCCGCCTCTTTCTGGACATTTTGACTCAGCTCAGACGCAAGGCCGAAGGCGACCCCGACCCGATGGTCGTCATCGGCACCAGCCGATGCTGGCATCCTTCGTGGAACGCCAAGTGGCGCCGGCCGGGCGCGGCGCCGGCTGGTAACGACGCGCGACCGGCGCCGCGCCGGCCCAGCGACGTCGACGATGATTGGCGCGACTCGGTGCCGAACGAATCATCGCCGGATTTCTGGTACCTGGTGGAGCTCGGCCATCTCAGCGAGCACGACACCATTGACGTGGCCGCGGAGCACAAGGTCGTCCTGCCGCATGTGCCCACTTTCGTGCATCGGCTCACCGATGGCCACCCGTGGGCGGTGCGGCGGATGTTCGACGAGATCGTGACCCTCGCCAATCCGGCGGAGATGCCCGACCTACGCGAGCTGTTCGCCGCCAACGGAGCCATCGCCGACGAAGCCTTGGACTATCTCCTGCAGGACCTCGACAGCCCGACCCAACGTCGCGACCTGATCACCGCCAGCGCTGGACGCGGTATCGAGTTTCTGTCCGACTCGGAGATCCTGCAATCGGATATGCCGGATGGGGAAAGCGCCCTCCACCATGCCCTGAGCAACAACTTGTGGCTGGTGTACGAATCCGACGAAAAAGGATCGCAGTACGTGCTCAACCCGTGGCTGCGCAGGCTCCTGCTGCTGAAGCTCGCCGCGCGGGACGACACCAGCCCCATCGGATGGACGCAGGTGCATACCCGGTGTCGCGATCTCCGCGAGAAACAGGGCCACAGCACCGACGCCCGATATCACGACCTGGCACTCGGCGACATCGCCGCCGTGGTCGCCCACCTGCGCGCGCCGTTCGATTCCCTGACATCCCCGTTCGACCTCGAGACGGCCAAGCAATGGCTGAAAGAGTTCGACGCCATCACGGCCGCCCCGAACCGTCTGCCTAATCAAGAGGACCCACGTGTCCAGGTCGAAGAGTTGATCAGGGACCTGGAACCGATCGGCTCCTTCGAGATGGCAATGCCGAGGCTGGTCGCGGCCTCGTGGATTTCCAACGACCCGCTGGGGGATCCCAGAAACACCCTCAGGCCGGTCATCGCCAGCGCGTACGAGCACCTCGCGCGGCGGCGCGGCCACGGATCAATTCTGCTGTTCGACCGGGCGGAGATGTACCGACAATGAGCAATCAGGGAGCGTCCAAGGTCAGCGTGCCGGCTCCGCGGCTGAAGAAACCGCTGCTGATCGGACTGGCGGTGCTCGCGGTCATCGGGCTGGTGGTGGGGATCATCGTCGTGACGACGAGCATTCAGACGGCGCAGCACACGTGCGCCCCCGGCGTCGAGAAACCCGGCGACAGCCAGGAGTGCGTCGGGGTGACCGATGGGAGCTTCGTCTTTTCGCCCGAGCTTGCCGATGTCGAGCGCCGCATCCACGAGGAGAACCTCGCGGTGGCGGCGACCGGCAACCCCAGCGTGAGCATCGCGTATTTCCTGCCGATGACCCGCGCCGCGTCGGACACGCAGCCGCTGACCTGGGTCCAGCATCAGCTCGAAGGCGCGTTTCTCGCGCAGCACCGGGCGAACCACGACACCGCCTCCGGCGGTAACCGTCCACTGATCCAGCTCCTGCTGGCCAACCCGGGAAGCAGGATGACCCAGTGGGAGCCGGTCGTGGCGGAGCTCGAGCGCCGGACGTCGTCCGCGGACCGCCTGGTCGCGGTCGCCGGGATCGGGCTGAGCCTGGAAACCGCCCGCAAGGCGATGCGCCGCCTCTCCGACGGGCAGATCCCGATCATCGGCTCGACCATCACCGCCGACGATCTCAGCGAGATTCCCGGTCTGCTGCGGGTGGCATCCCCCAACTCCGCGCAGGCCGCGGCCGCGGCAGCCTATGCCAAACAGACCGCGCGCACGGCGCTGCTCATCCGGGACACGAACAACTCCGATCTCTATCCGACGACCCTCGCGTCGTCGTACACCCAGGGATTCACCGACGACAGCCACCGGTTCGCGGGCCAGACGGAGCTGTACGACTCGAGCCTGCCCGGCGTGTCCAACACCTTTCTGCAGATGATCCCCAACATCTGCCTCAGCAGGCCGGACATCGTGTTCTTCGCCGGCCGGGGCGTCGATCTGGCCGAACTGGTCATCCAGCTCGGCAGCCGCAACTGCCAGGACCAGCACATCACGATTCTGAGCGGCGACGACGTGTCCATCGTTCCGTTCGAGCAGGACAGCATTCGCCGGGCCTTGGAATCGGGGATCACCGTCCGCTACACCGCGCTTGCCCATCCGGCGGCCTGGACCAGCGCGCCGACGGCATTCTCGGCGGGCTCGGTGCAGGTCTTCACCGACGACGCCGCGAAGTGCTCGACCTGCCTGCGTGCTCTGTTCCCGGACAACACCCTCGAGGACGCCAGCGCGATCATGGCGCACGACGCCGTGCTGACCGCGGTGCGCGCCATCCGGCTGGCGTCGGGCCCTTCGGGTGGCGTGGTCTCACCCCGCGACGTGCTGCAGGTCAAGAACCGGCTGCACGGCACCGGTGCGATCCCCGGCGCCAGCGGATGGATGTCCTTCGACCAGCATGGCACCGCCTTGGACAAGGTCGTTCCGATCCTCGAGGTAGGACCAGACGGAACCCGCGCGTTCGTTCAGCTGTCCGCCCCTTCGGTCACACCGCCACAGTGATGCCGACGTGGCCAACCGATGGTCGGCC
This sequence comes from Actinophytocola sp., assembly GCF_035942955.1. Lineage (GTDB taxonomy): Bacteria > Actinomycetota > Actinomycetes > Mycobacteriales > Pseudonocardiaceae > DASYTH01. The sequence continues at coordinate 12,504 of NZ_DASZCQ010000081.1, read as the reverse complement.
GGTCCGGCACACGGGGCGGCCGGCAGTGGACCTGTATCGGGATTGGTTGAGAACACGACGGTGATGTTTGCGCTTATTATGCAGCCGGTGAGTAATAGTTGAATTGCGGTGGTCAGTAGGAGTTCCAAGAGCTTGTGTCGTTTCATGGGTGGCCTCCTTTTGTGCTGGCTCAGGTATATCAGCTGGTAGCGGGGTGGTTCTCGTCCCGTTCGGGACCTCCTGGGCGGGATGGTCCCGGGTGTTGCGGGGTGCGGGCGGGGTGTGGTGTGATGCCGGCATACATTGGCCGTATGAGGGGCCCCGCATGAACTTCAACGACGAAGTCGACTGGCCAAGTGTCTTCGGCGAGCATATTAGACGGCCGGGTTTGGCCGATCCGAAGAATCGGCGGCGAAATGTCTATGTTTGCACGATGCTCTTCCTCGAGGCGGGGCTGAGGGAAATTGATGATCAGCTCGCCGGGCGGAGCCGGGCGTGGAAGGACGAGCTGGCCTGGGCGCGGATCCCGCGGACGATCCTGGTGCGGCGGGCCCGGCGGATCGCCGGCGAGGAGTTGAGGAAGCGCGGCCTGCGGGTGGGGGAGGGCGGGTTCAGGGAGCGGTGGCCGGAGATGGCGAACTTCCTGGTGTGCCTCGTCAGATATGCGTGTACGGCTCCACGGTGGCGGGCGATCCTGGACTACGGGCCGCGCCGGGCGCTGGCGGCGTTGCCCAGGGTGCGCGGTGGCGAGCTGGCGCTTGCCGATCTCGTGACCCGCATCGCCAAGCACGACCTGCGGCTGCGGGTCCGCATGGCGAAAGGCTGGCTGTTCCAGCTTTCGCTGGCGATGGACGCGAAGTGGAAGGCGGTGGCCAACAAGGCCTACCGTGAGCTGCTCGAGGCCTACGCCGAGCGGTGGATGCCGGTGTATGACGAGGGCATCCGCCAGCTCGGCGCGAAGCTGCGGCCGGGCCTCACGTCGATGAGGCTGAGCGCGATGGTCTCCGCGCAGATCAGCGGTTTCGCCGAGCACATCGCGGGCACCGGTGACGAGGCGTACCTGCACGGCGAGGACTGCGTGGCGTTGTTCGCCGATTCCGTCCAGCTACTGATCTACGCCGCGATCGACCCGGGCGACGGCAAGACCGCGGCGGAGGCCCTGAGCGGCGTGCTGGGTGGCGATAATTGAGGGCATGGAGGCACGACCCGTCAACCTGACCGAGGCGCTGGCGTCGTTCGACGACGTCTACAGCCCTCGGATCGTGGCCCGCATGAACGACTACGACGTCCGGATCGCCCACACCAAGGGAGAGCACGTCTGGCACGTCCACGAGGACACCGACGAGTTCTTCCTCGTCCTCGACGGCCGGTTCGACATCGCCATGCGGGACGCCGACGGGCGCGAGACGAGTGTGACCCTGACCAAGGGGGACACGTTCGTGGTGCCGAGGGGGACCGAGCACAAGCCGTCCTCGCCCGGCGGGGCCATCCTCATGTTCGAACCGTCCGGGACGTCGACGACCGGAGACCGGCACGAGGGTGACGTCCCGGCCCATGTGGACAGCACCACCGGCCACGCCCTCACCTGATCCGCCGCCCGGAAGGCTGCCCCAACGGACGCTTCTCGCGGGGCTGAAGTGGACGGATAGTCCCGGGTAGCCGCCCGCCCGGGCGGCGATCCCCAGGAGACCAGTGAGGTTTGATCATGGTGCCGACGACGGAGGAAGAGGCGTACGCCGCCGGATGGGCGTGGAACCCGAACACCGGACGGGTCGAGCCGCACACCGAGGAGCAGGCGTACGAGGCCGGGTGGGCCTGGGATCCGGGCGACGGCAAGCCGATCCCGCGGGACGAGGAGCACGCGTACGAGGTCGGCTGGGGCTGGGATCCGGGCGACGGCAAGCCGGTCAGCCCGGACCAGCGCTGGTGAGCGTGCTGGACAGAGAGTCGACCTCGACGGAACGTTCCGATCCGGAGTAGGTTCACCAGTGGGCTACCGATGGGTAACACACTGGTGAGGAGGCGGCCGCCGTGGGCAGCGAAGCGCACGTGACCGAGAAGGAGGCCAGGGCCCTTGCCGAGGCGTCCCGCGAGACCGAGTGGGCCAAGCCGTCGTTCTGCAAGGAGCTGTTCCTCGGCCGCTTCCGGCTCGATCTGATCCACCCGCACCCGAAGCCGGACCCGGCGCTGGCCGAGAAGGGCGAGCGGTTCCTGGCCAAGCTCCGGGAGTACTGCGAGACGCTCGACGGCTCGGTGATCGAGCGCGAGGACCGGATCCCCGACGACTACGTCAAGGGCCTTGCCGAGCTGGGCTGCTTCGGCATCAAGATTCCCGAGGAGTACGGCGGCCTCGGGCTCAGCCAGGCCGCATACAACCGGGCGCTGATGCTGGTCGGCGGCGTGCACCCGAGCATCGGCGTGCTGCTGTCCGCGCACCAGTCGATCGGCGTGCCGGAGCCGCTCAAGCTGGCCGGCACCCCGGAGCAGAAGCAGAAGTTCCTGCCGCGCTGCGCCAAGGGTGCGGTGACCGCGTTCCTGCTCACCGAGCCCGACGTCGGCTCCGACCCGGCCCGGATGGCGTCCACCGCGGTGCCGACCGAGGACGGCGAGGCCTACGAGCTGGACGGCGTGAAGCTGTGGACCACCAACGGCGTCGTCGCCGAGCTGGTCGTGGTGATGGCCAGAGTGCCGAAGTCCGATGGCCACCGCGGCGGGATCTCCGCGTTCATCGTGGAGGTCGACTCGCCGGGCATCACCATCGAGCGGCGCAACTCGTTCATGGGGTTGCGCGGCATCGAGAACGGCGTCACCCGGTTCCACAAGGTGCGGGTGCCCAAGGAGAACCTGGTCGGGCGCGAGGGCGAGGGCCTCAAGATCGCGCTGACCACGCTCAACGCCGGGCGGCTGTCGATCCCCGCGGTGTGCACCGCGGCCGGGAAGTGGGCGCTCAAGATCGCCCGGGAGTGGTCGAACGCCCGGGTGCAGTGGGGCCAGCCGGTCGGCAAGCACGGGGCGGTGGCCAGCAAGCTGGCGTTCATGGCGGCGACGACGTACGCGCTGGAGGCGATGCTCGACCTGTCCGCCCAGATGAGCGACGAGGAGCGCAACGACATCCGGATCGAGGCGGCGCTGGCGAAGCTGTGGGCGAGCGAGATGGCCTGCCTGATCGGTGACGAGCTGGTGCAGATCCGCGGCGGGCGCGGCTACGAGACCGCCGAGTCGCTGGCCGCGCGGGGCGAGCGGGCGGTCCCGGCCGAGCAGCTCGTCCGGGACCTGCGGATCAACCGGATCTTCGAGGGCTCCAGCGAGATCATGCGCCTGCTGGTGGCCAGGGAGGCCGTCGACGCGCACCTGCAGGCCGCAGGCGACCTGGCCAATCCGGAGGCCGACCGGAAGAGCAAGGCCAGGGCGGCGGCCAAGGCGAGCGGCTTCTACGCCAAGTGGTTGCCGCAGCTGGTCACCGGAAAGGGCCAGCTGCCGACGTCGTTCCGCGAGTTCGGTCCACTTGGGACACATTTGCGGTACGTCGAGCGAACGGCGAGGAAGCTGGCCCGCTCGACGTTCTACGGCATGGCCAGGTGGCAGGCCGGGCTGGAGAAGCGGCAGGGATTCCTCGGCCGCATCGTCGACACCGGCGCCGAGCTGTTCGCGATGTCCGCCGCCTGCGTGCGGGCCGAGATGCTGCGCGCCGACGACGCCGAGCAGGGCGCGGCGGCCTACGAGCTCGCCGACGTGTTCTGCCAGCAGGCCCGGCTGCGGATCGAGAAGCTGCTCGACGGGCTGTTCTCCAACACCGACGACGTAGACTACAAGCTCGCAAAGAGCACTTTGGACGGTCGGTACACCTGGCTGGAGGCGGGCGTGATCGATCCCAGCGAGGGCACCGGCCCGTGGATCGCCACCTGGCTGCCGGGACCGTCCAAGGAGGAGAACGTGGCCCGCCGCTACCTACCGTCCACTCGGGAAAAGCCGGGCCCCGCGAAGAAGACCGCCGCGGCCGCGCGCACCACCCGCAAGCGCACCACGACCAGCCGGACCAGGTCGACCGGGAGCACGAGGAGCACCAGGAAGAACACCGAGAAGTAAGGTGACGCGGCTAACGGGCCACGGCGGGCAGCTGGCCACCGCGGTGGCGAGGGCGCACGGCATCGGCACCATGTTCACCCTGTCCGGCGGGCATGTCTTCCCGATGTACGACGGCGCGGTCAACGGCGACCCGCCGATGCGGATCGTGGACGTGCGGCACGAGCAGAGCGCCGTGTTCGCCGCGGAGGCGACCGGCAAGCTGACCCGCACGCCGGGCCTGGCCGTGCTGACCGCCGGGCCCGGCATCACCAACGGCGTCAGCGCCGTGACCACCGCGCACCTCAACGGCTCCCCGCTGGTGGTGCTCGGCGGGCGGGCGGCGCAGGCCCGCTGGGGCGCCGGGGCGCTGCAGGAGCTGGACCACCCGCCGCTGCTCGCGCCGGTGACGAAGCACGCGGGCACGGTCGGCAGCACCGCGGAGATCCCGGCCGCGATCCACGACGCACTGAGCCTGGCGGCCGCGCCCCACCGCGGCCCGGTGTTCCTCGACTTCCCGATCGACGTGCTGTTCAGCCACGCCGATGCCGAGGTGCCCGCGGTGTCCGCGCCGGCGCCGGTCGAACCGGACCCCGACGCGCTGGAGCGGGTGGCGGCCGCGCTTGCCAAGGCCACGAAACCCGTGCTGGTACTGGGATCCGACGTGTGGGCCGACCGGGCGGAGGCCGCGGCGCGGCGGGCGGCGGAGACCCTCGGCCTGCCCACGATCACCAACGGGATGGGCCGCGGCGTGCTGCCCGCCGGGCACCCGCTGCTGGTCACCAGGGCCCGCTCGCGGGCGTTCGGCGCGGCCGACCTGGTGATCGTCGTCGGCGCGCCGCTGGATTTCCGGCTCGGCTACGGGGAGTTCGCCGGCGGCGCCGCGGTCTGCCAGCTGGCCGACTCCCCGGGCGGGCTCGCGTCGCACGTGAAGCTGGCCGGCTCGGCGTACGGCGACCTGAGCCTGGCGCTGGACGGCCTGGTGGCCGCCTGGCAGCGGCGGGCGGGCCGGGCGTCCTACACCGACTGGGGCGCGGAGCTGCGCGCGACCGCCGACGCCGCGATCGCCGCCGACGCCGGGGTGCTGGACAGCGACGCCGATCCGATCCACCCGGCGCGCGTCTACCGCGAGCTGGGCCGGCAGCTGTCCGACGACACGGTGGTGATCGGCGACGGCGGCGACTTCGTGTCCTACGCCGGGAAGTTCGTCGAGCCGCGGAATCCCGGCTGCTGGCTGGACCCCGGCCCGTACGGCTGCCTCGGCACCGGGCTGGGCTACGCCATCGCCGCGCGGATCGCCCGCCCGTCGGCGCCGGTCGTGCTGCTGCTCGGGGACGGCGCGGCCGGGTTCTCCCTGATGGACGCCGACACCCTGGTCCGGCACGACCTTCCGGTCGTGATGATCGTCGGCAACAACGGGATCTGGGCGCTGGAGAAGCACCCGATGCGGTTCCTCTACGGCTACGACGTGGCCGCCGACCTGGCCCCGCGCACCCGCTACGACGAGGTGGTCCGCGCGCTGGGCGGCGCAGGGGAGATGGTGACGTCGCCGGCCGAGCTCGGTCCGGCGATCAAGCGCGCGTTCGACGCCGGCGTGCCCTACCTGGTGAACGTGATCACCGACCCCGCCGTGGCCTATCCCCGCTCCACCACGGGAATCTAGATCCCGTACACCTGCTGGCGGGCGGCCTGGTAGGCGGCGAGCACCTCGGCGCCGTCGGCGGCCGGATCGAGTGTCCGGGATGGACGGTGCCAGTCCGGGGGTTCGGTGCCGCCGGAGAGCACCCAGGCGGCTTGGCGGGCGGCGCCGAGCGCGACGTACTCGGCCGGGTCGGGCAGTTCAACCGGCACGCCGAACAGGGCCGCGGCCACCTCCTGCACCGCGCGCGAGCGGCTGGCCCCGCCGATCAGCAGCACCCGGCGCACCTCCACACCGGTGGCTCGCAGCGGCGCGATGCCGTCGGCCAGGCTGCACAGCATGCCCTCGACCGCGGCCCTTGCCAGGTTTGCCGGCGTCATGTTGGCCCCGCGCAGGCCGACCAGCGTGCCGGTGGCGTCCGGCAGGTTCGGTGTGCGCTCGCCTTCCAGGTAGGGCACCATGATCAGCCCGCCGGCGCCCGGCTTCGCCTGCAGGGCAAGGGAATCCAGCCCGGCCAGGTCGGTGCCGAGCAGCTCGGCGGTGGCGCCGAGCACCCGGGCGGCGTTGAGCGTGCAGACCAGCGGCAGGAACCGGCCGGTCGCGTCGCAGAACCCCGCCACCAGACCGGATTCGTCCGCGGCCGGCGCCTCGGCGGTGGCGAACACCGTGCCCGACGTGCCCAGCGAGACGACCACGTCGCCGGGCCGCAGCCCGAGGGCGAGCGCGGCGGCCATGTTGTCGCCGGTGCCCGGCCCGAGCACCGCGCCGTCGGCCGTGCGGCCGGCCTCCTCAGCCGGACCGAGCACGTCGGGCAGTGCCGGCTGCCGCCCGCCGAACGCGCTCTGCAGGACGTCCGGCAGCCATTTTCCGGTCTCCGGCGAGAAGTACCCGGTGCCCGAGGCGTCCCCGCGGTCGGTCGTGAGCCGCTCCGGCCGCCCGGCGAGCCGCCAGGTCAGCCAGTCGTGCGGCAGCACGACCGTGGCCACCCGGTCGGCGTTGTCCGGCTCGTGCTCGGCCAGCCAGGCCAGCTTGGTGACCGTGAAGCTGGCCACCGGCACCGACCCGGTGTGCCGCGCCCACCACCCCGCCCCGCTGCCGGCCACCAGCCGGCTCGCCTGCTCGGCCGAGCGGGTGTCGTTCCACAGCAGCGCCGGCCGGACCACCTCGCCGGCGGCGTCCAGCACGACCATCCCGTGCTGCTGGCCGCCGACGGCCACCGCGGCCACCGGCTCGCCCAGCCCGGCCGTAACCTCGCCGATCGCGTCCTGGCACGCCCGCCACCACGCCTCGGGATGGACCTCCGTGCCGTCCGGGTGGCCGGCGCGGCCCTCGGCGAGGACCGCGCCGGTCTCCGCGTCGGTGACCAGGGCCTTGGTGGACTGGGTGGACGAATCGATTCCGAGCACAAGCGTCATGCCCGGAATGATTCCAGGCAAGCGCATTCCCCCGCCAGGGAGCCGGGGGTCCGGCAAAGTCGCCAAGATCCCGGGCGTGTCCCGCGCTCAGGTAGCCGAATTACGCCTTCGCGCAGACGAGTGACGCGCCCACGGGGCCACCCCGAGCTCTGCGGCGCGGGGCATCCGACCGGCACCGAACTTCGCCAGCCCCTCAGGGGATCTCCCTCAAGTTGATCTTCGCGCACGGTGGATCTTCGCGTCCAACCCCTCGCCAGCCTCCACCGCTCCACGGCAGGACTCCGGCAAGTCGCCAAGATCACCTTGTGGAAACGACAACCGCGCCGCGCGCGCAGCGCGCAGCGCGGTCGTCGTTCCTGCACCCGATGCGGGCGACCCGACCAGCAGCTCTGCGATCATGCCTGCCACCCGGTGCCGTGCCCCGACTCTCCCGGGCAGGCGGCGAAGCCGGGCTATCGCAACGCGTCACACGGCTGCACCAAGGCAGAACACGCCTCCCCGAAGGCGAGACACACCGGCCAGAACCGCGATCCCGGGCGTGTCCCGCGCTCAGGTAGCCGAATTACGCGTTCGCGCAGTGAGTGGCGCGCCCCGGCACCACCACGCGGGGCACCCGGCCCGGCGTGATCGCCGCGCTGCCCGGTCGGGTCGCCCGAGTCGAGTGCAGAAAACGATGGCCGCGAGCCGATGCCCGGAGCCGTGGCCAGGGAGCCGGGGATCGTACCGGTCAGCGGGGTGGGGTCTCGTCGTTGTAGATGCGGGTGACGATGGTGCCGTCCCGGGTGATGTAGGCGTTGATCAGGCCGTCGGTGCTGTGCGGGGTGGCCAGCCGGCCGTTCGGGTCCAGCGCGATCGCGCCGCCAGTGGCGCCGAGGGCCGGGATCTTCTCGGTGATCACGTTGGCCGCCGCGCGCTGCACGGACCGGCCGCCGTACTCCATCTGCGCCGAGATGTCGTAGGCGGCGACGCCGCGGATGAACACCTCGCCGGTGCCGGTGCAGGAGATCGCGAGCGTCCGGTTGTTGGCGTAGGTGCCGGCGCCGATGATCGGGGAGTCGCCGACGCGACCCACCAGCTTGTTCGTCAGGCCACCGGTGGACGTGGCCGCGGCGATGTCCCGGTTGCGGTCGATCGCGACGGCGCCGACGGTCTCGCCGACGAGGTCCGCGGCGCTCGGCGGCGGGTTCTTGGCCGCGATGAGCGCGTCCCACCGGCGCTGGGTGAAGAAGTAGTCCTGCGTGGTGTACGGAACGCCGTTCTGCAGGGCGAAGATGTCCGCGCCGCGGCCGGCCATGAGCACGTGCCGGGAGCGCTCCATCACCATGCGCGCCAACGAGATCGGGTTCTTGGTGTTGTGCACGCCGGCGACCGCGCCGGAGCGCTGGTCGCGGCCGTTCATGATCGACGCGTCGAGCTCCTGCTCGCCGTCGGTGTTGAACACGGCGCCCTTGCCGGCGTTGAAGTTCGGGTCGTCCTCAAGCACCCGGACCGCCGCCTCGACCGCGTCCAGGCTCGGCCGGCCCTCGTTGATCGCGGCGACTCCGGCGCGCAGGGCCCGCTCGAGCCCGGATCGGAACGCCTGCTCCTGCTCCGGGGTGATGCTGCCGCGCGGCAGCGACCCGGCGCCGCCGTGCACGGCCATGACCACGTTGCGCACCACCGTGGCGCCGTCGGCGGTCTCCGGCGCCGCGGCGGCCGGGTCACCGGTCGGGGCGACCGCGCCGGCCGTCGATCCGGACAGCGCGCCCGCCAGGCCGAGCGTGATGGCCGCCAGGGGGATCAGGATTCCGCGTTGTGGGCGGGAAAACATGTGACCGACCTCCTCGAGGGTGTGAAAACGGTCGACCCCAACTCTGGTGCGGTGCGCGGAGCCGGGTCAACGGCCGGGAGTCGGGTGAACGGGACGGTGGTCGGCGGCGCGGGCGAATGGCAGGATGACGCGGTCCCCACTCGGTTGGTCTTCAACCCGAAGGAGTGCGCGCATGTCCGGCAAGTTCGAGGTGTACAACGACGCCGCTGGCAAGTTCCGGTTCCGCCTGAAGGCAGCCAACGGCGAGATCATCGCGGTCGGCGAGGCGTACGAGTCCAAGGCCGGGGCGCTCAACGGGATCGAATCGGTCAAGAAGAACGCGGCGGAGGCGGCCGTCGTGGACCAGACGTCCTGACGCCGGTGAAGGTGCTGCGTACGCCGGCGGACCGGTTCGACGGTCTGCCGGCGTTCGACTATCCGCCGCGGTACGCGGAGGTCTCCGACGGCGAGGGCGGGCGGCTGCGGATGGCCTGGGTGGAGGCCGGCCCGTCCGGCGGCGAGGTGGTGCTGTGCCTGCACGGCGAGCCGAGCTGGTCGTTTCTGTACCGAAAAATGATGCCGGTGCTCGCCGACGCCGGGCTGCGGGTCGTGTGCCCGGATCTGGTCGGGTTCGGGCGGTCGGACAAGCCGGCCGCGCGTGCCGACCACACCTACGCGCGGCACGTGGAGTGGGTGCGCGCGCTCGCGTTCGACGTGCTGGAGCTACGCCGGGTGACCATGGTCGGGCAGGACTGGGGCGGGCTGATCGGGCTGCGCCTCGCCGCCGAGCACCCGGACCGGTTCGCCCGGCTGGTCGCGGCCAACACCGGGCTGCCGACCGGCGAGCACCGGATGCCCGAGGTGTGGCACCGCTTCCGTGAGGCCGTCCAGCAGGCGCCGCGGCTGGACGTCGGCCGGTTCGTCCAGGCCGGCTGCCGCACCCCGCTGCCGCCGGAGGTGCTTGCCGGCTACGACGCGCCGTTCCCGTCCGACGAGTACACCGCGGGGCCGCGGGCCATGCCGGGCCTGGTCCCGACCACTGTGGACGATCCGGCCGGACCGGCCAACCGGGCCGCCTGGGCCGCGCTCGGCACGCTGCCCATCCCGATGCTGGTCGCGTTCAGCGACGGCGACCCGATCACCGGCCCGATGGGCCCGATCCTGCAACGCCACGCCGCCGGCGCCCGGGGCCGCGCGCACCCGGTCATCACCGGCGCCGGGCACTTCCTCCAGGAGGACGCGGGCGAAACGCTCGCCGAGCACATCGTGGCGTTCGTGCGGGAGACCTAGCCGAGCCGCAGCGTCGCCACCCGGCCCTGCTCCCCGGACGCCCAGCAGGATCCGTCGCGCGTGCAGTCCACGGTGTCGAAGCTGCCGGCGTCGAACTGCCGCCAGCCGCGGCCGCCGTCGAGGGTGACGTCGCTGCCGGTCGGGCCGACGGCGAAGGCGACGCCGGGGAACCAGGGGTGGAAGGTGACGCCGGAGCGGTAGCCCTGCGGCGCCGTGCTCGGCTCCGCCCAGGTTCGGCCGCCGTCGCGGGTGAAGGCCAGCGCGTCGACTCCGTTGGCGGGGTTGGCGAAGTCGCCGCCGACCGCGATGCCGTCGTGCCGGTTGCGGAACGCGGTGGCGAACACGCCGGCGCTGGAGCTGCTGGCCAGCGGGGTGACGCTGACCGTCCAACTGCGACCCCGATCGGCGGAGTGCAGCACCCGGGCCTGCGCGCCGCCGCCGGTGGCGATCCAGGCGTCGCGGCCGCCGGCGACCGTGAGGCACTGCCCGCTGGCGGCGAACGCGAACTCTCCGGTCAGGGCCGGCGGCATCCCGCCGTCGGGCAGCACGGTCCAGGAGCCGCCACCGTCCGATGTGGACAGAACGCGGAACTTGCCGCCGACCGGGTCGCTGAGCGCGAGCCCGTGCCTGCGGTCGAAGAAGGCCATGCAGTCGTAGAACGCGGTCGGCTCCGTGTTGCGGAAGGTCTCCGTCCAGGATGCGCCGCCGTCGGTCGTGCGGTAGACCCGGGACGCCTCGCCCTCGCCGATGCTGAGGATGACCGCGTTGTGCGCGTCGAACGCCTCGATGTCGCGGAACTGCAGCCCGGCCACGTCCGGCGGGGAGACGTTGCGCCAGGACCGGCCGCCGTCGGTGGTCCGCAGCACGGTGCCGAGGCTGCCGCTGACCCAGGCCACGTTGCGGCTGACCGCCGAAAGGCCGCGGAACCTGGCCGCGACGCCGGTCGGGGACAGCTGCCAGGTGAGGGTGGCGCCGCCCACCGACGGCGGGGTCGCGCTCGCGGCGGCGGGAAGCAGGCCGAGGGTGAGCGGCAGGAGGGCGGCGATGGCGAGGGCGCGCTTCATGGCTGCGAAACCTACCGCCCCACCCGAGAATCACACAGGTGGAATTCCCACCTGCGATCATGCCGGCACTCGCAGTGACCATCGGGGAGACGACGTGAATGCGCACAAGAAGCCACCGTTCCGCCGCCGGCGGCTCGGCAAGCGGTTGCGAACCATGCGGGAAGCCGCCGGCCTGACCCTGGAGACGGCCGCGCCCAGGCTGGACCTGACCCGCAGCTCGCTGTTCCGCATCGAGAGCGGCGCGACCCGCGCCACCGTGCATCTCGTCCGGTCGATGATGGACCTCTACGACCACTACGAGGAGGGCCTCCTCGACGCCGTCCGCGACGCCCTCAAACCGAGCTGGTTCACCAAGTACGGCATCCAGGACTTCGGGTACCTCGATGTGGAGACCGAAGCCAGCCGGGTCTGCGACTACTCGGGAATGAACCTGCCCGGTTTGCTCCAGACCGAAGCCTATATCCGAACGATGTTCGCCGGATTTCGCCGGCGCTGGAGGCCGGACCAGGTGGACAACGAGGTCGCAGTGCGGCTGATCCGTCAGGAGCGGCTCACCAGCGAGGACGATCCGCTCGAGCTGGTGGCCATCGTCGACGAGGCAGCCCTGCGCCGCGATTTCGGCGAGCCGGAGACCCTGCGCGCTCAGCTGTACCACCTGATGGAGATGGCGCGGCTGCCCACGGTGTGGCTGCACGTGCTGCCGCTGAAAGGAGGCCCGACCACCGCCACCGACGGCGCGTTCACTCTGCTCGAATTCGCCGAGCCCGACGAGCCGCCGCTGCTCTACCACGAGTACGTGACCGGGGCGCTGCACATCGAGAACGAGGAGGAGCTGCGCGAGGCTAGACTGGTGTTCGACACGCTACGGGGCGAGGCGCTCAACCCGACCGAGTCGGTGATGTTGATCGAGCGACTGGCCGCTCAGTCATGAAAGAGGCGATCACGATGTCCACTGTGGACCTTCGGGCGCTGGGCTGGCGCACGAGCAGCCGCAGCTCTGCCAGCGGCAGCAACGCCAACTGTGTCGAGATCGCCTTTGCCGGGTCCGTGGTCGCCGTGCGGGATTCCAAGAACCCGGCCGCCGGCACGCTCACCTTCCCGGCCGCCGCCTTCACCGCCTTGGTCCGGCATTAGCTTTCCGTAGCCCGCCGGATCACTTTGGCCTGCCTGTCCTCACCGGGCGGGCACGTACGCCGGCAGGGTGGCGTCGACCTCGAAGCCGCCGTCGGGTGTCGGGCCGGCGTGCAGTGTGCCGCCGACCAGCTC
>NZ_DASZCQ010000080.1:0-7432 GCF_035942955.1 Actinophytocola sp. | reverse complement strand
GTCCTCGGTGGCGGTGACCGTGAAGCTGTTGGCCGTGCCCAGCTCCCGGATGGTCTGGATGCCGACCGGGATCGAGTCGTGCCGGAACCCCGCGGTCCGGGAGAACACCAGCACGTCGTACGGGGCGTCGACGGCGCCGGCCGGCGGGCTGCCGGTGCACGCGAGGATGACGAGCGCGGCGGCCGCCACGCCAAGGGTTCGGTGTTTCATGTGACTCCTCAGGGCAGGGTCCAGCGCTGGTTCGCGCCGGCGGTGCAGGTCGAGATCACGAGCTGGGTGCCGTCCGCGGTGCTCCCTCCGCTGGCGTCGAGGCACTTGCCGGACTGCGGGTTCACCAACGTTCCGTTCGCCTGCGGCGTCCAGTTCTGCGCCCCGGTTCCGTTGCACGTCCACAGCTGCACCCGGGTGCCGTCCGCGGCGCCGCCGCCGGAGACGTCCATGCACTTGCCGAGCGCCCGCAGCGTCGAGCCGGACCGGCTCCACGTCTGGGCGGCGGTTCCGTTGCAGGTCCACAGCTGGATCTTGGTGCCGTCCGCGGTCGCGGCGCCGGAGACGTCGACGCACTTGCCGCCGACCCCGACGATCGGCCCGGCGCCACCGCCGAACGTGAACGCGTCCACATCGAACAGTGCGCCCGTGCCGGTGCCGGCGAACGTCAGGTACAGCGTGGTGGTGCCCGCGGGCACGCCGGACAGCGTCGCGGACACGTCGACGAAGGTGTCCCAGCCGCCGGTCACCGGCACCGCCACCGAGCCGAGCACGGTCCCGGTCGGTGACTGAGTCCGCACGGCCAGCGTGCCGCCGGCGCCGCCGGACGACACCCGCGCGGTGAGCCGCGAAGCACCGCCGAGCGCGTACGGCTGGAACGCGATCCAGTCTCCATTATGGACGTTTCCGACCGTGCGCCCGCCCTCCGCGGTCGCCTTGGTGATCTGCGAGATCCCGGACTGGCTCGTGTAGTGCTCGGCCTGCCGGTGCCGCGGCTGCAGGGTGTGCTGGGTGTGCGTGGTCAGCGCCGGCTGGCCGTTGGCGCCGAGGTCGGTGTACTCGGCGTCGAACACCCCGAACAGGTTCGCCGCGGCGTCGTGCTCGCCGTCGGCGGGGATCGCGATCGAGCCGGAGCACCCGGTCCGCGACGTGATCGGGTGGCCGTGGCTGTCGTGCCCGAGCACGTAGGTCAGGCGCACCCGGGCGCAGTCGATCGCGCCGTCCTCCGGGTCGGACACCGTGATCGTGTATGGAACCGTGTCGCCGAAGGAGAACAGCGCCCCGTTGGGCGGGGTGCTCAGCGTGACCGCCGGCGCGGTGTTGCCCACGGTGATCACCAGGCCGGCGCTTGCGGTGCGGCCGGCCGGGTCGGTCACGGTGAGGGTGACCGTGCGCTGCCCGTTGGTGCTGTAGGTCTTCGTCGGGTTGGCCGCGGTGGATGTGGTGCCGTCGCCGAAGTTCCAGGCGTAGGTCAGCGCGCCGCCCTCCGGATCCGACGAGCCGGCCGACGAGAAGCTCACGGTCAGCGGCGCCACGCCGGACGTCCGGTTGGCGCTGGCCCGTGCGGTCGGGGCGAGGTTGCCGCCCGGGTTGTGCTCGATGCGGTAGAGCGCGGAGTTGGCGTCCCCGCCGAAGCTTCCGGTGCCGTAGTCCAGCACGTACAGCGCGCCGTCCGGGCCGAACGCGGTGTCGATGATCTGCGTGCCGCGCCACGGGAACTCGTTGATCTGCCCGGCCGAGCCGTCGGCGTTGACGTCGATCACCTTCAGCCAGCGCCGGCCGAACTCGGCGGCGAGGTAGTGCCCGTCGAGCGCGGCCGGGAACTTGACCGGCGAGGTGAGGTTGGCGTTGTACCGGTACACCGCGCCGCCCATCGGCGACTCCGACCCGCAGCCGAACGCGGCCAGCGAGCAGCCGTCGTACTTGATCCACGCCGCCCGCGCCGCCGGCAGCGTGCCGAGGCCGGTGTTGCGGAAGGAGTTGTTGGCCGGCCCGCCGGCACAGTCGTACCGGGCGCCGGACGGCCCGGACGGGAACGTGAACTCGAAGTAGGTCTCGGCCGTGGTGTTGGTGCCGGTGCAGTACGGCCAGCCGTAGTAGCCGGGCGAGGTGATCCGGTTGAACTCCACCTGCCCGCCCGGCCCGCGGCTGGCGCTGGCCGCGCCCGCGTCCGGCCCGTAGTCGCCGAGGTAGACCGCGCCGGTCGCCTTGTCCACGCTCATCCGGAACGGGTTGCGGAAGCCCATCGCGTAGATCTCCGGCCGGGTCCGCGCCGTGCCGGGGCGAACATGTTGCCGGCCGGGATCGAGTACGAGCCGTTCGGGTTCACCTTGATCCGCAACACCTTCCCGCGCAGGTCGTTGGTGTTGGCCGAGGTGCGCTGGGCGTCGAACGCGGGGTTGCGGTCGGCGCGCTCGTCGATGGGGGCGTAGCCGTCCGAGGCGAACGGGTTCGTATCGTCCCCTGTGGACAGATAGAGGTTGCCGGCCGCGTCGAAGTCGATGTCCCCGCCGACATGGCAGCAGATGCCGCGGTCGGCCGGCACGTCGAGCACGGTCACCTGGCTGGCCAGGTTCAGCGTGAAGTCGGCGTTGAGGGTGAACCGGGCCAGCCGGTTGACCCCGGTCCACGCCGAGAAGTCCGAGCCGCTTGCCGGCGCGTCACCGGCCGGAGTGGACAGTGGCGGCGCGTAGTAGAGGTAGATGAACCGGTTGCCGGCGAAGCCGGGATCCACCCCGACGCCCTGCAGGCCCTCCTCGTCGTGCGAGTACACCGGCAGGGTTCCGATCACGGTGGTGATCCCGTTGACGTCGGTGCGGCGCAGCTGCCCGCCCCGTGACGTGTGCAGCACCGAGCGATCCGGGAGCACCGCAAGGGACATCGGCTCGCCCAGCTCCGCGACGCCCCGGGCCAGCTCGATCTGCTGGAAGTCGGCCGGGTTGACCGCGTGCGCCGCGGCGGGCGGCGCTGGGACCACGAACAGCAAGACAACGGTGGCGATCAGTAACTGAAGAAGCGCGCGGCGCATGTCGAACTCCTCAGCAAGGAAGCAGCAGGGAAGCGGAGTGAGCCGAGATGCCGGCGGCGTCGCGGAGGAAGGCCGGTTCTTCCACGGCGATCGCGAGGATCTGGTTACGGCGGAATGTAAGCCAGATCATATGTCCGAGTCAAGCAAAAGTTCGGCCGATCAGATCATAACTGTGTGTCAGGCCAGCCATAAGCAGGGGATACTTGCTCGGGTGGTCACGACATGACCGGCGAGCCCGTGATCATGTGAGCCGGCAGGACGCCGACTTTTTCTGAGAGCAGCAGAACTTCTCACCAGGAGGAGCGAAGTTCTTCCGCGGGCTGACGGTAGTGAGTTAGAGTCCGTGCCGTGATGGGTTTGCCGCCGCAGGCCCGGCTGCTCCGGGTGCTGCGGGACCGCGGCGCGCAGTCGCGAGCGGAGCTCGGCGACCTGGTCGAGCTGTCGCGATCCAAGGTCGCCGCCGAGCTGGACCGGCTGACCGAGCTCGGCCTCGTCGAGGAGGCCGGCCTTGCCGAGTCGCGCGGCGGCCGGCGGCCGGCGGTGGTGCGGATCGGCTCCTGGCTGCGGTTCGTCGGGGTCAACGTCGGCGCCACCAGCGTGGACGTCGCGGTCACCGACGGCGAGCTCGAGCTGCTCGAGCACGTCTCCGAGGAGCTGGACGTCCGCGACGGTCCACAACGGATTCTCGGCCGGGTGGTCGAGATCGTCGGCAAGTTCCGCGACCAGGGCCACCTGCCGCAGCTGCACGGGCTGGGGATCGGCCTGCCCGGCCCGGTCAGCTTCCGCGACGGCGTCCCGTACGCACCGCCGATCATGCCCGGCTGGGACCAGCACCCGGTGCGCGACACGCTCACCCGCGAGCTGGGCTGCCCCGTGCTGGTCGACAACGACGTCAACGTGATGGCGCTGGGGGAGAAGCAGGCCGGCGTCGCCAAGAACTCCGACGACTTCCTGTTCGTCAAGATCGGCACCGGGGTCGGCTGCGGAATCCTGGTCGGCGGCGAGGTCTACCGCGGCGCCAACGGATCGGCCGGCGACATCGGGCACATCCAGGTCGACGAGGACGGCCCGGCGTGCAGCTGCGGCAACCTCGGCTGCCTCGAGGCGTTCTTCTCCGGCGCGGCGCTGGCCCGCTCGGCCCAGTCCGTTGCCCGCGCGGGCGAGTCGCCGTTCCTGGCCATGCGCCTTGAGAACCAGGGCAGGCTGGCCGCGACCGACGTGGCCGCCGCGCTGGCCGCCGGCGACCCGGTGGCGCTGCGCCTGGTCCGTGAGGGCGGCCGGCACCTCGGGCTGGTGCTGGCCGGGCTGGTCAGCTTCTTCAACCCCAGCCTGATCGTCATCGGCGGCGGCGTGGCCGGCATCGGGCACGTGCTGCTCGCCGAGATCCGCAGCGCGGTGTACCGCAGGTCGCTGCCGCTGGCCACCAACAATCTGCCGCTGGTGATGTCCGAGCTCGGCGAGGACGCGGGCGTGATCGGCGCCGCCCGAATGATCAGCGACCTGGTCTACAGCCGAACCAGCGAGGTGAGCAGGTGAGCGAGCTTGCGAGCGAACAATCAGGCACTGCGCCATCGCCGAGCCTGCGAGGCGATGGCGTCCAGCGGCACCGAGCTTGCGAGGTGACGCGATGACAGACTCGACGAAGCCCGTGCTCGGGGTGGGCATGGCGGGATACGCCTTCATGGGGCGGGCGCACTCGCAGGCCTGGCGCACGGTGGGCCATTTCTTCGATCTCCCCATGCGGGTCGACCTGGCCGCGATCTGCGGGCGCGACCCGGACGCGGTGGCCGCCGCCGCGCGCACGCTCGGCTGGCGCAGCCACGAGACCGACTGGCGCCGGCTGATCGAGCGCGACGACATCCACCTCGTCGACGTGTGCACACCGGGCTCCAGCCACTGCGAGATCGCGATCGCCGCGCTGGAGGCCGGCAAGCACGTGCTGTGCGAGAAGCCCTTGGCCAACACCGCGGACGAGGCCGTGGCCATGGTCGACGCGGCCCGGCGCGCGGCGCGCGACGGCGTGCGCGCCATGGTCGGGTTCAACTACCGCCGGGTGCCCGCCGCGACGCTGGCCCGCAGGCTCGTCGCCGATGGCCGGATCGGCGCGATCCGGCACGTCCGCGCGGTGTACCTGCAGGACTGGATCGTCGACCCGGAGTTCCCGCTGGTGTGGCGGCTGCGCCAGGAGGCGGCCGGCTCCGGCGCGCTCGGTGACCTCGGCGCGCACATCATCGATCTGTCCCAGTACATCACCGGGCAGCGGATCAGCGCGGTGAGCGCGCTGACCGAGACGTTCGTCCGGGAGCGCCCGCTGCCCGAGCACACCGCCAACGGCGACCGCGGGCCGGTGACGGTCGACGACGCCGCCCTGTTCCTCGCCCGGCTCGACGGCGGCGCGGTGGCCACCTACGAGGCCAGCCGATTCGCCACCGGCCGGAAGAACGCGCTGCGGATCGAGGTCAACGGCGCCCTCGGTTCGCTCGCGTTCGACCTCGAACGGCTCAACGAGCTGGAGTTCTACGACGGCACCGACCCGGCGGCCGAGCAGGGGTTCACCCGGATCCTGGTCACCGAGGCCGACCACCCGTACCTGTCGGCCTGGTGGCCGCCGGGGCACCTGCTCGGCTACGAGCACAGCTTCACCCACGAGGTGCGCGACCTCGTCCACGACATCGCCGCGGGCACCGACCCGGTGCCGGGCTTCGAGGACGGACTCCAGGTCCAGCTCGTCCTCGACGCCGTCGAGCGCAGTGCGCGCCAGTCCGCCGGCTGGGTCGACGTCGCCGGATCCGACCGTTCCGCGGCGGTGAGCACACCGTCGACCGGCTGAGCGGCCGGACCGTCCTGGCCGACCGTCGACAAAGGCCGGTGTTAACGAACCTGAACCGGGGATCGACTTTCGGACCGTAACCTACCGGTGGGTCAACACGGGGCGGGGAGAGGACGGTAATGGGCGGACGAACGGGCGTATGGCTGATCGGGGCCCGCGGCTCGGTCGCGGTGACCTCGATGGCCGGCGCGGCGGCCGTGCGGGCCGGCCTGGTGGAACCGGTCGGCCTGGTCGGGGAGACCCCGGCGCTGGCGGGGGTGGGCCTGACCCCCCTCGCCGACCTGGTGTTCGGCGGCCACGACGTGGTCGACACGCCGGTGCAGAAACGGGCCGAGCAGCTCGTCCAGACCCGGGTGCTGCCGGCCGCGCTGCCCGCCGCCGTGGCCGACGGCCTGCGCGCGGCCGAGGCGGAGATCCGCCAGGGAGCGCACCGCGACGACCGCACCCCGCAGGCCGAGACCGCGGCGCGGCTGGCCGACGACCTGACCTCGTTCCGGGTCCGCAACGAGCTGGACCGGGTCGTCGTGGTCAACGTCTCGTCCACCGAGCCGCCGGTGTCGCCGCGCCCCGAGCACGCCGACCTGCCCGCGCTGCGCGCCGCCCTGCGCACGAGCCCCGACGTGCTGCCGACCAGCTCGCTATACGCCTACGCCGCGTTCACCGCCGGCTGCCCGTTCGTCGATTTCACCCCGTCCACCGGCGCCCGGCTGCCCGCCCTCGACGCGCTGGCCCGGCAGCTCCGGCTGCCCTACGCCGGCAGCGACGGCAAGACCGGCGAGACGCTGGTGAAGTCCGCGCTGGCGCCGATGTTCGCCGCTCGGGCGCTGCGCGTGCTGTCCTGGTCGGGCACCAACCTGCTGGGCGGCGGGGACGGCCAGACCCTGGCCGACCCGGCCGCCGCGGCCAGCAAGACCGCGTCCAAGCAGCGCAACCTGGCCGAGACGCTCGGCCACGAGGTCGACGGCCAGACCCACATCGACTACGTGCCCGACCTCGGCGACTGGAAGACCGCCTGGGACCACGTGTCCTTCGCCGGCTTCCTCGGCGTCCGGATGAGCCTGCAGTTCACCTGGCAGGGCTGCGACTCCGCGCTGGCCGCGCCGCTCGTGCTGGACCTCGCGCGGCTGACCGCCCGCGCCCACCGGGCCGGCGAGGTCGGCCCGCTCGGCGCGCTCGCGTTCTTCTTCAAGGATCCGGTTGGCACCACCGAGCACCGGCTCGCCGCCCAGTTCGACCAGCTCTGCGCCTGGGCCGCCGGGCTCCCGGCATGACCCGGCTACGACACCCTGACCTGCGGGCACTCGCCGAGCTGGTCCGGGCGCCGGCCGCACTGTCGGTGCCCGGGGACTCGCTGGCCGGGGCCGCCGCGGCCGGGTGGCCGTTCGGGCGCCGGTCGGCGGCGCTGTCGGCCGGCGCGGTCTGCCTGTACTGGGCCGGCATGGCGCTCAACGACTACGCCGACCGCGAGCTGGACCGCACCGAGCGGCCCGAGCGCCCGATCCCGTCCGGCCGGGTGTCCCCGCGGTTCGCGTTGGGGCTGGCCGCCGGGCTGACCGCGGCCGGGGTGGGCCTGGCCGCGCTGGCCG
>NZ_DASZCQ010000079.1:0-3700 GCF_035942955.1 Actinophytocola sp. | reverse complement strand
GTCCGTGACTTCGATGGTGACGCGGGAGGCGAACGGGACCAGTCCTGTTCGCCAGCAGGTGCGCACCTATCAGGTCCGCACCTATGGCTGCCAGATGAATGTCCACGACTCCGAGCGTCTGGCGGGGTTGCTGGAGGCCGCGGGATACCGCAAGGCGGCCGAGGGGTCCGACGCCGACGTCGTCGTGTTCAACACCTGCGCGGTCCGGGAGAACGCCGACAACCGGCTGTACGGCAACCTCGGCCACCTGCGCCCGACCAAGAACGCCCACCCGGGCATGCAGATCGCCGTCGGCGGCTGCCTCGCGCAGAAGGACCGCGGCGAGATCGTCCGCCGGGCGCCGTGGGTGGACGTGGTGTTCGGCACGCACAACCTCGGCTCGCTGCCGGTGCTGCTTGACCGGGCCCGGCACAACCGGCGGGCCGAGGTGGAGATCCTCGAGTCGCTGGAGGTGTTCCCGTCCACGCTGCCGGCCCGCCGCGACTCCGCCCACTCCGGCTGGGTGTCCATCTCGGTGGGGTGCAACAACACCTGCACGTTCTGCATCGTGCCGTCCTTGCGGGGCAAGGAGAAGGACCGTCGGCCCGGCGAGATCCTGGCCGAGGTGTCGGCGCTGGTGGCCGAGGGCGTGCTGGAGGTGACCCTGCTCGGGCAGAACGTCAACTCCTACGGCGTGGAGTTCGGCGACCGGTTCGCGTTCGGCAAGCTGCTGCGGGCCTGCGGCGAGCTCGACGGGCTGGAGCGGGTGCGGTTCACCTCCCCGCACCCCAGGGACTTCACCGACGACGTGATCGCCGCGATGGCCGAGACGCCCAATGTGTGCCACCAGCTGCACATGCCGCTGCAGTCCGGGTCCGACCGGGTGCTGGCGGCGATGCGGCGCTCCTACCGGTCGCAGCGCTACCTGGGGATCCTGGAGAAGGTCCGGGCCGCGATGCCGGACGCGGCGATCACCACGGACATCATCGTCGGGTTCCCCGGCGAGACCGAGGAGGACTTCGCCGCCACGCTGGAGGTGGTCCGGGCCGCGCGGTTCGCCGGCGCGTTCACCTTCCAGTACTCCAAGCGGCCCGGCACGCCGGCCGCGTCGCTGGACGGGCAGGTGCCCAAGGAGATCGTCCAGGAGCGGTTCGACCGGCTGGTGGCGCTGCAGGACGAGTTGGCCTGGGAGCAGAACCGGGCGCTGGTCGGGCGGACCGTCGAGGTGCTGGTGTCCACCGGCGAGGGCCGCAAGGACGCCGACACTCACCGGATGAGCGGGCGGGCCCGGGACGGCCGGCTGGTCCACTTCACCCCGACCGGCGCGGTCCGGCCCGGCGACGTCGTGCACGCCAAGATCACCTACGGGGCGCCGCACCACCTGGTCGCCGACGGCCCGCTGATCGCCCACCGCCGCACCCTGGCCGGCGACCACTTCGAGGCCGGGATCCGGCCGAAGACCCCGGGGGTCGCGCTCGGCATGCCGACCATGGGGGCGCCCCGGTGAGCGAGCCGGCGGAGGATCCCCAGGAGCTGGCTGCGTTGCGCAATGAGATCGACGAAGTCGAGCGGGAGGTCGTCCGCACCGTCGACCTCGGACCGCGCGCGGTCGTCATCGCGGCCGCGGTGTTCGTGCTGATCGTCGGCCTGGTGCTGCCCTGGATGGGCGGCGCCAACGGGCTGGAGGTGCTGCTCGGTCAGCACGAGGCCGTCGGCAAGGCCAGCTGGGTGCCCCGGCTGTTCGCCACCACGTCGATCGGGTTCGGCGTCCTCGGCTCGGCCCTGGCCATCATCACCCGGCGCTGGGCGCTGACCTGGGTGTGCGCGCTCGGCGGCTGGTTCGCCTCGGTCGACGGCGTGCTCGCCATCTGGTCGCGGCAGTCCTCGGCCGGGCCCGGCGCGTCCGCCCCCGGCATCGGCCTGATCATCGCCGAGATCGCCACCGTGGTGATCGCCAGCCTCTGGTTCCGCACCGCCTGGTCCCGGTCGTGAACTGAGCCGAACCCACACCGCCGACGCGCCCAGCTCCGGCGCAGGTCGCGCAGCGACAGAGCAGCGCTCGGGCGCGCGGAGCGGCCGCCGGTGTCTGGACGACAGGAGCGCCAAAAGGCCCGGTTGGGGGTGGGCCTTGCGCCCCTGCCGCCCGCAGGGCGGAGGGGGCGGGGCAAGCACTGTGGCCGACGCGCGACGAGGGAAGACACCGGATTGAGGCCGCGAGCACGACCGAGCAATCAACTCAGCGGCTGGCGACGGCGTTCTCGGCGGCGGCGAGCCATTCGCGCCACTGGGCGGCCTGGGCCTCGGCCTGCTCGGCGCGGCGGCTGTCCCCGGCGGCGCGGGCCTTGGCGGCCTGGGCCTCGAACTGCTCCACCCGCTCGCGGAACTGGGCGGCGCGGGCCTGGGCCTCGGGGTCGGTCTTGCGCCACTGCGCGTCGGCGGCGGCCCGGACCCGCTCCTCGACGGCGCGCAGCCGGCCCTCGAGCTCGCGGATCCGTTCCCGCGGGACCTTGCCGATGTGCTCCCAGCGCTCCTGGATGCGGTGCAGCGCCGCCCGTGCGCCGTCCAGGTCGGACGACGGGTTGAGCTTCTCGGCCTCGGCGAGCAGCTCCTCCTTCTTCCTGGCGTTGTCGGTCAGCTCGGCGTCGCGCTCGTTGAACACGGCGGACCGCCTGCTGAAGAACTTGTCCTGGGCGGCCCGGAACTGCTGCCACAGCGCGTCGTCGGCGTCCTTGGGCGCCCGGCCGGCGGCCTTCCACTCGGCCATGAGCTCCTTGTAGCGGCTGGCGGTGGGCCCCCAGTCCTCGGACTCGGAGAGCCGCTCGGCCTCCTCGACGAGCGCCTGCTTGCGCTCCTTGGCCGTGGCCCGCTGCCGGTCGAGGTCGGCGAAGTGCGAGCCGCGCCGCCGGTTGAACGTGTCGCGGGCCTTGGAGAAGCGCTTCCAGAGCTGGTCGTCGGTCTTCCGGTCGACGCCCTTGATCGTCTTCCACTCGTCGAGGATCGCGCGCAGCCGGTCGCCGGCCGACTTCCACTGGGTGGACTCCTCGGCGATGGTCTCGGCCTCGGCCACCAGCTCCTGCTTGCGGGCCACGGACCGGGCCCTTGCCTCCTCGCGGGCGTGCTTGGCCAGCTCGAGCGCCTGGGCCGCGTGCGCCAGCACGTAGTCGACCCTGGCGTCGAGCGCGGCCAGGTCGCCGACCACCGCCGCCTCGGCCAGGCTCTCCTTGACGTGCCGCGCGCTGCTCAGGGTGTGCTTGGGATCGCCGGACCCGGACGCCAGCCGGGCCTCGAGCAGCTCGACCTCGGTGCGGATGTCGTCGAACCGGCGCGCGTAGTGGGCAAGGCCCTCGGCCGGGTCGCCGGCCTGCCAGGAGCCGACCGCCCGCTCGCCGTCGGCGGTGCGCACGAACACCGTGCCGTCCGGGTCGACCCGGCCCCAGCGCTCCGGATGGGCCGACGCCTCGGGCACCGGCGGCGGGGGAGTCAGCTCCACCGGCGCGGCCACGGGTTCGCTGCGCGCGGCCGCGGGTTCGCTGCGCGCGGCCACGGGTTCGCTCGGTGCGGACACCGGTTGGCTCGGTGCGGACACCGGTTCGCCGGGCGCGGGCGCCGGTTCGCTGCGCGCGGGCGCCGGTTGGCTCGGTGCGGCCGCCGGTTCGCTGGGCGCGGCCACCGGTTCGGTCGACGCGGCCACCGCGCCCGGCGCGGGCACCGGAGCCGGCTC
>NZ_DASZCQ010000078.1:0-6954 GCF_035942955.1 Actinophytocola sp. | reverse complement strand
GCGCCCGGCCAGCCGGCGGGGCGCCCCGTCGTTTGCAAGGCCGACCATCCGGCCGTTGGCCGGTCGATCGGGCACATGACGAGCATGACCCTGGAGGAGTTGGAGCCGCTCCGCCCGGCTGTCGCCGAGCTCTGCGCCAGGTACGGCGTCGTGGAGCTCCTTGTGTTCGGCTCCACCGCCCGCGGAGAGGCGGATCCCGACAGTGATGTCGATCTGCTCTATGTCCGCGGTTCGGACGCTGTGCAGGGCCTGGCATTCTTCGGCTTCCATGACGAGCTTGAGGCCTTGCTTCATCGGCACGTGGACCTCGTGCCCAAGGACGGACTGCACTGGGTGATCAAGGAACGCGTGCTGGGCGACGCCGAGATCCTCTATGCCGCGTGACGGCGACCGGGATTCGCTGTATCTGACCGACATCGTGGAGGCCGCGCAGACCGTCGCCCGCTGGATCGACGATCACGGCGACGGTTGGCGAGACGATGAGATCCTCCTCAACGCCGTGCCGCGTCAGCTCATGGTCGTGGGTGAGGCGGCAAACTGCTTGAGTTCCCAGACGCGGGAACGGCTGCCCGACGTTCCCTGGCACAGGATTAGAGGTTTTCGCAACCACGCCGTCCACGCTTACTTCAGCATCGATTGGGCGATTGTCTGCGAGATCGCCGTCGCCGACCTGCCCGATCTGCGTCGGCGGGCGATGGTGCTGCTGCGCGCCGACTATCCGGAGATTGCCGCCGCGCTCGATGGTCGTTCGCAGATGCCCCCAGCCTGAGCGCCCCTCGCGCGTGGGAGGAGAGGGAGCGGCCTACACTTGGCCGCATGCCGTGTGAAGAGCTTCACAGGAGAGCGGATTAGCTTGTGAAGATTTTCACAAGCTCGGCTGCCTGCGGTAGTTAGGTGTGCCTAACAAGCGGTGGGTGTGCGGGCAACCCATAGGGTGCCGGCCAGGGAGCGGGAAAGGACGACGAGGGTGTCTATGGTCCAGACCTTCACTGCGCTGACCCAACCGGCCCAGCCGGAGACCGGCATCGTGTCCACCGGGCTGGGCAGCTACCTGCCGCTGGTGCTGCTGTTCGGGCTGGCGGCCGCCTTCGCGATCTTCTCCGCCACGCTGGGGCCGCTGCTGGGACCGCGGCGGTACAACAAGGCGAAGCTCGAGGCGTACGAGTGTGGCATCGAGCCGTCGCCGCAGCCGGTCGTCGGGGGTGGCCGGGTGCCGGTGGCGTACTACCTGACCGCGATGCTGTTCATCCTGTTCGACATCGAGATGGTGTTTCTCTACCCGTTCGCGGTCGCGGCGGACGCGCTCGGGGTGTTCGGTCTGGTGGAGATCTTCTTGTTCATCGCGACGGTCGGCTTCGCCTACGCCTACGTGTGGCGGCGCGGCGGACTCGACTGGAACTGACGGGGAGGACCAATGGGCCTCGAAGAGAAGCTCCCCAACGGAATCCTCTTGGCCAGCCTGGAGAAGCTGGTCAACTGGGGACGCAAGAACTCGCTGTGGCCGGCCACCTTCGGCCTGGCGTGCTGCGCGATCGAGATGATGACCACCGGCGGGCCGCGGTACGACATCGCCCGGTTCGGCATGGAGGCGTTCCGGGCCAGCCCGCGGCAGGCCGACCTGATGATCGTTGCCGGCCGGGTGACCAACAAGATGGCCCCGGTGCTGCGCCAGATCTACGACCAGATGGCCGAGCCGCGCTGGGTGCTGGCGATGGGCGTGTGCGCGTCGTCCGGCGGGATGTTCAACAACTACGCGGTGGTGCAGGGCGTCGACCACGTCGTGCCGGTGGACATGTACCTGCCCGGCTGCCCGCCCCGGCCGGAGATGTTGCTCGACGCGATCCTCAAGCTGCACGCCAAGATCATGGACGAGCCGATCAACGCCCGCCGGGCCGCCGAGAAGCTCGAGCGCGGCGAGCGCACGGAGCTGATCCCGTCCTCGGTCAAGTACGCGAAGAAGTGAGGCCCATGCACAAGGAGTGGCGGCAGTCATGGTGACCACTGAGCGCGCCATCGCCGAAGCTTCGGCGCAGAATCGCATAAGGCTGTGAGTGCCGATGGCTGACAACAGCAAGCCGGAGCCCGGCGCCGAGCAGTCCAGCGCGCAGCGGCCCGAGCCCGGCATCGAGCCGAGCTCCGGCGCGGCCGCGCCCGCCGCGGCGCAGCCGGGCGTGGTGGCCGGCAAGGCACGCAAGGGAATGTTCAACGTCGGCGACGCCGGCGACACGACCGGCTTCGGCGGGCTGCGCCTCCCGGCGTACAGCCCGGCGCCGGCCGAGCCGCCCTACGGCGGCTGGTTCGACGAGTTCATCGAGGAGCTGCACGCCTCGTTCCGGCAGCGCAAGATCCCGGCCGAGGCGATCCAGCAGGTCACCGTCGACCGCGGGGAGATCACCCTGTACCTGCGCCGCGAGCATCTCGTCGCGGTGTGCCGGGCGCTGCGCGACGATCCCGCGCTGCGCTTCGAGCTGTGCAGCTCGGTGTCCGGAGTGGACTACGGCCCGGACGTGCCGCAGCGGCTGCACTCCACCTACCACCTGACCTCCATGACCTTCCGGCGGCGGATCCGGCTCGAGGTGGCCGTCGACGTCGACGACGCGCACGTGCCGAGCGTCGTCGAGGTCTACCCGACCGCCGACTGGCACGAGCGCGAGGCCTGGGACATGTTCGGGATCGTCTACGACGGACACCCGGCCCTGACCCGGATCCTGATGCCGGACGACTGGGACGGCCACCCGCAGCGCAAGGACTACCCGCTCGGCGGGATTCCCGTTGAGTACAAGGGCGCCGAGATTCCGCCACCGGACCAGCGGAGGTCCTACTCATGACCGAACGACTCTCCGACGTCAAGACCGGCACCGCCACCACAGGGGCCGAGCGGGCCAGCGATCCCTATGCCACTGCCACGGCACGGGACACCACCGAGGGCCGGATCTACACGGTCACCGGCGGCGACTGGGACCAGGTGCTCGAGGACGCGATCTCCGACGAGCGCATCGTGATCAACATGGGTCCGCAGCACCCGTCCACGCACGGCGTGCTGCGGCTGGTGCTCGAGCTGGAGGGCGAGACCGTCACCCAGGCCCGGTCGGTGATCGGCTACCTGCACACCGGGATCGAGAAGAACTGCGAGTACCGGACCTGGACCCAGGGCGTCACGTTCGTGACCCGGATGGACTACCTGTCGCCGCTGTTCAACGAGGCGGCCTACTGCATGTCGGTGGAGAAGCTGCTCGGCATCGAGGCGCCGCGGCGGGCGCAGGTGATCCGGGTGCTGCTGATGGAGATCAACCGGATCGGCTCGCACCTCGTCGCGCTGGCCACCGGCGGTATGGAGCTTGGCGCGCTGACCGCGATGACGATCGGGTTCCGGGAGCGCGAGGAGGTCCTGCACCTGCTGGAGTTCCTGACCGGCCTGCGGATGAACCACGCGTTCATCCGGCCAGGCGGGGTCGCCCAGGACCTGCCGTCCGGCTACGAGCAGGCCATCCGCGACTTCATCGACGTGATGGACGAACGGCTGCCCCAGCTCGACAAGTTGCTGACCGGGCAACCGATCTGGAAGAACCGGCTGATCGGCATCGGCTACCTGCCGGTGGACGCGTGCCTGGCGCTCGGGGTCACCGGGCCGATCCTGCGCTCGGCCGGGCTGCCGTGGGACATGCGCAAGACCGAGCCGTACCTGGGCTACGAGGAGTACGACTTCGAGGTGCCCACCTCGACGGAGGCCGACGCGTACTCCCGCTACCTGCTGCGGGTCGAGGAGATGCACCAGTCGCTGCGGATCATCGAGCAGTGCCTCGACAAGTTGGAGCCCGGCCCGGTGATGGTCGAGGACAAGAAGATCGCCTGGCCGGCCAAGCTGACCATCGGCGCCGACGGGATGGGCAACTCGCTCGAGCACGTCCGCAAGATCATGGGCCAGTCCATGGAGGCGTTGATCCACCACTTCAAACTGGTGACCGAGGGCTTCACGGTGCCGCCCGGCCAGGTGTACGTGCCGGTGGAGTCGCCGCGCGGCGAGTTGGGCTACCACGTGGTGTCCGACGGCGGGACGCGGCCGCTGCGGGTGCACGTGCGCGACCCGAGCTTCGTCAACCTCCAGGCCATGCCGGCGATGTCCGAGGGCGGCATGGTGGCCGACGTGATCGCCGCGATCGCGTCGATCGACCCGGTGATGGGAGGGGTGGACCGGTGACATCACAGCAGCCGGCGTCCCGCGGGCTGACCCACGGGGGCTCGAGCGTCGGGCCCGGACAGACCTGGGCCGCGGCGGAAAGAGACACCCCCGTCGAGGACATGTCGGCGGTGAGCCGGGAGGAGACCGAGCGGCTGGTCACACCGTCCACTTCGGACATGACCGTGTTCGGTCCGGACATCGTGGCCAAGGCGCGGCAGATCATCGCGCGGTATCCCGAGTCGCGCTCGGCGCTGCTGCCGATGCTGCACCTGGTGCAGGCGGTGGAGGGCTACGTGACCCCGGCCGGCGTCGACTTCTGCGCCGAGCAGCTGCACCTGACCACCGCCGAGGTGAGCGCGGTCGTCACGTTCTACACGATGTACAAGCGCAAGCCGTGCGGCGAGCACCTGGTCAGCGTGTGCACCAACACGATGTGCGCGATGCTCGGCGGCGACGAGATCTACAAGCGACTCGGCGAGCATCTCGGCGAGCCGCGCAAACCGTTGGGGCACGAGGAGACCGCGGGCACGCCGGGCGAGCCGGGGTCGATCACCCTCGAGCACGCCGAGTGCCTTGCCGCCTGCGACTTCGGGCCGGTGCTGCAGGTCAACTACGAGTTCTACGACAACCAGACGCCGGAGTCGGCCGTCGAGCTCGTGGACGCCCTGCGGCGCGGTGAGAAGCCGGCCCCGACCAGGGGCGCCCCGCTCACCGACTGGCGCACGGTCTCGATGGAGCTGGCCGGGTTCTACCCCGAGGACGCCGACGAGTTCCAGTCCGCTGTGGACGGACCGTCGGCCGCGGCGGAAACGCTGCGCGGCGCGCAGTTGGCCGCCGACCGGGGCTGGACCGCCCCGGCCATGCCCGAGGACGCGCCGCTGCCGCCCGTCGAGACGAGGTGATGCCAAAGTGACTCGCGGCAACCAAGGTGACCACCGAGCGCGCCCAGGCCGAAGGCCCGCGATAGAGGTGGCGGGGCCTCCTGGCAGCAACGGTGACGGTTGGCCGGTCGTGGCCCCGCCGGATCGATCGCGGTCGCGCGCGAAGCCGCGAGAAGACTGCAAGAAGTGAGGGGGCTCCAATGCCAGATCCGTTGACGCCGGTGCTCACCAAGCGGTGGCTGTCGCCCCGGTCCTGGACGCTGCAGACCTACGAGCAGCTCGAGGGCTACACCGCGCTGCGCAAGGCGCTCGCGGGCACACCCGAGCAGATCGTCCAGCTGGTCAAGGACTCCGGGCTGCGCGGCCGCGGCGGCGCGGGCTTCCCGACCGGGGTGAAGCTGTCGTTCATGCCGCAGAACGAGGACAAGCCGCACTACCTGGTGATCAATGCCGACGAGGGCGAGCCGGGAACCTGCAAGGACATCCCGCTGATGATGGCCGATCCGCACTCGCTGATCGAGGGCTGCATCATCGCCTCGTACGCCATCCGGGCGCACCGCTGCTTCATCTACGTCCGCGGCGAGGTGCCGCACGTCATCCGCCGGCTGCACGCCGCGGTGCGCGAGGCCTACCGGGCCGGCTACCTCGGCGCCGACATCCTCGGCTCCGGCTTCGACCTGGACATCACCGTCCATGCCGGCGCCGGCGCGTACATCTGCGGCGAGGAGACGGCGCTGCTCGACTCGCTGGAGGGCCGGCGCGGCCAGCCGCGGCTCAAGCCGCCGTTCCCGGCCGCCGCCGGCGTGTACGGCATGCCGACCACCGTGAACAACGTGGAGACCATCGCCAGCGTGCCGTTCATCGTCAACGGCGGCTCGGACTGGTTCCGCTCCATGGGCACCGAGCGCTCGCCCGGCCCGAAGATCTTCTCGATCTCCGGCCACGTCGAGCAGCCTGGTCAGTACGAGGCTCCACTCGGGACGACGCTGCGCACGCTGCTCGAGCTGGCCGGCGGCATGAAGGACGGCATCCCGCTGAAGTTCTGGACCCCGGGCGGCTCGTCCACCCCGCTGTTCACCGCCGAGCACCTGGACGTCCCGCTGGACTTCGAGGGCGCCACCGAGGCCGGCTCGATGCTCGGCACCACCGCGTTGATGATCTTCAACGAGACCGTGTCGGTGCCATGGGCGGTCATGAAGTGGACGAAGTTCTACGAGCACGAGTCGTGCGGCAAGTGCACGCCGTGCCGGGAGGGCACCTACTGGCTGGTGGGGATCCTCGAGCGGATGCTCGAGGGCAGGGGCACCGAGGCCGACATCGACACGATGCTCGACATCTGCGACAACATCCTCGGCCGGTCGTTCTGCGCGCTGGGTGACGGCGCGGTGAGCCCGATCGTGAGCGGCATCCAGTACTTCCGAGACGAGTTCCTCGCCCTGTGCGGCCAGCAGTCCAAGGCGGCCAAGGCCGTGAACCCAGCGCTGGTGGGAGCCAACGCATGACCATTGCACCGGAAGAGAACAAGACCATCGCCGTCCCAGAAGGGCACGTCCGGCTGATCATCGACGGCGCCGAGGTGGTCGCGCCCAAGGGCGAGCTGCTGATCCGCACGGCGGAGCGGCTGGGCATCGTGATCCCGCGGTTCTGCGACCACCCGCTGCTCGACCCGGTCGGCGCCTGCCGCCAGTGCCTGGTCGACATCCCCGACGCCGGCAACGGGCGGCCGTTCCCGAAGCCGCAGGCGTCCTGCACGCTGCCGGTCGCCGAGGGCATGGTCGTCAACACCCAGGTCTCCAGCCCGGTCGCGGACAAGGCGCAGCAGGGGATCATGGAGTTCCTGCTGATCAACCACCCGCTGGACTGCCCGGTCTGCGACAAGGGCGGCGAGTGCCC
>NZ_DASZCQ010000077.1:0-22420 GCF_035942955.1 Actinophytocola sp. | reverse complement strand
CGGCGGGCAGCACCTCGGCGATCACCTCGTCGATGCCGACCTCGGCCGCCACGGACCGGGCGGCCGCCTCGTTGTCGCCGGTGAGCAGCACCGGCCGCAGACCAAGCGCACGCAGCTCGCGCACGGCCTGGGCCGATGTGGGCTTGACGGTGTCGGCCACGACGAGCAGGCCGCGGACGGCACCGTCCCAGGCGACCACGACGGCGGTCCGGCCGTCGGCCTCTGCGGCGGAGCGCGCCATGTCCAGTGTGGCCGGCAGGCGCAGCGACTCGTCGGCCATCAGCGCCGGGCGGCCGGCAAGCACGCGGTGCCCGTCGACGACGCCGCGCACGCCGAGACCTTCGACGTTGCCGAACTCGGCGACCATGGCGAGGTCGCCGACGCGCTCCCGGGCGCCCGCGGCGATCGCCCTGGCGATGGGATGCTCGGAGGCGTGCTCGAGGGCGCCGGCCAGCCGCAGCAGGTCTACTTCGGACACACCGGCGGCGGGTACGATGTCCACAAGGGACATTTGGCCGCTGGTGATGGTGCCGGTCTTGTCCAGCACCACGGTGTCCACGCGGCGGGTGGACTCCAGCACCTGCGGGCCCTTGATCAGGATGCCGAGCTGCGCGCCGCGACCGGTGCCGACCAGCAGCGCGGTCGGGGTGGCCAGGCCGAGGGCGCACGGGCAGGCGATGATCAGCACCGTGACCGCGGCGGTGAACGCGGCCGCGACCGAACCGTTGGTGCCGAGCCAGAAGCCGAGCGTGGCGACCGCCAGCGTGAGCACGGTCGGCACGAACACCCCGGCCACCCGGTCGGCGAGCCTTTGGACCCGTGCCTTGCCGGACTGCGCCTCCTCCACCAGGCGCGCCATCTGGGCGAGCTGGGTGTCGGCGCCGATCCGGGTGGCCCGCACGACGAGCCGCCCGCCGGCGTTGACCGTGGCCCCGACCACCTGGTCGCCGGGCCGCACCTCGACCGGGACGGGCTCACCGGTCAGCATGCTCGCGTCGACCGCGGAGCTGCCCTCCTCGACGACGCCGTCGGTGGCGATCTTCTCCCCCGGCCGCACCACGAACCGGTCACCGACCGCCAGCGCCCCGATCGGGATCCGCTGCTCGACCCCGTCCCGCAGCACCGCGACGTCCTTGGCCCCCAACGACAGCAACGCGCGCAGCGCCGCCCCGGACCTGCGCTTGGCGCGGGCCTCGAAGTACCGCCCGGCGAGGATGAACATGGTCACCCCGGAGGCCACCTCCAGGTAGATGGTGCCCTCCCCGGCCATTCGCTCGATGGTGATCCGGAACGGGTGAGTCATGCCGGGCAGGCCGGCCGTGCCGAGGAACAACGCGTAGAGCGACCAGCCGAACGCGGCGATCGTGCCCAGCGATATGAGCGTGTCCATGGTGGCCGCGCCGTGCCGCAGGTTGGCGAAGGCCGCCCGGTGGAACGGCAGCGCACCCCACACCACCACCGGCGCCGCCAGCGTCAGCGAGGCCCACTGCCAGTAGTTGAACTGCAGCGGGGAGACCATCGCCAGCGCGATGACCGGGACCGACAGCGCCGTGCACACCCACAGCCGGGTTCGGGCCGCGCGCAGCTCCGCGCCGTGCTCGTCGTCGGGCTCGGTTCCGGTGCCGGTGTCCGCCGGGTCCGCCCGCGGCATCCGCGCGGTGTAGCCGGCGTCGGTCACCGCGGCGATCAGCTCGTCGGTGGACACGGTTCCCGGGAAGCGCACGGTCGCCTTCTCGGTCGCGTAGTTCACCGTCGCCGCGACGCCGTCGATCTTGTTCAGGTGCGCCTCGATGTGCGCCGCGCAGGACGCGCACGTCATGCCACCGATGACCAGCTGGACGGTTTCACACTCCATGATGTCCTTTCCGGCATGACCGGGTACCGGCAAACAAATGAGCAATTCACAAATCCGGCGTCCAGGGCACCCGAGCCAGACCACGCTCGGCACAAGAACCCTAGCTCCGGCCGCAACGCCCTGAACAGTGAGAACTTCACCCGCACCCGGTGAGGACGCAATGGGACTCGGTGACCGGCGCACTGGACCGAAAAAGGCTCGTCCTGCACTGTTCCATTGGGAGAACTGTGGATGCCTGATTCATTTACCGACCTCCGTTCAGGAGCGCCCCGTGCACATCGAGCCCGGCGAGCAGCCGCCCGCGATCATCCGGCTGTGGTCCCTGCGGGAAGAGGTGACCGTGGAGACCGGCCCGGCGGCGGACCACCTGAACGTGATCAGCCGGTGGGGCGAGATCGAGCTGGCCGATGCCACCGCCGCCGAGCGTGACCTGCTCAACCGGCTCAGCCTCGGCCCGATGGCCATCGCCAACGTCGCCGAGGGCGACCAGGCGGCGCTCGGCCGGGTGCTGGACCGGGTTCGGGGCCTGCTGGTGCATTCGCTGGGCACCGAGGACGTGGTCGGGGAGCTGCTGTCCGCGGTGCCGGTCTCCCCGCAGGCGACGTTCACGCCGCCGGACGTCGGCCGGACGGATCTGGTCCGGTTGTCCCGCTTCGCCGCGATGCGCACCGCCAGCGACGCGCTGGTGCTGGAGTCCCCGCTGGCACGCTACCGGGTGGTGCTGCACCGCCCGCTGGCGGCCTGGGTGGTGGGCGCGCTCGGCAGTCCGATCACCGTGGCCGACCTCGCCGACACCATGCACGCCGACTTCGCGCTGATCACCGCGGTGGTGTCCTATCTGGTGGCCGCGTCGATGGTCGCGATCGGCGAGCGGGACGAGCGGTCGGACGCGGCGTGGTTCGCCGAGGACCGCGACCCCGGGCTGACCCCGTGGTCCCACCACGATCTGCTCTTCCACTCGCGCAGCAGGATGGGCCGGCAGGATGATCCGCTCGGCGCGGTGTACCGCTACGTCGGGACGTTCCCACCGCTGCCCGCCGTGAAGCCGGTGCCCGAGGGCCGGCGCTTCCCCCTGCACAAACCGATGCTCGAGGAGGCGTCGGCCGGCGACCCGTCGCTGACCGGGGCCATCGAGCGGCGCGACTCCGTGCGCGAGTTCGCCGAGCAGCCGCTGTCCGCCGAGCAGGTGGGCGAGCTGCTGTACCGGACGGCGCGGATCCGGTCGCTGATGGAGGTGACCGCGCCAGGCGGGGTGCCGTACATGATCTCCGACCGCCCGTACCCGAGCAGCGACTCGCTCTACGAGCTCGAGCTGTACGTGACCGTGGACCGCTGCGCCGGCCTGCCCCGCGGCATCTACCACTACGACCCGCTCGACCACGCGCTCACCCTGACCAGCACCGACGAGACCGACCTGGCCAAGCTGCTCGACGACGCGGCGGTGCTGATCAGGACGCTGCGGCGGCCGGCGGCGCTGATCACGATGACCGCGCGGATCGCCCGGCTGTCCTGGGTGTACGACGGCATCGCCTACTCGACCGCGCTCAAGCACGTCGGGGTCCTGCAGCAGACGCTCTATCTGGTCGCCACGGCCATGGGTCTCGGTCCGTGCGCGCTCGCCATCGGCGACAGCGACGTCGCCACGCGGGCGTTCGGATTGGACTGGCCGGCCGAGGTGAGCATCGGCGAGTTCGCCATCGGCCTACGGCTAGACCGAACGCCAGCCCCAGCCATCTACCAAGTGGACGAATCATGACACCTGATACCCGGCAATGGGAGAGGATGGGAAACGAGCCACCATCAGGCACCCTGGTGGTCGAGCACGACCGGCGCGGGCTCCGGAGGAGAGGCGACATGATCAAGGTCATGCTTGCCGAGGACATGCACATGGTTCGCGGCGCCCTGGTAGCACTGCTCAACCTCGAGCCGGACATCGAGGTGGTCGCCGAGGTGTCCTCCGGGACGGAGATCATGGCGACGGTGGCCAAGCACGAGCCGGACGTCGCGATCATCGACATCGACCTGCCGGGCAAGGACGGGTTGACCGTCGCGGCCGAGCTGCACGACCGGGTGCCGCAGACCCGGACGCTGATCCTGACCGGGCTCGGCCGGCCGGGAACGCTGCGCCGCGCGCTGGCGGCGAAGGTCAGCGGGTTCCTGCTCAAGGACGCCCCGCCGGCGGAGCTGGCCGACGCGATCCGGCGGGTGGCCGCCGGGCACCGGGTGGTGGACAGCCATCTGGCCCTTGCCGCGTTCGACACCGCCGACTGCCCGCTGACCGCGCGTGAGATCGAGGTGCTCCGGCTGACCGCCGAGGGCATGGAGGCGGTGGAAATCGCCGCGAAGGTGTTCCTGTCGACCGGAACGGTACGAAACTACCTCACCACGATCATCAATAAGCTCAACGCCAGGAATCGGGTCGACGCGATCCGGATAGCCACGGCCGCCGGCTGGCTGTGACATTAACCAACTGTTCGGTATTTATTGCCACGCGGTCACCGCGACCAACCAACTGATTGGTACTTATTGCTGGGGCTTGACCGGGATGTTGGCCCGCAGGCGATACCGGTGATCGGAGATGCGCTCGGCGATGAGCTCGCCGCCGAGCTCGGTCGTTCTGGTGACCAGGTTCTGCAGTCCCTCGCCGCCGTCGGCGTCGGTGTCGGTGGCGCCCGGGCGCGCCCCGTCGTTGACGATCTCGATCGAGGCCGTGCTGTCGGTCTGCGAGACGGTGATCTCGCACCACTCGGCCTTGCTGTGCCGCAGGATGTTCGTCACGCCCTCGCGGAGCACGGTGGCCAGCACCGTGCTCACCGGCTCGGACAGGTCCCGGTAGGACAGCGACATCCGCACGTCGATGTCGGCCGAGCCGAGCACCCATCTGGCGGATCGGCATTCGTCGTCCAGCGACAGCTCGCGATAATTGCTCGAAATGGTTCGAACGTCGGCCAGAGCCTGCCGCGAGATGCGGAGAATCTCCAACAGCTCGTCGCGCGCCTGGACCGGATTCTTGGTCACCAGCCGATGCGCCAGCTCGCTCTTGAGCGTAATCGCGGAAAGACTGTACCCCAGCAGATCATGCAAATCCCGGGCAAACCTCAGCCGCTCGCGCACGACCGCCATCTGCGCGATTTCGGCGCGCGCCTCATGCAGTTCTTCGACCAATTGAGCCAGCCGGGACAGCCCGTACACCACCAATCCGATGATCGCCGTGGTGATGCTGGCGGATATCACGCTCAGTATTCCGCGGGCGTCGCCGAGCACGGCCTGCAGGGTGGCCGTGCTGGCCACCACCCCGAGAAACCCGAGCCACGCCCCGGCCGGCGGCAGGACGAGCAGCATGGATCCGGCAAGGAAGCCCGGCATGAACGCCCAGGCGTCGCCGAACTTGAGCGCGGGCAGGTAGACCAGGCCGGCCTGGGCCAGTAGCGCCACGTAACGGTACGCCGGCGGCAGCCGGCCGGGCGGTCCGCCGAACCAGAACATCTGGAGGAACAACAGCGCGAGAAACCCGGCGATGGCGCCGGCGACGGCGAGCGCGTCGGCGCCCCGCTCGTCGACGATACGCAGGAAACCAATCCCGGTGAGCCCGACGAAGACGGCGCCGACTATGACCTTGGCTAATCGGGTGGGTGGGATAGGTAAGAGTGTCGTGCTATCGACGAGTTCGGAATCATCAGCCCACGACCTCAACACCAATACCTCACCCGTCCGGTTCGTGCACCGGGGCCGGTCGAGACCCGCGAACGCTTTAGTCCTCCAAAATTATCACATTGTGTTTCCGCTCGAACGACGACTAGTACGATCGGCGGAAGCCGGATACGCCGGTGGAGTTATGACGCCCCGGGCCGACCGGATACCGGGGAGTCAGCCCGGAACAGGCCCGCGACGGCGGATTCCGCCGCCCGGTGGCATAGACATGCCGCCGCCGGCGGGAGACATTTCGACCAGACGTACGCCGCATTGCTGCAACGAATGGCGGACCACGGCCGCGAAACTTGGGTGAAACAGGTAGTGCACTCGTCAACTATCAATCCTGGCACACCCGGTTGCCCGGCGTCACCCGCAATTCGTCGGATCCGACTATTAGGGCGAGGTTTCGGCAGGCGAAGGAGGGCCGGGTTCAGCCGGTGGCGAGCTGGCGGTGCTGCTGCGGGCTGATGCCGCGCTCCCGTTTGAAGGCGGCGCTGAGGGCGAATGCCGTGCTGTAGCCGACCTGCCTGGCCACGGCGCCGATCGTGACGTCGGGCTGGCAGAGCAGGTCGGCGGCCAGCGCGAGCCGCCAGTTGGTCAGGTACGACATGGGCGGCTCGCCGATCAGCTCGGTGAAGCGCCGGGCGAGCGCGGCCCGAGAGACCCCCGCCTCGGCCGCCAGCTTCGCCACCGTCCACGGATGGGCCGGCGCGTTCTGCAGCAACTGCAACGCCTTCCCGACCACCGGGTCGCCCTGCGCCCGGTACCAGGCGGGGGCCCGGTCGCGCTGCTTGCCGAACCACGTGCGCAGGGCCGTGATCAGCAGCACGTCGAGCAGCCGGTCGAGCACCGCGCGCTGGCCGGGGTGGTCCCGCACGATCTCCTCGGCCAGCAGGGACACCAGCGGCGTGTCCCAGTCGGCGGCGGTCAGCGTGATCACGCCCGGCAGCGCCGACAGCAGCGGCCGGCTGATCTCGCCGGCGTGCTCGTAGGTGCCGGTGAGCATCACCGTCGCCCCGTCGGGGTCGGCGCCCCACGTGCGCACGCCGAGATCCCACTCCTCGGCCAGGTGCGCGCCGTCCGAGACCCGGGTGCAGACCTGGCCGGGCGAGATCACGACGGTGGGCGCCGTCGCCGGGTCGTCGGCCATCGTGTAGTGGTCCGGCCCGCGCACCACGGCGACGTCGCCTGCGGCAAGGCGGTGCGGCGCGCCCTCGTCGGGCAGCAGCCACGCCCAGCCCCGCACCATCGCCACCACGGTCAGCGGCGACTCGTCCCGGATCCGCAGCGACCACGGCGGATCCATGACCGAGCGCAGCAGGAACGCCCCGCGGGCGCGCGGCCCGTCGAGCAGAGACTCCAGCACGTCCATCGCCGCCATCGTAGGCGCCGGCGACCGCGCCGATCGCCACCGAACGAGTCCCATCAGTACGAGATCGCCGGCGTGCGGTGCACGTACCCGGTGTCGGTGAGCTGGGCGACCAGGAAGTCGGCGACGTCCGCGCGGGAGATCTTCAGGCTCCCCGACCGATCGTCCTGGCCGAAGCCACGCCGGTACTCGCCGGTGCGCGGCCCGTCGGTGAAGGCGCTCGGCCGCACGATCGTCCAATCCAGACCGCTGCGCGTGACGTGCTCCTCCTGGCGGACGTGGTCGGCGTACGCCGCGCGCAGCAGCAGCCCGAACATGATGCGCTTCCACAGGAAGTTCAGGTTGCCCCGGCTGTCGCCAACGCCGAGGGTCGACTGGCAGATCAGCCGGCGCACGCCGGTCCGCTGCATCGCCTTGATGATCGTCAGGGTTCCGGGCGCCCGGACGTCGCCCCTGCGACCCCCGCCGAGCGTGACGATCACCGCGTCATGGCCGGCGACGGCGCTCGCCACCGCGTCCACGTCGGCGACGTCGCCCTGCGCGACGTGCAGCCGCTCGTGCCGCGCCGTGATCCGCGCGGCATCGCGGGTGAACGCGGTGACCTCGTGGCCCCGCCGCAGGGCCTGCTCGACGACGTGCTTGCCGACTGTGCCGGTCGCTCCGAACACGATGAGCTTCATGGGTCTCTCCTCACTGGTCGATCCGATGACAACCAGTAGATCGGGACCCGGTGAGACGCTCCATGGCCAGGAAGCTCGAGGCTATGTCCATTCGTCTCACGCGTCGGAAGTGTGACTCCGTGACCACTTTCAGGATGGTCCCCGATACTTGTCCCGATGCGGATTCTGGTGACCGGGGCGTCGGGCAACGTCGGCTCGCACGTGGTGCCCGAGCTGGTGCGGCGGGGCCACATGGTGCGGGCCTTCGCGGGCGACGTCACCGATCCGGCGGCCGTGAACCGGGCGGTCGACGGGGTGGACGCCGTCGTCCATCTCGCCGCGGTGATCCCGCCCGCGTCCGACGCGGACCCCGAGCGGGCCCGGGAGGTCAATGTGGACGGAACGGCCAACGTCGTCGCCGCCTGCCTTGCGCGGCCGAGCCCGCCGCGGCTGCTGTTCACGTCGACGTTCGACGTGCACGGCCACACGCTGGACCGGACCCCGCCCCGGCGGGTCGACGATCCGCTGGTGGCCACCGACCCGTACACCACGCACAAGATCGAGTGTGAGCGGCTGATCCGCGGATCCGGGCTGACCTGGGCGATCTTCCGGCTGGCGGACGTGCCGGTGCTGGGCATCCGCGACCCGCACCCGATCATGTTCGAGATCGGTCTGCACAACCGGATCGAGGCGCTGCACGCCGACGACGCCGGGCTGGCCATCGCCAACGCGCTGGAAACGCCCGAGGTGTGGGGCCGGGTGCTGTTCATCGGCGGCGGACCGTCCTGCCAGCTGACCTACCGCGACTATCTCACCCGGATACTGACCGCGATGGGCATCAAACCGTTGCCGGACAAGGCGTTCAGCGACGCGGTGTACGCCACCGACTGGGTGGACACCGCGGAAAGCCAGGCGCTGCTCGGCTACCAGCGGCACACCTTCGACGACATCACCGCGGCGATCGCCGCCGGCCTCGGCTGGCGGCGCCGGTTGGTGCCGCTGGTCGGACCGCTGGCCAGGCTCGCCATGCTGCGCCTGTCGCCGTACTACTGGAGGCGCTGATGTGGCGCTACGGCCCGTGGGCGGTGATCGTCGGCGCGTCCGACGGCATCGGCGCCGCCTTCGCCGAGGAGCTCGCCGCCCGCGGCAGCAACCTCGTTCTGGTGGCCCGCCGGCAAACCGTGCTCGACGAGCTGGCCGGCCGGCTGCGCACCGCGCACGGCGTCCGGATCCGGGTCGCCGCCGTCGACGCGGGCACGCCCGAGGGGATCGCGGCCATCGCCGGCGCCGGCGAGGACGTCGGCCTGCTCGTGTGCGTCGCCGCGCTCGCCCCGATCGCGCCGTTCCTCGAGCTGACCCCGGCCCAGCTGGACGCCGTCCTCGACCTCAACTGCCGCAGCGCCGCCCACCTTGCGCACGCGTTCGGCACCCGGATGGCGGCGCGCGGGCGCGGCGGCATCGTGCTGCTCAGCTCGCTGGCCGGCGGGCAGGGATCGGCCCTCGTCACCCACTACGCGGCGACCAAGGCCTACCTTCGGGTGCTGGCCGAGGGGCTGTGGGAGGAGCTCGGCCCGCGCGGCGTCGACGTGCTCGCCAGCTGCCCCGGCCTGGTCCGGACGCCCACCTTCGCGCGCACCGACGCCACCCTGCCGCGCCTGGTGCCACCGCCCACGGCGCCGCGGACCGTGGCGCGCCAGACGCTGGCGGCCATCGGGCGCCGGCCGGTCGTCATCCCCGGGCGGCTCAATCGCCTTGCGGGGACGGCGGTGCGGCTGCTGCCTCGGCGGCGGGCGATAGCGCTGGCCTCGTCGCGGACCCGGTCGATGTACCCGGCGGAATCTCGTCGGTCGGCTCGGGGGGACGGACCCACCGGGTGATCCGGTTCCCGATCCGGAGCATGCGCGCGCCCACCGACCTGCGCAGCGGCGAGGACGGCAGCCCGTCGGCGCGCGGCCGCTCGAGGTGGTGGCCGACCAGCGCGGTGTACATGCTCAGCGTCTGCACGATCGTGGCGTAGTCCAGCGTGCTGATCAGGCTGTCGGCCAGTCCGAACGGGATGGACAGGGGCAGCACGCCGCGGGCGTACTCCACCGCGTACACCCCGGTGGTGAAGTTCATGCCGCGGGCCTGGTTCGGCCCGACGTAGACGCGATCCCCCGGCCGGTAGACCCGCTTGTCGAACTGGCCCTCGCCGTAGTACCACATCTCGCCGTCGATCACGGTGTCCCAGAAGCCCAACGCGTGCCGGCCGGAGTGCCCCTCC
Source organism: Actinophytocola sp. (assembly GCF_035942955.1). GTDB lineage: Bacteria > Actinomycetota > Actinomycetes > Mycobacteriales > Pseudonocardiaceae > DASYTH01. The sequence continues at coordinate 12,581 of NZ_DASZCQ010000077.1, read as the reverse complement.
GACCCGATCGGCGTCCCCCAGATCATGATGTACTCGGCGAGCGAGGCGTAGTACACCTTCATCTGGATCATCGCGCCGCCGGCGTTGCTGAAGATCCACGGCTGATCAAGGTTGAGCCGCCCCGGATACGCCTGCGCCATCGCCGCCTCGAAGGCGGCGAACATCGCCGGCTTGTCCGGCTTGCCAAGACACGTCATCGCGCACTCGTGCACCACGCCGGGATCGAAGACGTACTCCATCTGCCACCTCCGCGCCGACCCGTTGTCCCGGCCATTCTTACCGCGCGAGCCGGTTGCGTGCCGGGTGCGTGCGGGAGGAAGGTGGATCCGGCGGCGAACGGGAGGTGACCGCGGTGCCTCGGCTGTACGGGCTGGTCGCACTGCTGTCCCTGGCCGGTCTCCTGCTCCCCGCCGCCGGCAACCCGACCGAGCTGCTGACCGTCGCGACCGTGGCCGTGGTCCTGCTGCTGGCGTGGCGGCCGCCCGACCGGAGCGCACCGCGGATCCGCGTCCGCGTCCGCGTGCTGCGTGACTGCGCGCACCGGTCGGCGTTCATGCGCAGCCGCGACCCCGACGCCGACGGCCGTACCCGTCCCCGAGCCCCAGGACTGTGCCCGGCGGCCGCATAGCCGCTTCCGCCTGTCCCCCATCGGCTCGACCCTGACGGAGCGCTGCCTTGTTCACCCTTCTCGACGTGCCGGTCGCCGGCGCGCACCACCTCGTCCTGGCCCTTGCCGGCGTGCTCGACCCGGCCATCGTCATCGTCCTGATCACCATCGCCGTGCGGCTGGCCCTGCACCCGCTGGCCAGGGCCGCGGCCCGCGGGGAGCGGGCCCGCACCGCGCTGGCGCCCCAAGTCCGTGAGCTGCAACGCAAGTACGGCAAGGACCGGGAGCGCTTCGCCCGCGAGCTGGCCGCCCTGCACCGCTCCGCCGGCACCTCGATGTTCGCCGGCTGCCTGCCGATGCTCGCGCAGCTGCCGTTCTTCGTCGTGCTGTTCCGGCTCTTCTCCGCCCCGACCATCGCCGGCGCGCCCAACGCGCTGCTCGACCGCGCCCTGCTCGGCACGCCGCTGGGCGCGCACTGGCCGGCGATGCCCGCCGATCCGGTGTTCCTCGGCCTGTTCGCCGCGCTCGCCGCGGTGGCCTGGTGCTCGGCGCGGATCATCAGGCGGACCGCCGGCGACCGGGTTCCGCTGGCCGGCCTGCTCCGGCTGCTGCCGTACGGGTCGCTGATCGGCGCCGCCCTGATCCCCCTCGCCGCCGGCCTCTACCTGCTCACCACCACCGCCTGGGGCACCGCCGAACGGGCCTACCTGCGCCGGGTCCCGACCGGCTGACGCCGAGCAGCTCGCTGAGCAGTCAGGACAGGCGGCGGCGCAGCCACCAGAAGCTGAACCCGGCGAGGGCGGCGGCCAGGGCGAGGTAGACCCCGGCCTCGATCCATTGCAGGGGCCAGAAGCGGCTGGGGGCATGGTAGGTGAGCTGCTGCCGGTAGCCGAGCCGGTTGAGCTCGTCGAGGCACCTGGCGATGCTGTCCTGCGGGCGGCCCGAGGGCGCGCAGGGGCCCGACGTCGTGGACACCGGGATCTCGGCGACGGTGTTCCCGGACGCGTCGACGGTCCGGCTGGACAGCAGCCAGGCGCCCGGATCCGGCGCCTTGGCCCGGATCTCCATGCCGTCTCCGGAGACCGGGCGGGAGATTCCGTCCAAGATGGACGGTGAGAGCGCTACGGTCGCCGTGGTCGGCGGCAGCAGGTACGGCCGGACCAGCGACGGCACGGCGATCTGGATGGCGGCGAACGCGACCAGGGTGACCGCCATGGCGGGAAGCGCGCGGCGCATCAGCATTCCGACGGCCATGCCGAGGGCGAAGGCGAAGGCCGCGTAGCCGATGGGCACGATGCCGCGGGCGTCGAACACCAGCGACGACAGCCGCGGGAACGCGTCGTTGTCGCCGTTGAGGTCGAGGGTGCTGGCCCACCAGGTCACCGAAAGGCTGCCGAGCGCGGCGGCGGCCATGGTGGCCAGGCCGACCAGCCCGAGCTTGACGGCCAGCCAACGGGTCCTCGTGATGCTCTGGTTCCACACCAGACGGTGGGTGCCGGTCTCCAGCTCGCGGGCGATCAGCGGCGCGCCCCAGAACAGGCCGATGAGCGGGGGCAGGATCAGCACGAGGCCGGTGACGATGGCGAAGGCGTTGTCGTAGTCGCTGAGGAACTGGCGGATGAAGTCCGCGCAGCCGTCCGGTTGGCCGCTGCACTCGGCGATCCCGGCGGCGTACTCGCGGGCGAGGCCGGGGCCGGTGAGGGCAAGGACGACGGCCAGCGCGGCGAGCCCGGCGAACACCGCGGCACCCGGAAGGCAGAATTGGCGCCAGGCCAACCAGATCATCGCTGGACCTCCAGGATCGGTCGGTGCGCGGGGGCGGAGGCGGAGTTCATGTAGGCCAGCACGAGGTCCTCGAGGCTGAGCTGGCTGACCGTCCAGGCGGGGTCGTGGATCGGGCCGCCGGCGCGGACGATGAGCGTGCTCTGCCGGTCGGTGTGGCTTTCGGACACGACGTGCTGGTCGGCGGGAAGCCGGTCGAGGTCGCGGCGCGGGCCGGTGAGCCGGTGGTGGGTGGCCAGCAGCTCCTCGACCGCTCCGGTGACCCGGACCCGGGACTCGACGAGCACGATCAGGTAGTCGCAGGCCCGTTCCAGGTCGGAGACGAGGTGGGAGGACAGCACGACGCTGAGCTCCTGCTCGGCGGCGGCCTCCATCAGGCCCTGCAGGAACTCGCGGCGGGCCAGCGGGTCGAGCGACGCGACCGGCTCGTCGAGGATCAGCAGCTCGGGCCGTTTGGCCACGCCGAGGGTCAGTGCGAGCTGGGCGCGCTGCCCGCCGGACAGCGTCCCGGCCCGCTGCTTGGGATCGAGGCCGAGCCGCTCGATCCGTTGCCGGGCAACGGAACCGTCCCATCCGGGGTTGAGCCGGGCGCCGAGCGTGAGGTGCTCGCCGACGGTGAGCCCGGCGTACGTCGGGGTGTCCTGGGCGACGAACCCGACCTTGGCCAGCTGCGCGGGGCCGGACCCTGGTCGGCCGCCGAGCACCGTGATGCTGCCGGTGGTCGGCGCAAGCTGACCGGCGGCCAGGTTCAGCAGCGTGGTCTTGCCCGCTCCGTTCGGGCCGACCAGGCCGACGACGTGCCCGGCCGGGATGTCCAGCGTGCAGTCCGAAAGGGCCCACCGCTTCCCGTATCTCTTGCCGAGACCCGTGGCCTCCAGAACGGCGCTCATGCTGTGACACCTGCCTCGCTCCGCTCGGCGTGCAGAGCGTTCGCACAGGTCCTGCTGGGCGCATTGGGTCGGGCGCTCATGCTATGTCCTCTCCAGCGGCGGTCCGAAAGGTCGTCATGAACAGGGCCTCGATGCTCTCGTCGTCCAGCCCGGCCCGGCGCGCCTTGGCCAGCCAGCGGCGCAGCTCCTGGCGCAGCGGGCCGTGCGCGGCCAGCGAGGTGCCGGCGAGCGTCGCCGTCACGAACGTCCCCACGCCGGGCCGGGCCGCGACCAGACCCTCGTGCTCCAGCTCCCGGTACGCCTTGAGCACCGTGTTGGGGTTGATCGCCAGCTGCGCCACGACCTCCTTGACGGTGGGCAGCTGGTCCCCCTCGCGCAGCAGGCCCAGCCGCAGCGCCTGCCGCACCTCCCGGACCAGCTGCACGTACGGCGCCAGCCCGGACCGCTCGTCGAGGTGAAACTCGATCATCCCGAAGCTCCATTCATCTAGCTACCTAGCACTATAGGCTGCTAGCTAGAGAAGCTGTCAAGCCGAGGAGTCCGTTCGGGATTTCGGACAGTGTTCGACATGCTGTCCGCGGCGTCCTACGCTGCCTCGAGGAGCGTTTCCCTGAACCTGCAGGGGGTTGGGATGTCCGGTCGCCGGGTCCTCGGTCTGGTCATGGTTCTCGCGCTGCTGCTCGCGGGCCTGGTTGGCCCCGACGACCGGCCGGCACGGGCGTGGAACAACGGGGTGGCGAGCACCCCGCCGATGGGTTGGAACAGCTACGACTCGTTCAACTGGAGCGTCACCGAGGCCGACGTGCGGGCCAACGCCGACTACCTGCGCGACAACCTGCGCCGGTTCGGCTGGCAGTACATCGTCGTCGACTGGGCCTGGTACTACCCCGGCCGGCACAACGGCAGCCCGAACCAGGACGTGAACCTTCAGCCCCGGCTGCGCATGGACGGCAACGGGCGGCTGCTGCCGGACACCACCCGGTTCCCGTCCGCGGCCGGCGGCAACGGTTTCCGGCCGCTCGCCGACTACGTCCACGCCCAGGGACTGAAGTTCGGGGTGCACCTGATGCGCGGAATCCCGCGCCAGGCGGTCGCCGACAACGTGCCCATCCTCGGCACCGGCTGCCGTGCCAACCAGATCAACAACAACACCACCGCGGCCTGGCTCAACCTGATGTGGGGCCTGAACATGTCCAACCCGTGCGCGCAGGCGTACCTGGACTCGGTGTTCCAGCTGCTGGCAAGCTGGGGCGTCGACTACGTCAAGGTGGACGACATCGCCGCACCCACGTACCGGCAGGCCGAGGTCGAGGGATACCGGCGGGCGATCGAGCGCAGCGGGCGGCCGATGGTGCTCAGCCTCTCCCCCGGCCCCACCCCGCTGGGCAGCGGCCCGCACGTGGCGGCCAACGCGCACATGTGGCGCACGGTCAACGACCTGTGGGACAACTGGCCGTCGGTGGACGCGCTGTTCGCCGTGCTGCGCGACTGGACGCCGTACCGGTCCACGGGGGCCTGGCCGGACCCGGACATGATCCCGATCGGCCGGCTGGCCAAGTTCGGACCCGTCGGCTCGCCCCGCTACTCCAACCTGACCGCCGACGAGCAGCGCACCCTGATGACCCTCTGGTCGATCACCCGGTCCCCGCTGATGTGGGGCGGCAACCCGGTCGAGAACCGCGCGCCCGAGCTGGCGCTGATGGCCAACGCCGCCGTGCTCGCGGTCGACCAGGCCAGCACGGACAACCGGCAGCTGACCGGCGGCAACCGTCCCGTGTGGACAGCCGACGTGCCGGGCAGCGACCACAAATACCTGGCGCTGTTCAACCGGGACGGCGCCGCGGGCCCGGTCTCGGTGAACCTGGCCGATCTCGGCATCGGCTCGGCGACCGTCACCGACCTGTGGTCCGGCGCCGACCTGGGCACCGTGAGCGGAACCCTCACCCGCGCGATCCCGGCGCACGGCGCCGGCCTGTACCGGCTGGCCCCGCAGAGCACCGTGCCGCCACCGGCCCGGTACACCCTCACCGCCCGGCACAGCGGCAAGCTGCTCGACGTCTTCAACGCCGCCACCACCGACGACGCCAACATCGTGCAGTGGACCGCCAACGGGCAGACCAACCAGCAGTGGCAGCTCCGCGACGCCGGCGGCGGCTTCGTCAACGTGGTCAGCGTCAACAGCGGCAAGTGCCTCGACGTGGCCGGCTCCGCCACCACCGACGGCGCGCGGATCGTCCAGTGGACCTGCCATACCGGCGCCAACCAGCAGTGGCGCATCCAGGACCTCGGCACCGGGTACCTCCAGCTGATCGCCCGGCACAGCGGCAAGTGCCTCGACGTTCTCAACGCCGCCGCCACCGACGGCGCCCAGGTCGTCCAGTGGACCTGCGGCACCGGCGCCAACCAGCAATGGCAACGCCGCCAAGTCGGTTGAGGAAAAGCCCCCTCAGTCAATGGCGAGGCCGCGCAGCAGGGGCAGGTACACCTCGTCGACCAGCTCGATAATCGTTTGTTCGGAGATGGGCGCGCCGAACATGATGGCCTCATTGCGGATCAGATCGACGGGAACCTGGCTGGCGCGCGGCGGAACATCGACGGGCGGCAGCTCGCCCCGCTCGACGGCCCGGCCGACGATCGAGCGGATGGCGTCGTTCAGCGGCGCGGTCTTCAGGCGCTCGCGCAGCAGCGCGGTGATCTCCGGATGCCGGAAGGCCTCGCCCATCACGCCGGCGATCATCTCGCTCATCATGTAGTCCACCCGGTGCGCGACCCGGGTGAACAGCGCGACGAGATCCGAGCGCAGGGAACCGGTGTCCGGGTGTGGCGGCAGGGCGGGGGCCTTGCGGTTCCAGGCGGCGAGCACCAGCTCCGCGCGGTTGGACCAGCGCCGGTAGATCACGGGCTTGCTGGTCCCGGCCCGCGCGGCGACCGCCTCGATGGTCAGCGCGGCGTAGCCGACGTCCCTCAGCTCGGCCCAGGCCGCGTCGAGGATGGCGTGCTCGAGCCGCTCGCCGCGCCGGCGGGGCTTCGTCGTCACCCCGGCTCCTTTAAGATACGTTGCGTTTCTTATAATGATGGTCTACGTTGGGTCATGTTAGATACGGCTCGTTTCTCAGGGGGAACCGTTTGCTCACCAGACTGCTCCGTACCTACCTGCGGCCGTACCGGCGTGAGCTCACGGCCGTGCTCGTGCTGCAGCTGATCGGCACGATCGCCTCGCTGTACCTGCCCAGCCTCAACGCCGACATCATCGACTTCGGCATCGCGACCGGCGACACCGGCTACATCGTGTCCACCGGCGGGTGGATGCTCACCGTCACGTTGCTGCAGATCGTCTGCTCGATCGGCGCGGTCTACTTCGGGGCCCGCTGTGCGATGGCGTTCGGGCGCGACGTGCGCTCGGCGGTCTTCCACCGGGTCGGCGAGCTCTCCGCACGGGAGGTCTCCGGCTTCGGCCCGCCGTCGCTGATCACCCGCACCACCAACGACGTGCAGCAGCTCCAGCTGCTGGTGGCGATGGTGTGCACCATGTTCGTCACCGCGCCGATCATGTGCGTGGCCGGCGTGATCATGGCGCTGCGCGAGGACGTGGGCCTGTCCTGGCTGCTGCTGGTCTGCGTGCCGGCGCTGGTGATCGCCATCGGGTTGATCATCTTCCGGATGGTGCCGCAGTTCCGCCTGATGCAGGAGCGCATCGACGAGGTCAACCGGGTGCTCCGCGAGCAGCTGTCCGGCCTGCGGGTGGTCCGCGCGTTCGTCCGCGAACGCGCCGAGACCCGCCGGTTCGCCGACGCCAACACCGCGCTCACCGACACCGCCCTGCGGGTCGGCCGGCTGCAGGCGATGATCTTTCCGACGGTGCTGCTCATCCTCAACGCGTCCACCATCGCGGTGCTGTGGTTCGGCGCGCACCGGGTCGACGCCGGCGCGATGCAGATCGGCGCGCTGACCGCGTTCATGAACTACCTGCTGCTGATCCTGATGTCGGTCATGATGGCGACGTTCATCTCGATGATGATCCCCCGCGCCGCGGTGTGCGCCGAGCGGATCACCGAGGTGCTGGACACCGAGCCGTCGGTGACCCCGCCACCGGAGCCGGTGCGCGCGCTGACCACGCGGGCGCAGGTGGAGTTCCGCGGCGTGGAGTTCCGCTACCCCGGTGCGGTGGATCCCGTGCTGCGGGACATCTCGTTGCGCGCGGAGGCCGGCCGGACGACGGCGATCATCGGCAGCACCGGGGCGGGCAAGACCACCCTGGTCTCCCTCGTTCCCCGGCTGATCGACGTGACCGACGGCAGCGTGCGAGTGGACGGAGTGGACGTTCGCGAGCTCGACCCCGAGGTGCTGCGCGGCCGGATCGGTCTGGTGCCACAGCAGGCGTACCTGTTCACCGGGACCGTGGCGAGCAACCTGCGCTACGGCAATCCGGACGCGGCGGACGAGGAGCTTTGGCAGGCCCTTGAGATCGCGCAGGCGCGCGATTTCGTCGAGGAGATGGGCGGGCTGGACGCGCAGATCGCGCAGGGCGGCACGAACGTCTCCGGTGGGCAGCGGCAACGGCTGTCCATCGCGCGGGCACTGGTGCGCCGGCCCGAGATCTACCTGTTCGACGACGCGTTCTCCGCGCTCGACCTGGCCACCGACGCCGCGCTGCGCGCCGCGCTTCGGCCGCACACCCGGCAATCCGCCGTGATCGTGGTCGCCCAGCGGGTCTCCACCATCCTCGACGCCGACCAGATCATCGTGCTGGACAACGGGTTGGTGGTCGGCACCGGCACCCACCGCGAGCTGATGGAGACCTGCCCGACCTACGTCGAGATCGTCCAGTCCCAGCTGACCCCGGAGCAGGCGGCATGACCACGACAACGGCTCGCCGGCCGCAACCGCCGATGTTCGGCAGGGGCCTGCCCGGCATGGGAATGCCCATGGGCAAGGCGAAAACCTTCGGGCCGTCCGCGCGGCGGCTGTTCGGGCGGATGCGTCCGGAACGGTTCACCCTCGGCGCCGTGGTCGCGCTGGCCGTGATCAGCGTCGGGTTCGCCGTCGCCGGGCCGAAGATCCTCGGGCACGCCACCGACATCATCTTCAACGGGGTGCTCGGGCGGCTGCGGCACGTGCCCGGCGCCACGGTCGACTTCGCCGCCCTTGCCGGGGTGCTCGGCTGGGTGCTGGCGCTGTTCGTCGCGTCCTCGGTGTTCGCCTGGCTGCAGGGCCGGCTGCTCACCGGTGTGGTGCAGCGCGTGGTGTTCGGTCTGCGCGAGGACGTCGAGGCCAAGCTGCACCGGCTTCCGTTGCGCTACGTGGACGGCCAGCCGCGGGGTGAGCTGCTTTCCCGGGTCACCAACGACATCGACAACATCTCGACCACGCTGCAGCAGACGCTGAGCCAGCTGCTCACCTCGCTGCTGACCGTGGTCGGGGTGCTGGTGATGATGCTGACGATCTCCCCGCTGCTCGCGTTGATCGCGCTGGCCGTGATCCCGCTGTCGGTGTACATCACCGGCCAGGTCGGCAAGCGCGCGCAGAAGCTGTTCATCGCGCAGTGGAAGCAGACCGGGGCGCTCAACGCGCACATCGAGGAGGCGTTCACCGGGCACCAGCTGGTCAAGGTGTTCGGCCGGCAGCGCGAGTCCGAGGCGGAGTTCCGGCGGCGCAACGAGGAGCTGTTCGAGTCGGCCGCGGGCGCGCAGTTCATGTCCGGGCTGATCATGCCGGCGATGATGTTCCTGTCCAACCTCAGCTACGTCGTGGTCGCCGTGGTGGGCGGCCTGCGGATCACCTCGGGCTCGATGACCCTCGGCGAGGTGACGGCGTTCATCCAGTACTCGCGCCAGTTCACCCAGCCGCTGACCCAGGTCGCGTCCATGGCCAACCTCATGCAGTCCGGGGTCGCCTCGGCCGAGCGGGTCTTCGAGCTGCTCGACGCCGAGGAGCAGGAGCCCGACCCGGCCGGCGCGCGGCTGCCCGAGGAACGGCACGGCCGCGTAGAGTTCGACGACGTCAGCTTCTCCTACCGGCCGGAGCAGCCGCTCATCGAGCACCTCTCGCTGGTCGCCGAGCCGGGCCAGACGGTGGCGATCGTCGGCCCGACCGGGGCGGGGAAGACCACGCTGGTCAACCTGATCATGCGGTTCTACGAGCTGGACGCGGGCCGGATCACCTTGGACGGCACCGACATCACCCGGCTGCGCCGCGAGGACCTGCGCGCGCGGATCGGCATGGTGCTGCAGGACACCTGGCTGTTCGGCGGCACGATCCGGGACAACATCGCCTACGGCAAGCCGGACGCGACCGAAGAGGAGATCATCGCCGCGGCGCGGGCGGCCCATGTGGACCATTTCGTGCGCGCGCTGCCCGACGGCTACGACACCGTGATCGACGAGGAGGGCACCAACATCAGCGCCGGGCAGAAGCAGCTGCTGACGATCGCACGGGCGTTCCTCGCCGACCCGTCGCTGCTGATCCTCGACGAGGCCACGAGCTCGGTGGACACCCGCACGGAATCGTTGGTGCAGCACGCGATGGCCGCGCTACGCTCGGCGCGGACCAGCTTCGTCATCGCGCACCGGCTGTCCACGATCCGCGACGCCGACCTCATCCTGGTGATGGAATCGGGTCGGATCGTCGAGCAGGGCACGCACGACGAGCTGCTGGCCGCGCGCGGCGCCTACCACCGCCTCTACTCGGCTCAGTTCGCCGCCGCGTCCACCTGACCGCCCGACCGCGGCCGCCAACCGTCCGGCGGATCCTCACCCACCCGCCCGTCCACCGCCTCACGAAGCAGGTCGGCATGCCCGGTATGCCGGCCGTACTCCTCGACAAGGTCGCACACCAACCGGCGCAGGCTGGCCCGCCGACCGTCCGAATCGGACGCATGGACCGGCTGGTCGAGCCCGCCGTCGGCCAGCGCCGCCGCGAGCCGGGCCCGGGACCGCTCGACCGCCCCGTCCCAGATCGCGTAGAGCCGCTCGGGGGTGTCGGCGGCGGCGGAGGTGAACTCCCAGTCGGGATCGTCGTCCCAGTCGGCGGCCCGCCACGGCGCGCCGGGCGGCTCCCCGCGCAGCTTGGTGGTGAACGTGTAGTCCTCCACGAAAGCCAGATGCTTCAGCAGGCCGCCGATGGTCAACGAGGAGGCGCCGATCCGGGCCCGCAACCCGGCAGCGTCGAGGTCGTCGGCCTTCCACCTGAACGTCGTGCGCAGCCGGTCGAGCGCGCCCACGAGATGCTCGACCTCGGTCCCGGCAAGGGGCGGTTCCCACGGACGATCGCTGTCGGTCATGCCGCCACCGTATCGGCACCGTGCTGCGGAGACGGATCAGACCGGCTCCCAATCCGAGTCGGACTCGTACGCCTGGATCAACGAGTGGGCGCGCGGGTCGTCGTCGCCGACGGGCCTGAGCACGTACCGGCCCGACTGGCGTATGAATGTCCACCCGGCGGCTGTTGCTTTCTCTGCGACGGACTCGTACGCCGGCGGATGCTCGACCAACCAGTCCGGCATGGCCCAGCCGGCGAACAACCCGCCATGGTCGCCCGACGTGGCCACCCGGTACCCGAGCGGGCCCCCGATGTGCTCGTTGAATGCCTCAACTGCCCACTGGCACGCACCGCAGGTCAGCTTCACACCACCAATGGGAATGACCTTGTCGCCGGGCGGGGCGGGATTGGTCTGCATCCAGAGCAGGAGCGAACCGAGGAGCGTCATCTCACCGTGCTCGACGAACTTGCTCGTGTCGTCGACGTTGTGCCAGGCCTCGTCGGGCGTCCGCAACGCCTCCACCAGCGGGGCCCAGTCCGAACCGTGCACTGCGGCGTAGTCCCCGGCGAGCAACGCGCGCACCTTGAGCGCATCCTTGCGCAGCCGATCGTCGCTGGGGAAATCCGGACCGAGCTCGCCCGACCCTATGGCCTGGCCGAGGCGTTCCGAACCCCGCCGTTGCTGGTCGGACCGGACCACCCGGGTTCGCCCGGAGTTACCGGCGAAGGCCAGCGTGCCCGACTCCGGATTCACGGCGACCGCCAGATGGGGCGACCCGTCATCGTCGGGCACATGTGCCAACCGGGCGACCCGGTCCAGCATCCGGAGCCGGGCGTCATCGGTCTGGGTCGGGCGGCCACCGGACACTCGTCGATACCGGCGGCGGATGTAGACCTCGGTGTCGGACGCCGACCAGTGCCCGTGCAGGTACGTCCGCCATGCATCCCAGTGCTCGCCGTAGGTCGAGCGGAAGAAAGCGTCGTCGTTGTCGTACTTCGCCAGCCAAAGCGTCCGGTAATACGCGCGCTCTTCCCGCGAAACCGGGCGATACAGATCGTGATCGATGGCGGTGTCCGCGGTGTCCCAGGCCAGACCCGTGTCCGCGTCCACCCACACCGACGCCGTGGCGGTTGCCGTGGTGTCCTCGGTGCGGGCCCGCTTGCTCGACGGGCCCACATCCTGATCCTCCCCCTGCTCGGGCGTGTGCGCCCGCTTCTCCCCGTGCGCCTCGGTGGTCGAGGACTCCGCCACCACGCGCTCGGCAAGTTGCTGGAGGTCTGCCGCGCGATCGGCTTCGCGCAGAAACTGCAGAAGCGCGTCCTGCTGCTGCAGTCGACAAACCAGATCGATCCACCAACCGTCGTCCGACCGGATCTGCGGGCTGGTCGTGAAGCCGTCCCACGACCATTGCTCAATGGCTACCTGTGAGCCATAGGATTGGCCAATTTCGTGCCATCGGTCGATCAAATCCTGCACCGGGCTCATTCAGCGCTCCTTTCCGCACAATGCCCAAGAAATCGGCGCCTACCCATTGATCGTTATCGGTGGCAGCAAGGTCCTCGCCGGCGTCGGCACTGGTCTTCGGTTTGACCGGGCTGGTGTTCGCCACGTGGGCGGCGCGGATCCCGGTGATCCAGCGATCAGCACCGCCCGCCGGCATCCTGGCGACCGCCCTCGGCGCACGCTTCGTGTCCGGACGATGACGCTGGCCCACCGAGGTTTCACCCGAACCCGGCCGGGAAGCCCTTCGGGGGACGTTGTTGCCGACGAGGAGGACGTCAATGTCGGACACCATGCGTCGTACCCGCCCGGTCACCGGCGCGCGCGTGTGCACCATCGTCAGCTTCGTGTTCGCGGCCATCGCCGTGCTGTTCTTCCCGATCATCTTCGGGATCGCGGCGATCGTGCTGGCCGTCGTGGGCTACGGCCTCGGCGACCGCGTGCTCGGCAGGTGGGCGATCGCCGCCGCCATCGTGGGCACCGTGCTCGGCTTCCTGCTGGGCTACCTCGCCTACTCATAGGTCACGGCGTAGTTCCCCGTGCC
>NZ_DASZCQ010000076.1:0-14165 GCF_035942955.1 Actinophytocola sp. | reverse complement strand
CACGCAACGTCTACGGCACCCGGTACCCGCAGATCTCCCAGGCGATCACCACCATGCAGCAGCAGGTCCTCACGCACCGGCGCGACCCGGCGGCCGCCGCCGCCGAGACCGGCGCGAGCATCAAACCGCTACTCCCGCGATGACGAGCCGGCCGGCACCGCGTCCGGTGTGGACTGTCTGCAATGGCCGGTCAGGGGGAGTTGTCGGCGATGTCGTTGGCGGCGATGTAGCCGAAGGTCATGGCCGGGCCGATGGTGGAGCCGGCGCCGGCGTGCGTGGCTACTCCGGGCTCTACGGGGCGTCAGCGGCCGCGCCGGGCGAGCCAGGAATGTCGTCCGCGCGTTAACTAATACTGGACATGTGCGCCCGCCGGTGGCGACACATGCAAATCAGAAAATCGTTGCCGGGCGAGTTTCGCCGCGCCGACCGTATGGACTTTCGGTGCGGAAATCACTACGGTACTGGTCGCGCGGACGACACACTCCGCCTACCCTGCGCCCGCGGAGAGATCCATGAGACGATTCTCGATCAAGGCCGCCCTCATAACGGCCATTTTGCTCGCATTATCCCTTCTGGCTATTAGCCCGATAATGGCCGCCCAGCCGGCCGCGCCGGTCGCCGCGCCGGCTCCCGACTGCGGCAGCCTGACGGCCGGGGTCAACCACGGCCGGCTCGCCGCGGCCGCCAAGGCGGGCAAGACCAGCGTCGCCTGCGTGCAGACGACCACATCCGGCAAACCGCCGGCGGGCGCCGCACCCACCGAGATCCTGCCGGCGCCCGACTGGTGCGCCATCAACCAATGGGGCCTGCGCCGCACCGGCGCCTGCATCGCGACCGGATGGGTGCTCACCGTCTACCAGCTCGACGAGTGGGGCAACATCATCGGCGTCATTGGCGAGATGAACGGCAACATAGTCGCCTATGCCTACACCGCGGCGGACATCAGCACCTGGGGCTTCCAACTGTCGATCAACCCGACCGGCGGCTGGGGCGCGATCGGCGGCACCCGCGCCGACGGATCCGCCTGGTGTGACGGCTGGTGCTCGCTGCGCCGCTCCGACTTCCCGACCCAGTCCGTCGCCATCGGCGGTTTCGTCCACGGGGAGTCGTACTACGACACCACGGCCACCGCCCCCGGCGCGGTCGGCTTCGCCAGCAACCACTACTCCTGGTGGTTCTCCAACGACGCCTGGCCGTACCCGGTGGGCACCACCTTCACGCCGCCGCAGGTTCGCTGCGACAGCGCGACCCCCGGCAAGGGCGTCGGGTGCATCGTCCCGGACTACACGCCGTGGCTCGTCTACAACCTGAGCGGGCCCTACCCGCAACTCGCCCGGCACATTCTGGACGCGCAGAGCTCCGGGCTGCCCGTCCGCCTCAACCGGCTCACCGACCCCGACCTCATCAACACCAGCCGGTCCATCGCCTGCCCCGACCGATATCCGCGACCAGAAGGCCACTCGTGCGACGAGTACCCGTTCGCCTCCACCTTCCAGGGCGCACTCTTCGCCGCGGCCGGCCCGCGAACCTGGGACTGGTGCCAGCTCGACATCGGTCAATCCAACTCGACCGGCCCGTCCGGATATAGCGTCTGCATGATCGAGGCCGGCCAAAACAGCGGCGGCGGCTCAACTCTCGGCTGGTTCTACGCCGACAACCGAATAATCAATGCCGACGAGTTCGGCGTCTCCATCGAGCCATAGAACGTCGTCCTTCCAGTATCGGTTTCGTGAGCCTCGCTCGGGTGGCGGACGCAACGGGGCTTTCCGAGTCGACCGGGAAAGGAACTCCGCGATCTCCGGGAGGCGCTGCCGGGGTGGCCGACCTCGTGGTCGACCTCTCCGGCACCGCGGTACGGGCCGGTGGGCGCACCATCCCGGAGGGGCACGCTGGTCACCATCGACGGCACCGGCGGCGAGATCGTCGGCCGGGCCGACGAGGTGTCGGGTGGCGACCGCACCGAGGCCGAGCGCCTCAGCGCGGCCCACGCCGCCCTGTCGGCCGGGGGTCGAGGGCCGCGGCGAGGTCGGTCCGGCCGGTGATGTCGAGCTTCTGGTAGGTCTGGCTGAGGTGGCTCTCGACCGTCTTGACGGTCAGGAACATGGCCTGGGCGATCTGCTTGTTGGTGCTACCCGCGGCGGCCATCGTGGCCACGCGGAGCTCGGTCGGGGTCAGGGCGTCCACTCCGGACGATCGGGTCCGGCGGGGTTTCCCGCCGGCGGCGACGAGCTCGGCGCGGGCCAGCTCGGCCAGCCTGGTGGCGCCGCAGGTGCTCGCCGTGTCCATGGCGCGCACCAGCGCCTTCCGCGCGCCGGCCCGGTCGTTGCGGCGGCGCCGGGCGGTGCCGAGCGCGGTCAGCGCGCGCACGAGCTCGAGAGCCGGGCCGCGATCCAGCGTTGCCACCGCCTTGGCGAGGTGCTCCTCGGCGTGGTCCGGATCGGCGGCGGCCAGGCCCCGCAGCGCGGCGCCGATCACCCGCGGGGTGCCGAACTCGCCGGCCAGCTCGAGATCCTCGGCGGCCAGCCGGCGCGCCTCGCCCATCCGGCCCAGCTGAGCCAAGATCTCGGCCAGGTCGGACCGCCAGCCCACCCAGGCCGAGGTGATGATGCCCAGCGCGAGGCACCGGTCGCCGACGGCGCGGAGATCGTCGGCGGCCTCCTCGAACCGGCCCTGGGCGGCACGCAGCCGGCCGCGGCCCGCCTGCAGGAACACGATCTCGGCATGGCCGGGATCGAGCGCGCCGGCCAGACCGCGGCGCGCCAGCAGCTCGTCGGCGCCCGCCAGCTCGCCGCGGTGCACGAGCGCCTCACACAGGTAGCCGACCGGGCCCGGCAGGTAGGTGCCGGCGCCGGCCAGGTCGAACGCGGCCAGCGCGAGGTCGGCGTCCACCTCGGCGGCGCGCACCTCGCCCCGCCGAAGCCGCCACCACGCCCGGTTGGCCAGGAAACCACCGCGGTAGAACAGATCTCCGAGCCGTTCGGCCCGGTCCACGCCCCAGTCGAGCACCTCCCCGGTCGCCGGATGGTCACCCATCAGCAGCGCCAGCGACAGCCAGGTGGTCCACCATGGCAGGCCCGCCGCGTCCCGGACGTGCCACTCGAACAGCGTGGCCGCGATCCGCGCGGCCCGTGCCGCGGAGTGGTTGTGGCAGGCCATGATCCCCGCGCCGACGGCGACGGCGTCCTCGGCGAGGTGCTCGACGCCGGTGTCCTCGAGCCTGCGGACCAACCGGATGGCATAGGGGGCGGACAGCTCGGCCGCGGCCGTGTGGTTGACCCCGGCCGTGATGATGGTCGACTCCAGCCGGGACCGCGCCTCCGCACCGAAGCTGGGCAGTAGCCGCTCAAGCTCGACAACGGCGTCGCGATTGCGTCCGACCGCGCTCATCGCCCGGCGCAGCTGCAGCGCGACCCGCAGCCGCAGCGGCTCGTCGATGATCAGGTCGAGGGCGGCCCGCAGGTGGTCGACGCCCTCCGGTTGCGCCAGCTGCGACTCCGCGGTGCCCAGCTCGGCCAGCAGCGGACCCCGCCGGTGCGGCGCGGGCGGCTCGGCGAGGGCCCGCCGGAACAGCTCGGCCGCGGTGCTCGGCGCCCCCTGGGCGGCGGCCTCCCGGCCGGCCTCCTCGAGCAGCTCGGCGACCCGATCGTCGCCGGCCGGATCCGTGACCGTCAGGTGGCCGGCCACCCGCAGCGGGTCGGCGCCCGCGTCGATCAGCAGCCGGGCGGCGTGCGCGTGCAGGCGGGACAGCCGGGTCCGGCTCAGCTCGTCCCGGATCACCGCGGCCACCAACGGATGGGCGAACCGCAACGGGCGCTCGTCGGCCAGCAGGCCGGCCCCGACCAGCAACCCGATCGCGTCGGCGGCGGCCGCACCGGAGAGCCCGGCGAGCTCGGCGGCCAGCCTGGGCTCGGCGTCGGCACCCAGGATCACCACCGCCCTGGCGAGCTCGACGGTGTTGGCGGACAAGGACTTCAGCCGGCGCAGGATGGTCCGCCCGGCTTTGGCCACGCCGACCGACATCACCTTCCTGGCCGCGTCGGCGGTCGGCGGCACCCCCGCATCGGCCAGCGAGCGCAGCAGCGACAGGGTCAGGAACGGGTTTCCGCGAGCGGCGTCGGCGCAGGCGGCGCAGAACCGCTCGTCGGCGTCGGCCCCGAGCTGTGCCCGGGTCAGCTCGGTGACCGCGCGCGGGCTCAGCGGCGCCAGCTGGACCACCTCGACGTGCTGCTCGGTCAGCAGGTCGGCGACGGAGACGTCGCCGCCGGGCTCGGGTTCCCTGCTGGCCACCAGCAGGGCGACCGGAAGGTCGGACAGCCGCCGCGCCAGGTAGCTCAACACCCGTACCGACAGCGGATCGAACCAGTGGGCGTCGTCGGCGATCAGCAGCACCGGGGCGCGTTCGGCCAGGTTCGCGACCAGCCAGTACATCCCGTGCAGCAGCGCGCCGGGCTCGGTCACCCCGTCGGATCCGTTGTGCCGCCCGCGCAATGCCGCCGCCGCGGTTCCCGCAGCCCCCTCGGTCAGCGACGGCAGCGCCTCGGCGCCGGTCCTGAGCAGCAGCGGCTCGAGCAACTGCCGCACCGCGGCGAGGGGCAGCTCCTGCTCGGTCGGTCCGCCGAGCGCCCGGCCGACCTGGAACCCGGCCGCCTCCCCGTGCCCGCGGGCGGCCTCAAGAAGGGCGCTCTTGCCGATCCCGGGCGGGCCGACGACCATCAGCGTGCCGCCATCGCCGGCCCCGGCACGGGTCACCACCTGCGCCAATCGGTCGAGCTCGGCTTCCCGTTCCAGCAAAGGGGTCGTGGCCACGCGGCTCGACCCTTCCCATGGCGCCACAAAACATCAGGGTCGCACCCGGAGTCGTCGGGGGGCCACCCCCGGGCACTCTCTTTTCCGCAACGGCATACCACACATGCCACAAGACGAAGGGGAAGCTCAGATGAGCAACACGAACGCCCGGCCCGCCGGCACCACGACGACCCAGCAGGTCCGCACCGCGGTCAAGGCCGGTGGCGTCAAGATCAACCACAGCGAGGCCGTTGTCGTGCGCACGTCGGTCAAGGCCGGTGGCACGCAGCTCAACCACAGCGAGACCGTGGTCGGGCGTACCTCGGTCAAGGCCGGTGGCATCGACCCGAACCACAACGAGGCCCTGGTCGTGCGCACCGCGATCAAGGCCGGCGAGGGCCGCATCATCACCAACCACAACGAGTCCTTCGCGGGCTGACCATGACCGACTCGGTAGCGCTGACCGACGGGGTGGACCGGCTCGAGCAGGCGAACGCCGCGCTCGCCGCCGGCGAGATCGACGACGCGCTGCGCCTGGCGACCCACGCGGTGGACCTGCTGTCCGCCGCGTGCGGTCCCGACCACCCGGACACCGCCAACGCCCGGCTGACGATCAGCGCGGTGCACGAGCGGGCCGGACAGTTCGACGTCGCACGACAGTTCGCGGTGGCCGCGATGAACTCGCTGGACCTGCACGCCGGTTGCGGGGTGCCGGAGGTGGCGGCCCTGCGGGTGAACGCGATGCTCGTGGCGGGCAACCTGCACCGCGTGCTCGGTGACCTCGACGCGGCACGGGCCCTGCTCGGCGAGGCCGTCATCGTCGCCGAGGACGAGCTGGGGCCCGGCCACCCGGCCACCGCGGGCGCCTACAACACGCTCGGCATCGTCGGAAAGTTCGCCGCCCGGTTCGACGAGGGGCTGGCCGCCTACCGCCGGGCGCTCGCCTGCTACGAAAGCCTTGGCGATCGATCGGGGATGGCTGCCGTGCTGCACAACCTGGGTGGCCTCGAGCACGAGCGCGGGCGGCCCGAGGCCGGCATCGCCTATGCGCAGCGCGGCCTCGCGCTACGGGAGGCGACGCTCGGCCCCACGCACCTGGACGTGGCCGCCGATCTCGGCGCGCTCGGCGCCCTGTTCGAGCAGGCGGATCGGCTCGTCGACGCGGAGATCGCCTACCGCAGGGCGCTGGCGGTGTTCGAGTCGGTGCTCGGGCCGCACCACTACGAGGTGGCGGTGGTCTGCGGAAACCTGGCACTTCTCCTTGCCCGGCAAGGTAAGGCCGACGCCGCCGAGGCACTCTACCGGCGGGCGCTCGCCGGCAAGCGGGTCGCGCTCGGCGCGAACCATCCGGATCTCGCCGTGACCATGCACAACCTCGGCGTGCTCCTGGCCGACACCGGCCGCGCGGCCGAGGGGGTCGAGCTGCTGCGCACCGCCGAGTCCCTCCTCGCCGCCCGGCTGCCCGCCGACCACCCACGGCTGGTCGCCGTGCGCACCACGCTGGCCGGGTTTCGATGACCGGCCGCCGGTTCCTGGTACCCGAGGTCGTGCAGACGTCCGGAATGGACTGCGGACCGGCCGCGCTCACCTGCCTGCTCGGCGGGTTCGGGATCCGGGCCAGCTACGGCCGGCTGCGTGAGGCGTGTCAGACCGAAGTGGACGGTACGTCGATCGACACGCTCGAGGACACCGCCCGGCTGCTCGGCCTTGCGGCCACCCAGGTGATGGCGCGGCCGGAGCGGATCGCCGCCGAGGACTCCGGCCTGCTGCCGGCCATCGTGATCACCACGCTGCCCGGCGGGTTGCTGCACTTCGTCGTGGTGTGGCGCCGGCACGGCGCGTTCCTGCAGATCATGGACCCGGCGGTGGGCCGGCGCTGGGTGCGTGCCGATCGGTTCCTCGACGAGGTCTACGTGCACCAGATGCACCTGCCGCCGCAGGACCTCGACCAGGTGCCGGACTTCGTCACCGTGGAGCCGGACGGCCGGCTGCTCGCACGCGGCGCCGTACTGGTGCGGGTCACCGGGCCGAGCACGGAACCCGTTGACACCGCGTCGCTTCCGGCCGAGCTGCGGGCCGCGCTGACCGAGCCGCCGGCCCGCCCGCTCGCCGAGCTCACCGCCCGGGTGCTGCGCACCGGCGGCCCGGCCAGGATCGCCGCGCTCGGGCTCGTCGCCGTCGCGGCCGCCGCCGGGGTCATCGTGGAAACCCTGCTGTTCCAAGGCATCATCGACGCACCGGACTCGCAGGGCGGGCGCTTCGCCGCGCTCGCGATCGTCGCAATGGGACTGTTGGTGCTCGACGCGGTGCTCGCCACGTCCGGCGCCGCGCTCGGCCGGCGGCTGGACGGCGGCCTGCGCCGGGCGCTGTTCCGCCGGCTCCCGCTGCTGCCCGACCGGTACCTGCGCAGCCGACCCACCTCCGACCTTGCCGAGCGGGCGCACCGGCTGCACCAGCTCCGGGACCTCCCCGCGCTCGGCGCCGAGCTCGTCCGCGCGCTGGCCGAGCTGGTGGCCGTGACGGCGGCCATCGCCTGGCTCGCGCCGGACGTCGCGGCGCCCGCGGTGCTCTGCGCGGTGATCACGATCGTCGCGGCCGCCGTCAGCCAACCGGCACTGTCCGAACGCGACCTTCGGCTGCGCAGCCACGCGGGGGCACTGGCCCGGTTCTTCCTCGACGGGATGCTGGGCCTGGTCGCCGTGCGGGCGCACGCCGCGGAACGGGTGGTGGCCGCCGAGCACGACGGGCTGCTCGCCGAGTGGGCCCGCACGGCCCGCGCGCTGGCCAGGGCGGCGGTGACCACCGAGGCGGTGCAGCGGCTCGCCGGCGTCGCCGCGGCCGCCTGGATCGTCTGGGGCGTCAGCGATCGGGCCGCCACGCGGCCGGGCACGTTCCTGCTGCTGACGCTCTGGGCGGTGACGCTGCCGGTGATCGGGGACCGCCTCGCGCAGCTTGCCCGCCAGTGGCCGTGGCACCGCAACGTGATGCTGCGCTTTCTCGAGCCGCTCGCGGCCGGCCCGGCGGATCGCGAGACGGCAGCCGATCTGCCCGGCACCGGCGGGGTCGCCATCGACCTGCGCCGGGTTTCCGTTGTGGCGGGCGGGCATCTGCTGCTCCACGAGGTCGACCTCCGGATCGCCGGCGGCGAGCGGGTCGCCGTCGTCGGCGCCGCCGGCGCCGGCAAGTCGAGCCTGATCGGCACGCTGCTCGGCTGGCTCGCCCCGGTGTCCGGCCGGATCCTCGTCGACGGCCGGCCGCTCGACCCGGTGGCGCTGCGTGCCGCCACCGCCTGGGTGGACCCGAACGTGCAGCTGTGGAACACCTCGCTGGCGGCGAACCTGCGCTACGGCAACGAAGGCGACCCGGCCCGGGTGATCGCCGCTGCCGAGCTGGGCGATGTGCTCGACGGCCTGCGCCGCCGCCCGGCCGGCGCCGACACCCCGCTCGGCGAGGGCGGCGGGCTGCTGTCCGGCGGCGAGGGCCAGCGGGTCCGGCTCGGCCGGGCGCTGCTGCGCCGCGGGGTTCGCCTTGCCCTGCTGGACGAGCCGTTCCGCGGTCTCGATCGCGAGCAACGCCGCCGGCTGCTCGGCCGCGTCCTGACCGCCTGGCCGGGGGCCACGATGCTGATGGTCACCCACGACGTCGGGGACACCCTCGCCTTCGACCGGGTGCTGGTGGTCGACGGCGGCGCCGTCGTCGAGGACGGCGCGCCCGCCGCGCTGGCCGCCGACCCGCGTTCGCGTTACCGCGCCCTGCTCGACGCCGAGCGCGCGGCCGGGTTCGGCGACGACTGGCGGCACCTGGTCGTCGACTCCGGACGGGTGCACGACCTGGAGGTGATCCGGTGAGCCCGCGCCTGATCGGCCGGCTGGCCGCGTTCGTGTGCGCCCACACCGCGGCGTACGTGCTGTTCGTGGTGTCGTGGATCGTGCTCGGCCACGCCGCGTTCACCGGCACGGTGGGCACCGGCGAGCTGCTCGGCTGGGCCGGCCTGCTCGCCGCCGCCGTGCCGTTCCACCTGATGGCGACCCGGTTCCAGGCCTCGGTCGCGATCGAGGGCGGGCGCGCACTGCGGCGCCGGTTGCTGGGCGGCGCGCTCGAGCTCGAGCCCGAGGAGGTGCGCGGCGAGGGCGTCGGCCGGCTGCTCGGGCGGGTGCTGGAGGCCGAGGCCGTGGAGGATCTGGCGCTGGGCGGCGGAATGCTCGGCCTGGTCGCCGTCGTCGAGCTCGCGCTGGCCGGCGCGGCGCTGGCCGCCGGGCCGGGACCGGTGCCGGCGTTCGCGCTGGCCGCCTGGGTGTGCGGCACCCTCGCGCTGGCGTGGCGGTACCTGCTGGCCCGGCGCAACTGGGCGCGGGCCCGGCTGGCGCTGACCGACGACGTGGTGGAGAAGATGCTCGGCCACCGCACCCGGCTGGCCCAGCAGCCGCCCGACGGGTGGCACGCCGGCGAGACCGAGGCGTTGCACCGGTACGAAACCCTCGGCCGGGCAATGGATCGGCGGCTCGCGGTGCTCGTGGCCATGTCCCCGCGCGGTTGGCTCGCCACCGGCGCGCTGGGGCTGTGGCTGTCGGCGACCGGCGGCGCCACCCCCGCCGCGCTCGCCGCGGGCGCCGGCGGGGTGCTGCTCGCCACCGGCGCCCTGCGCACGCTCGTCACCGGGCTCGCCCAGCTCGCCGACGCCTCCGCGGCCTGGCACAGCGTTCGCCCCCTGGTGCGGGCCGCCGCCCGACGCGGGGACGAGCCGGTGACCCCGCCGGACCCGGTAGACGGCGCGCCGCTGCTCACCGCCGACGGCGTGGAGTTCGGCTACCCCGGCCGAAACGTGCTGGCCGGCGCCGCGCTGCGGATCACCGCGGGCGAGCGGGTGCTGATGGACGGCCGGTCCGGCAGCGGAAAGTCCACCGTGGTCTCCCTGCTCGCCGGGCTGCGCGCGCCGACCGGCGGGGTCCTGCGGCTGCACGGCCGCACCCGCGCGGAGACCGGCAGCACCCACTGGCGCCGGCGGATCGTCGCCGTGCCGCAGTTCCACGAGAACCACATCGTGCAGGGACCGCTGGCGTTCAACCTCCTGATGGGCCGCGGATGGCCGGCCACCCAGGCGGATCTGGACGCGGCGGCGGAGGTGTGCCGGCGGCTCGGACTCGGCCAGCTCGTCGAACGCATGCCGTCCGGTCTCGGGCAGCTCGTCGGCGAAACCGGCTGGCAGCTCTCCCACGGCGAGCGCAGCCTGGTCTGCCTGGCCCGTGCGCTCCTCCAGCGACCCGACCTCATGATCCTCGACGAGACCTTCGCCCCGCTGGACCCCGCCACCCGCTGCCGTGCCCGCGACGCGGTCACCGACCTCACCCCGACGATCCTGGTGACCCACCACCGGTAGGCCCGGCACGGATGGCTCGGCCCGAGTTGTCGAACGGCCGGGCCGGCACAGTGATCGGCACGGCGTTGCGCCCTGTCGGTACCTCGTCGCAGCGGGGCTTCGCGCCGGCGCCGGGCCGGTCAGTTGGTGGGTGGCTGGGTTTGTTGGCGCTCGCGGTGGTGGGCGACGTGGGTTCGGTTGGCGCACCGGGGGGTGCAGAAGCGGCGGCGGGCGTTGCGGGAGGTGTCGATGAAGACGGTGGGGCAGTGGGGGCGGTGGCAGTGGCCGATGCGGGTGGGGTCGTCGCAGAGGGCGTGGGCGAGGCCGGCGGCGGTGTAGGCCTTGATGCGGTGCACGAGGGGGGCGTCGTGCTCGGCGTAGTGGAAGTGCGGTGCGCGGCCGTCGTGCTGGGAAATGTAGGGCGCAGCGGCGACGGCGGTGAGGAGCTCGTTGATCAGCTGGACGCGCTGGTTCGGGTCGGGTTCGTAGAACACGGCGCGCAGGCGCTGGGCCCAGCGGGTCAGCTCGCGGGTCTGGGCGGGGTCGACGTTGTAGGCGGGCCGGTAGTCGTAGGCGGTCAGGATGCCGTTGATGGTGCTCGCCTCGGCTCGGGGACCGGCGTTGACGAGCGCGGCGGCGAGTTGGGCCGCGGTGCCGCCGTAAGGGTTGAACTGCACTAGGTCATTACATCACAGTGAGTGCATGACCACCAGCGTGCTGTGCCCACCCGAGCGGATCCTCGACTGGCGGCGCCGGATGGTGGGGCTGTTACTGGCGATCGGCGCCGCGGTCGCGATGGGTGGTGCGGCGCCGGCGCTGAAGAAGCTGGGGTCGACCGGCCTGTCGGCGGTGAACGTGGTCCAGGCGCGCACGGTGACGGGCGCGGTGGTGTTGCTGACCCTCGCCCTGGTGTTGCGCAGGGGAAGGATGCGGGTCGGCCGCCGGGACTGGTGGCTGGTCGGCGGGTACGGCCTGGTGAGCCTGGCCGTCAACCAGGTGGTGTTCACCACGGCGCTGGCCCGCCTCCCGGTCGGCGTTGCGCTGCTGCTTGAGTACCTGGCGCCGGTGCTGGTGGCGCTGTGGGTGCGGTTCGTGCAGCGCGGGACGGTGTCCGGTCTGGTGTGGGTCGGCATGGCGGGCACGCTGCTCGGCCTTGGGCTGGTCGGCCGGGTGTGGGCGGGGTTCGCGCTGGACGGCGTCGGGTTCGCGCTGGGGTTGCTCGCGGCGGCGACCCTGGCCGCGCGGTTCGTGCTGGCCGAGCGGGGGCTTCGCCGCCACGATCCGCTGGTGTTGGCGGCGTGGGGCACGACGGTCAGCGCCGGTGCGCTGCTGCTGACCGGGTTGGTCGAACCGTTCCCGATGGCCCTGCTCGCGCGGGAGGGGACCGGGCTGCCGACGATCGCGCTGGTGCTGTGGGTCGGGCTGGTCGGGACGGCCGGCGGTGTGCTGCTCGTGATGGCCGCGCAGCGCTGGCTGGCGCCGACCTCGGCGAGCCTGGTGCTGACCCTGGAGGTGGTGGCGGGCGCGGGGATGGCCTACGTGGTCCTCGGCGAAACGCCGACGGTCGCCCAGCTCATGGGCGGGGTGGTGATGCTCGCCGGGATCGCGATGGCACAGCTCGCGATCACGCGCCGGGGACCGACCTGAATGACCGGGCGGTGCGACGCGGCCCGGGATCGCCCCGGTAGCGTCGGCGCCATGGGCGCCTTGGTCGTGCGGTTCGGCACGTTGCATGATCGGCCGGGTGAGGAGCCGAAGCGCAACGGGCACCTGGTGATCGACGGCGACCGGGTCGTCGGGGTGGACGTGCCGGCGCCGGACGGCGCGGTGGCGGTCGAGGCGGCGTGCGTGGTGCCGGGTCTGGTCAACGCGCACGCCCACCTGGAGTGCGACGCCAGCGCCAACACGGTGGGGTACTTCGCGGCGACGACGCCGACCAGGCGCGCGATCACCGCGGCCAACAACGCCCGGCTCGCCCTGGCGGCCGGGGTCACGTCGGTGCGGGATCTCGGTGCCAGCAACCGGATCGCGCTGGAGGTCCGGGACGCGATCGCGTGCGGTGCGCTGCCCGGCCCGAACGTCGTGGCGGCCGGCAACGTCATCTGCATGACCGGCGGCCACGGCTCGTTCGTCGGGCGGACTGTCGACGGCGTGGACGACATCCGCCGGGCGGTCCGCGAGCAGCGCCGCGACGGCGCCGAGTGGATCAAGTTCATCGCCACCGGGGGCGTGCTGACCCCCGGCGCGGTACCCGGAACCGCCGAGCTGACCCAGGAGGAGCTCGCCGCCGGCGTGGCCGAGGCGCACCGGCTCGGCCTGTCGGCCGCCGCGCACGCCATGGGCCCCACCGGCATCATCGCCGCGCTGCGGGCCGGCATCGACTCCATCGAGCACGGCCACCTCATCGACGCCGCCGGCATCGAGCTGATCGTCGAGCGCGGCACCTACCTGGTGCCCACGCTCAGCGCCATCGTCTGCATCGTCGAAGCCGGCCCGGAGGTCGGGCTGCCCGCCGAGATCACCCGCAAGGCGCGTGAGATCGCCGAGCACGCCGGCGCGAACCTCGGCCGCGCCCGCGCCGCAGGCGCCCGGTTCGCGGGTGGGTCGGACGCGGGCACCCCGTTCAACGGCCACGACAACTACGCGCGCGAGGTCGAGCTCATGCACACCATGCTCGGCATGACCCCGCGCGAAGCCCTCCGCGCCGCCACGGTGCACGCCGCCGACCTCATCGGCCTCCCGCGCGGCACGCTCACCCCCGGCGATGTCGCGGACCTGGTATGCCTCGACCGCGACGTCGACGCCGACATCACCGCCCTGCGCACCCCGACCGCGGTCGTCCAGGCCGGGAGCATCGTGCGGCACGGCTCCCGCTGAGCAATTCGCTGCGTCAACTCGATTCGAGTCCGGTTTCTGTCAATGATTTGACCATTTTTGGGTTGGGTGCTCGGTAACTTTCGGGCCCGTTCGTGCGAGTATCCTCGAGGACTGCTGGATCATTTCCTTTCGAAAACGTGGCAAAGGGATGATGATGCGCACACTGTTGGTTCTGTTCACGATCCTCGCGGTCGGTTTCGCGGCGCCGGCGCCGGCGGTCGCCACCGCGGCACCGGCCGACTCGACGTCGTCGACCTCGCTGCCGACCTGTTTCCCGCGGGCCGCCATCGACCGGATGGTCGCGTATATCCGCACTCAGCAGCAGCCGGACGGCTCTTTCCCCGGCATTGGGCAGAGTTCGACCGCCGACGCGGTGTACGCGCTGGTCGCGTCCGGAGTCGACCCGTCGCGGGTGACGAACAACGGCAATTCCGCGATCGATTTCATCTACTCGCAGACCGGCAACCTACAGAGCACTGGCGTGGCCGCGAAGTTCCTGCTGGCGCTGGTCCTGGCAAGGCGCTCGACGGTGGCACCCAACGGGTTCGACTACGTCGCCAGGGTGCGCGACGCGTTCGACCCGGCCACCGGCGTGTTCGACCCCAACCCGACCGGCAACTACTACTCGCTGATCGCGTTGCGGGCCGCGGGGCAACGGGTGCCGGCGCTGGCGTTGCGGGTGGCGGCGGCCGCACAGCAGGCCGACGGCGGCTGGCCGTCCGGCGACCCGCCGGGTAACTCCGACACCAACACCACGTCGGTCGCCATGGTCGCCTTGATCGTCAACGGCCGCACGGCGCCCATTCCCGCGGCATTGCGGTATCTGCGGACCCAGGTGGCCCCGGAGGGCGGTTTCACCTTCTCCACGGTGTTCGGCAATGAGAGCGACGCCAACTCCACCGGCCTGTCCACCGTGGCGTTGCTGGCCGCGCGGCAGGACCTGCGAAACTTCGAAAGCGGAGGCGTGGACCCGGTGGAACGGCTGCGGCAGCTGCAGAATCCCAGCGGCGCGTTCCGCTTCAGCGACTCGTTCCCCGGCGACAACGCATTCGCCACCTACCAGGCCGGCCAGGCGGCCGGGCTGACCCGCTGCACCCGTTAGCGGACACACCTGGGAATCGGGGAGGCCGCGCGTGCGGTACGGTTC
>NZ_DASZCQ010000075.1:0-100990 GCF_035942955.1 Actinophytocola sp. | reverse complement strand
CCCAGAATGTCGGCGATGGATGCTCCCTTGTAAGTCACCTCGAGCGTCTCACGGTTGTACCGGCGCCCGCCGCACACATCGCATGTAACGTAAATGTCGGGCAGGAAGTGCATCTCGATCTTGATCTGACCGTCGCCGCGGCAGACCTCGCAGCGCCCGCCCTTGACGTTGAACGAGAACCGGCCCGCCTGGTAGCCGCGCACCTTCGCCTCGGTGGTGGAGGCGAACAGCGTGCGGATCTTGTCCCAGACGCCGGTGTACGTGGCCGGGTTGGACCGCGGCGTCCGTCCGATCGGCGACTGGTCCACCCGCACCAGCTTGTCCACCAGGTCCAGCCCGCGCACCCGGGTGTGCCGGCCCGGCACCTGCCGCGCGCCGTTGAGCTTGTTCGCCAGCACCGTGCCCAGGATGTCGTTGACCAGAGTGGACTTTCCGGAGCCGGACACGCCGGTCACAGCGACCAGGCAGCCGAGCGGGAACGACACGTCGATGTTGCGCAGGTTGTGCTCGCGCGCGCCCACGACGGTCAGCTGACGCCGGCGGTCGACCGGCCTACGCATCAGCGGAACCGGGATCTCCTGCCGCCGCGCCAGGTATGCGCCGGTCAGTGATCGCTTGTTGCGCAACAGGTCCTTGAATGATCCACTGTGGACGATCTCGCCGCCGTGCTCCCCGGCGCCGGGGCCGATGTCGACGATCCAGTCGGCGGTGCGGATGGTCTCCTCGTCGTGCTCGACCACGATCAGCGTGTTGCCAAGGTCGCGCAGCCGGGTCAGGGTCTCGATCAGCCGGTGGTTGTCCCGCTGGTGCAACCCGATCGACGGCTCGTCCAGCACGTACAGCACACCGACGAGGCCGGAGCCGATCTGGGTGGCCAGCCGGATGCGCTGCGCCTCACCGCCGGACAGCGTGCCCGCGGCCCGATCCAGTGACAGGTAGTCCAGCCCGACGTCGAGCAGGAACCGCAGCCGGGCCTGGATCTCCTTGAGCACCGCGCCGGCGATCATCTTCTCGCGGTGGCCGAGGGACAGCCCGTCGAGGAAGTCCGCGCACTCCTGGACGCTCAGCGCGCACACCTCGGCGATGGACCGCGCGCCGTGCACCGCGTGCTCGAGGGTGACCGCGAGGATCTCCGGCTTGAGCCGGGTGCCCTGGCAGGCCGGGCACGGCACCTCGCGCATGTAGCCCTCGTACTTCTCCCGCATGTAGTCGGACTCGGTGGCCTCGAGCCGGCGGTCCAGGAACGGGATCACGCCCTCGTAGGTGGCGTAGTACGACCGCTCCCGGCCGTAGCGGTTCTTGTAGCGGACGTGCACCTGCTCGTCGATGCCGTGCAGCACCGCCTTCTGCGCCTTGGCCGACAGCCGGCGCCACGGGGTGTCCATCCGGAAGCCGACCGCCTCGCCCAGTGAGGTCAGCAGCCGCTCGAAGTACTCGGCCGTCTGCCCGCCCGCCCACGGCGCGATCGCCCCCTCGGCCAGCGACAGCTCCTCGTCCGGCACCACGAGCTCGGGGTCGACCTCCTTCTTCACCCCGATGCCGGTGCACACCGGGCAGGCGCCGTACGGCGAGTTGAACGAGAACGAGCGCGGCTCGAGGTCCTCGAGGGCCAGCGGGTGGCCGTTGGGACAGGCCAGGTTCTCGGAGAAGCCGCGGATGCGCTTCGGGTCGTGCTCGGGCAGGTCGACGAACTCCAGCTCCACCAGCCCGTCGGCCAGCCGCAGCGCGGTCTCCACCGAGTCGGTGAGCCGCTGCTTGGCGCTGGGCTTGACGGTCAGCCGGTCGATCACGACCGCGATCTCGTGCTTCTCCTGCTTCTTGAGCTTCGGCGGGTCGGCCAGCGAGTGCACCACGCCGTCGACCCTGGCGCGCGCGTAGCCCTGGGACTGCAGCTGGGAGAACAGGTCGACGTACTCGCCCTTGCGGCCGCGGACCACCGGCGCGAGCACCTGGAACCGCACCCCGGGCTCCATGGTCAGGACCTGGTCGACGATCTGCTGCGGGGTCTGCTTGCTGATCGGCTCGCCGCAGGTGGGGCAGTGCGGCTTGCCGGCGCGGGCGAACAGCAGCCGGAGGTAGTCGTAGACCTCGGTGATCGTGCCGACCGTTGACCGCGGGTTGCGGCTGGTGGACTTCTGGTCGATGGACACCGCGGGCGACAGGCCCTCGATGAAGTCGACGTCGGGCTTGTCCATCTGGCCGAGGAACTGCCTGGCGTAGGCCGACAGCGACTCGACGTACCGGCGCTGGCCCTCGGCGAAGATCGTGTCGAAGGCGAGGCTCGACTTGCCGGAGCCGGACAGCCCGGTGAACACGATCAGGCTGTCCCTCGGCAGGTCGAGATCGACGCCACGCAGGTTGTGCTCCCTGGCACCGCGGACGACGAGACGGTCGGCCACTGAATCCCCTAACGATCGTGCTGGTTCGCGGCCACGAGGGTGGCCGACGCCCATGCTAGGTGCGGGCACCGACAGAAGCGGACGCGAGGTCGTGGGTGGGTCGGCCCCCGCGGGAGCGACCATCGGACCCGGTCCGAGCGGGCACCCCTGCGCCATTATGCGTACCGTGGCCTAGTTGCTACCTGTCAGGCGGTTTCGGTGGCCGGGAAACCCGCCTAGGCTGTCGGAATCCCAAAAACCGATCACGCGGGGATGTCGGTATGACTGGATCGAGCGCTTCACCGGGAACGTCGCTGGACCGCAAGGCCGTGCCCGCCCAGCGTAGCTCCGCCGACCACTCGGCGTCCGAGCACGCCGCCCGAGGGCTCGCCGCGGTCGGCGAGGCCACCGAACGGCTCTACGCCGAGGTGTCACGGCTGGGTGACGCGGACATCGTCCAGCCGACCCGGCTGCCCGGCTGGACCAGAGCGCACGTCGTCACCCACCTCGCCCGCAACGCCGACGCCCTGGTCAACCTGCTCACCTGGGCGCGAACCGGCATCGAGCACCCGATGTACGCCAGCCGGGCCGACCGGGACGCCGACATCGAGGAGGGCGCCAAGCGCCTCGCCCAGGTCATCCGGGAGGACCTGCTGGCCGCCTGCACCCGGCTGGAGACCGCCGCCGACCGGATGGCCGGGACGGACTGGCGGGCCCAGGTGGCCCACCGCACCGGCCGGGTCTTCCCCGCCGCCGACATTCCCGGCATGCGCCTGTTCGAGGTCTGGGTGCACCTGGTCGACCTCGAGGTCGGCGTCGACTTCCACGACGTGCCCGCGGCCCACCTCGAGTTGCTCCTCGAGCCCGCCGTCCACCCGCACGTCACCCGGACGGAGGGCACCCCGGTGCAGCTCAGCGCCGAGCTCCCCGGCGGCGACCTGCGCCGCTGGCGTCTGGTCGTGCCCGCGGTCGACGGCTCCGGCGAGATCAGCGGCCCGGCCCCCGAGGTGATCGGCTGGCTCACCCGCCGCCGTCCCGGCACGGCCCTGACCGGACCGCTGCCCGACCTGCCACCCTGGGGCTGACTCCCACTACCGTGACCGTCGTGCAGATCCTCGACGACTACACCGGTCACGTCGACCCCGGCGGCCCGGCCACCCGCCGCACCCTCGACCGCCTGGTCATCACCAAGATCTCCGTCGGCCCGATGGACAACAACGCGTACCTGCTCGTATGCCGCGAGACCCAGGACGCCCTGCTCATCGACGCCGCCGCCGACCCGGAACGCCTGTCGGACCTGATCGGCCACGCCGACGACCGGCCCACCCTGCGCACGATCGTCACCACCCACCAGCACCCCGACCACTGGCAGGCCCTCGGCGCCATCGCCGGCGCCTACGGGGCCAACACCGTCGCCCACCCCGCCGACGCCGCCCCCCTCCCCGTACCCCCCGACATCCTCCCCACCCACGGCGACACCATCCAGGTCGGCACCGTCCCGCTCGAGATCATCCACCTCCGCGGCCACACCCCCGGCTCCATCGCCCTCCTCTACCGCGACCCCACCCACCCCCACCTGTTCACCGGCGACTCCCTCTTCCCCGGCGGTCTCGGCAAGACAACCTCCCCGGAGTCCTTCACCTCCCTGTTCAACGACGTGAAATCCCGCATCTTCGACGTCCTCCCCGACGAAACCTGGTTCTACCCCGGCCACGGCGACGACTCCACGCTGGGCGCCGAGCGGCCGCACCTGGACGAATGGCGCGCCCGGGGCTGGTGAGCGGTCGGGTGTCCGAAATGTTCAAGACCGGCGGTCGGCGGTTGGTCACGATGGGCGTATGACAGTCAGTCTTGCTGCCGCAACATCCTTTTTGACCACTCATGGTCGGCTTCTTGACCGGCGCCGGTTCGCGCTGCTGCTGGGCGAGACGGACGCCAGCGCCGTGCTGGATGCCGTCGATGGTTATCGCAATCCCGACGGTGGTTACGGCTGGGGCCTCGAACCCGATCTGCGGGCGCCGGAGAGTCAGCCCGGTGGAGCCTTGCATGCTTTCGAGGTTTTTGAGGATGTCGCGCCCGTGACGACGCCCCGGGCCGTGGAGCTGTGTGACTGGTTGGCCGGGATCACCCTGCCGGACGGCGGGCTTCCGTTCGCCCTTTCGGTGGCGGACCCGGCCGGGTGCGCGCCGTTCTGGGCGCAGGCCGATCCTTCGCGGTCGGCTCTGCAGAGCACGGCGTTCGCCGCCGGCGCCGCGCTGCGGGTTGCCGCGCACGACCCGGCGGTGGCCGCACATCCGTGGCTGAAGACGGCCACGCGATACTGCATGGACGCCATCGCCGCGCTCACGACCGCGCCGTTCGCGATCGAACTCTGCTTTGCGGTGGGGTTTCTCGACGCGGCCCATGACACACATCCCGAGGCGGCCGAGTTGCTCGGCCACCTCGGTCGGTTCATCCCGGACGACGGGCTGGTGCACGTCGACGGCGGCGCCGACGACGAGTACATGCGTCCGCTCGACTTCGCCCCCACACCCGACCGTCCGGCGCGCATGCTGTTCAGCCGCGAGGTGATCGACGCGGAACTGCGTCGACTGGCCGACCAGCAGCAGGAAGACGGCGGTTGGCACGTCGATTTCGGGAGCTATTCACCGGCCGCCGCCCTCGAGTGGCGCGGCTATGCGACCGTGCGCGCCGTGTCGATCCTCCGGCGCAACTCCGCAATCTGAGCAGGTGCCTGGACGACCGTCGGGCCGAACGATTCCACCTGCCGTTACATCCGCGGCTCCGTGGCACGCGCGCCGGCCAGTGTTGCGGGTAGCGTCAACGCTTCCTTCAGTGCGGAATGGTGCCGTATAATCTCGGCCATACGTTCGCCTTCGTCGATTCGTATGGGCGGCAGGGCCATCAGCAACGTCAACAGCATATTTCGCGCACCCGCTGTCGGGGTAGTCGTCGACCTCCATGCGGTGGCGGCCACCTCCTTGTCAACATATCGAACCAGTCGGTACTCCAAACCAATGGATGCGCGAAGTGTGATCGGACTGTGCCTAAGGGTTTCCGGGCTGTCCACCGTAAATACGGTCGGCCCAGGGTCCAGGACCCCCTGTTCGATTAACGGGAAAAACGCAGGAGTATGCACTATCGTCGGATCAATGATCCTGCCGAACGAACTGGCCCACACGACGAAGTGCGGATCGGCGTTGGCCCCCGGAATCTGACACATGTCGTCCGCACTATCGGATCCGAGCACAGCCCACGCCTGCAAGACGGTCTCGATCACCTCGGCCTCGAACCCCAGGAGACGGAACGTTTCAGCGAGCTCGGCTGCCACCGATAGGCCATCGCGGATCGGATGTCCGCTCATGCAGAACGTATGCGCTATGGCCACGGTGAAACATGGCACGGCATTCGGTTGCGGAACCTGGCGCACCGCTCCGATGATCCCTCCGGCGCTCACAACGGGAACAACGATAGTCGAGGTACCACCCACATCCTCCGTCAGAACCTTCTGTTCCGGAAGGCAACCATCGGCAGACCTGCGATACCAGTATAGAAACACACTGAAAATTGACGAGAGCACCGCTTTATGATCGGAAAGCTGAAGATCGTCCGCATCAACCCGCTCCAGCCAGCTCCCACATTCCGAGAATGCGCCATCAACAGCGGCAAACAAGGCGCGCAGAAGAGCCACCGTCGCTCGGTCGTCCGCCTGCAGGCGATGTCCGTTCTGCTCGAATATATCGGCTATGGCGAGCACATTCCGGAAAACCTTGAGTGCGTGCGCTTGGCGCCGGCAGATGTGCGGCAGGGACATGACACTCACATTTCGCACGAGGAGTGCCACATCCATCGCACCGAGCATATTCTGGTTCGCCATCGCCATAAGCCGTTGACAATAGTCGGCAGCCGCCGACCAATCGGGAAGTCGAACGCAGATCTCGACAAGGTAGCGCAGATATAGAGGCCGATACAAGCTAGTCGTCCTCGGATGCTCAAGAAGCCCCTCCGCCCGTTCACGGGCATCGGCTAGCCGTTCATCCTCGAGCAGCTCCTCGAGGACCGAGACCTCCTGGACCACGTCCGGCCCGTCGGTGATCGGTAGCATCGCACAGTAGTCAACGAGCGCCGATTCGAGTGCGGTGAGGCGCGGGTCTTGTATACGACTCCCCCGGGTAAGGTTCCTTACCGTGGCCAATGCCAGACGAATATGTTGAGCTGTCTTCTCTTCGTCTAGGGTCGCGGCGCTGCTCACGTCAGCGAGGCAACGTTCCAACAATGCAATCACGTCGTCGACCACGTCGTGCGGTCGGTCAGCCGCACGGGCCAATGCGTCCGCCAGACCAGACGTCACCTGTAGCCGCAAAATGGGCACCTCCAGCGCAGAACGGTCGAAATAGTCGAGTTCCGCGCGTAAGTATTGCACCGTGCCAGCCCAATGGTTGAGGTGTCCAAGAACCTTGGCAGTGTTGCCCCACAGGAGGGCGACTCCCAAATCATCCACTTGGTGCGCGAGCGCATGTTCGGCAATGCTGATCGCATGACTGATCAATGCGGCGGCCAAATCGATGCGGTCGCTATTACAAAATGCCCCCAACCAGCTCTGGGTGTGCATGGCCGCCACGGAGACCGCGGCCACAAGGTGGCCCTCACGTTCAGTAATGTCGCATATGATCGCCTGAACGATCTCGTTCATCGTTATTGCGTATTCGAACGAACTCGGTGTCACCGCCGCCTCGGCGACGTTGCCTACTAATGGCTCATCATCGGACACCAACGACTCTCGTCGAATAGCTCGAACAATCTCTCCCGCCGTCGGGTCCACACCCGTGTACCCGAAAATCGGATGGCGTTCCTCGTGACCCACCACCTCGATGGGCGGGACGAACACGCAGGCCAACAACAGGTGCAGCGGTATTACCCGCGAGGAGAAGAAGGCGCCAAACCGCAACGCGGCACATGCGACGTCATCCGGAACCGAACCGGCATTTGCCCGAGCCAGCATCCGCTGCCAAGCCAATTCTATAGCCTTTACCAGGGTACGGGGATACCCGTGCGGCACGGACAGGTCATCGTCCAATGAGCGCATGACAAGCTGCTCGTAGTCATCGACGCCGTTCAGGCCATCCAGGCAGTCGACGAGATAGGACGCAGCGAGCTCCAGCGCGAGCGGCCAGCACTGCGCTATTCGGGCCACCCGAACCAGCTTCGCCCGCTCCTCCTCCGATCGTGTCCCGGCCGGCATCAGCCTGCGAGCCAGCAGATCGCAGGCTTCGGACAGGGTCATCTCGGTGACGACAACCTCGGCGATATTGGATCCCTTGAGCGCCGTATGGTCAGTTGTCGTGACCAGCACGTGACCGCGACCCCGGCTGGGAATCCACTCGCGGATGAGCCGCACATCGACGGCGTTGTCGAAGACGACCAACCAGGGGCGGGCGGACTGGGCCAGCGCGGTGAGCACCCTCGTGCGAAGGTCCGGGCCGGGCGCCATGAGTCCTTCCTGCCGCAGCCATTCCGCCACGGTGGCGAAGGACGCCTCAATTCGTGCCGTCTCACTCGCATCGATCCAGATGATGGCCGCGTAGGCATCGGCACGATCGTTTGCCCATGCAACAGCCAAGCTGGTCTTTCCGATACCGGACATCCCTTTCAGGACGCAGATCGGTGCGGACTCGTCGGACAGTGGCGTGGGCAGAGCACGAGCGATCGCGCGGAGCAGATCGGGACGCGCCACATCGGCGCCACGGGGAGCCATGGTGACATGTACGGACCATCCCCGCCGACGCATCGCGGACATGAGTGTGTCCGGGGCAACGGCCAGAGCTTGTTTCAGATCGCTGGCGGACAACGCGGGTGTGTCGACGGTCGCCGCCTTGGCCATGACCTCAGAGAGGAGAAAGCCAAGCAGCAGTCCCGCCGCATCCCAGGTGGCATTCGTCGGATCAAGCGCACGACGAGCGGTCCGCACCCGCTCGCGCAGGACCTCTCGCAGTTGGTCCACCCCACGCTCGTCAACCACGATGTCCGCTCGGCGCAAGATCTTCCACTTGTCGGAGGGCAATGACTCCACGTCGTGCCGTACCGAGGGTGAGTCCTGGACAAGCTCCAGCAACGTCCGCCGAAACTCGCCAGAGTCGATGGTCCCTGTCGCGTGCGCAGCCAGAATGTCGCGCAAGGCCGCCAGACTTGGGCCCATCCGCCGGTTCGTGACGACGAGATAGCGCCCGGCACGATGCGTCGACAACCGAAGAATCTGGCGAACCGCCTGAGCCGCGCTCATGGTGCTGCCGGGTATGCCACCCTTCACCTGAGCAACGAGGTCGCACCCCTGTTCGCTGTACAGCGAAAAGTCCACGATCTCCTGATCGGCATGTGGATCATCATGTGGTGGCGCATCGATGACCACCTTCGTCAGCGAATCGGAGAGCAGGGCATCAAGCGTGTACTCCAAAGTGGCGAGGTACTGGTACTCGAAGCCCCGGGCAGCGTCGCGACCTCCCATGCTCAATCATCCCCCGCATGGCTGGTCACCGGACACGGTGGACCGGCCGCGGTGG
Organism: Actinophytocola sp.; assembly: GCF_035942955.1. GTDB lineage: Bacteria > Actinomycetota > Actinomycetes > Mycobacteriales > Pseudonocardiaceae > DASYTH01. Next base: position 92,055 of record NZ_DASZCQ010000075.1, on the reverse strand, counting down.
ATACCTTCACTCGTCGCAGAGTAGCGAGGATGTGGCCCGACCGGCGTGAACGAAAGGCTCACAAATCCGTCACTGCATCGTGTCCAGCACGTCGAGGGCGGTGAGGCGGGGTGGGGTGGCGGGCGATGGGGTGGGGGTGGGGTCGGGTGGGCGGCGATGGTGCCATTCGGTCACCGCCTGGTATGCGGCGGCGACGGCGAGGAGGCGGTCCTCGGCGAACGGCGGGCCGCCGAGGATGGTGCCGATCGGCAGGCCGTCGGGGGTGAAGCCGATGGGCAGGGCCAATTCCGGAAGGCCGATGATGTCGAACGGGACCGGTCCGGTCTGGACCACGACGTCGCAGCGGGACAGCAGATCGGTCAGGACCCGGTCCAGCAGGACGACCTTGGCGCGCTGGCCGATGAGGTACTCGTTGGCGCCGAGCAGGCAGCCTTGGAGCCAGCCGAGGACCGACACGCCGAATCGGCGGAGATCGCCGGTCAGCTGCGGCAGGAACGGCTCGCTGCGTTCGGGCAGGCGGACGTTGTTGAACAGGGCGCCGGTCAGCAGCTCCCATTCGGCCGGGAGCGGCACGTCCACCAGCGTGGCGCCGGGGATGCCGGCGAGCGTGTCGAGGAACGCGGCGCGGGCTCGCGCGGTGGGCGAGTCGCCCGAGGTGTAGCCGGGGATGACGCCGATGCGGGTGGGCCGGCGCAGCCGGATCTCGCGGCCCCGGCGCACCGGGGTCGCCGCGGTGATCAGGTCGGGCACCGCGGGAAGGCCCTGGGTGCGCGGGTCGTGCGGGTCGGGACCGGCCATGGCGGACAGCATGATCGCCGCGTCCAGGGCGTCGCGGGCCAGCGGGCCGGGATGGTCGCGGGTGTAGGACAGCGGGATGATCCCGTGCAGGGACACCCGGCCCATGGTCGGCTTGAGGCCGGTGAGGTTCTGCGCGTTCGACGGCGACGTGATCGACCCGCCGGTCTGCGTGCCGGTGCCCGAGGTCGCCATGCGTGCGGCCACGGCGGTTCCGGTGCCGGTCGACGAGCCGCCGGGGTCGATCTCGGGCCGGTTCGGCGCCCACGCGTTGACGGTGGTGATCAGCCCGTCCGGAGTGGTCGCGCGGGTGGTGGCCAGCGGGCCCATCTGGGTCTTGCCGAGCACGATGGCGCCGGCCGCCGTCAACCGCGCCACGGCGGTGGCGTCGTGCGGTGGGACGAAATCGGCGAACAGGAACGAGTTCGCCGTCGTGGGCGTGCCGGCGGTGAAGTAGTTGTCCTTGATTGCCAACGGAATCCCGTGCAGCGGTCCGCGTGGCCGCCGCCGCGCCGCGGCCCGTGCCTCGGCGAGCGCCTCCGGTCGCACCACGTTGAACGCCTGGTAGACGCCGTCGAAGGCGCGGATGCGGTCGAGGTAGGCCTCCAGCAGCACGTCCGGCCGCAGCCGCCCGCGCCTGATAAGCGTGGCCGCCTCGGCGATGGTCAGCTCCGTGGGATCGGCGAGGGCCTCCGGCCGCGGCTCGACGCCGATCTCGGCGGGCGCTACGGGCGCCGCCTCGGCGACGGCCGGCGTGGCCGCGGCGCCCGTCCCGGCAACACCAAGGGCGGCAAGGAAAGCGCGCCGGTCGAATGGCTCACTCATCGGAGGTCCATGCCGTGGCGATGGACGGGTACAGCTGGGGCGGCGCCACCTGTTGCGCCAGCGCCGGATCCTCGCCGAAGCGGTACGACGCCAGCGCCGGAACGGTGGTGCGCAGGAACGAGCGCAGGCTGGCCAGTGCGGTCTCCCGGCCGGGCGCACCCGTCGCGGGGTCGGCCGCGGTGCCGGGCGGGAGCTGGTCGAGATCGATGCCCAGTACCGCAAGGCGCGCCCGGATCAGGGTGTTGAGCTCGTCGTCGGTCGGCGGCGGGGGTGGCACGGCGGCCTCCTCGGATCAGCAGCAGGGAATACAGTATGTACCCCGACCGGAAGGCCGCTCACGGATCAGGTTCGGCCAACCGTGAGCCGAGCCGCCGACGTGCCCAAACCCGTTGGTGTCAAAGGAAGACGCGGCCGCGGGTGGGTTCGGCGCAGCTCGGCCTCGGTGTAGCGGGCACACCGGCGGTGCCACTCGAGGATCCCCGACATCCAGTCCTTGAGCTTGCCGGCGTGGCGGAGCAGGGCGGCCCTTGCCGGCTCGTCGAGGGCGAACTCGTCGAACAGCGCGGGAAGGTCGTGCGCGACGAGGTCCTCGAACTGCCGCATCCGCGCGGCCATCAGGCCGGCGACGAGGTCGCGGGCGCGATACCGGTCGACGGCAAGGAAGTTCTCCACGACCAGGACGAGGTTGTGCCACTCGCCTTCGAACTCGATCTCCTTCTGGTAGGAGAACAGGTCGTTGGTGAAGCAGGCGTAGTCCTGCGCGGCGGTCTCCAGCTCCCGCAGGACGCGGGTGTGCTCGAGCTCGGCGGGGATGAGCTCCCAGTTGGCGAGCCGGGCGAGGCTGAACGTCATGTCCGAGCCGAACGTCCGGCGGCGCATCTCGACGTAGTCGATCGGGTCCGGCACCCGGTGCTGCGCCTGGTTGGCCAGCTCCCACAGCCAGCTCGACGTCATCCGCTCGACGGCGGCGTGGAACTGCGCCCGCGCGGGTTCGGCCATCGGCCCGGCCGTGCGCCGCCACAGGTCCGCAAGGCCCCGCTCGATCGGGTTGAGCGCCGGCGGCGTGGGCCCGGCATCCAGCGGCATGAACGCCGCAAGTCGTTCCACGCACAGCTTTGCCCCGGCCAGGTTGCGGGATGTGCCGAACACCACGGGAAAGTAGTCGTCGCCGTAGGTCCCCCAGGCCAGCCAGTCCGAGGAGAGCTTGAGCTGCTCGGGACCCGCGTCGGCGTGGATCATCGCGGCGCAGTGCGGGAAGTCGAACCCGATGAACCGCCGCTCGTCCCACACCGCGCCGGTGGCAAGGCCCGGCACCGGGTCGAACATGCCCATCCGGCGCGCCCAGCCGGGCGCGTACCGGCGCGCCTCGCCGAGGTGCGGGCTGGTCCGGAACTGGTACGGCATGTACAGGTCCGGCACCGGGAGGTGGCCGACCGGTTGGAACGGCGTGTGGGACTGCTGCCGGAACCGGCGCCGCAGCCCCAGCCGGGACGGCAGCGACGAGGCGCCGAGGCCGCTCGGCCCACCGAGGGCGCCGTCGTTCATGTACCGGCTGGACCGCATGTGCCATTCGTGCCCGCCGGCCTGCCAGTCCTGCAGACCCTTGACGTACGCCGCGATCGCCAGCTGCTCGTGCGGGGCGACGGCCCGCTCGACCACCAGCCCGGGGACCTCGGTCAGCGCGGTGTTCTCGAACTGCTGCAGCCGGGAGGTCAGCAGCTCGTTGACGATCTCGGCGGCCTGCTGCGTCGGGCAGTCCAGGAACCGCTCGATGACCAGCACCGCGTTGGCGTTCTCCCCCTCCTCCCGAACTTCGCGCTGGTAGGAGAACAGGTCGTTGCGCAGGTGCACCGCGTCGGCGAAGGTGTCCGCGAGCACCCGCATGGGCCTCGTCTCGGCGAGGTCGTCCGGGACCTCGGCGCCGACGGCGAACTCCACCAGGTTGGCCGACCACGGCGCCCCACCGACCCGCCGCCGCATCTGCATGTACTCGATCGGGTTGGCGATCCGGCCGCGCTCGATGTTGTTCAGCTCCCACATCGACTCGACCATGAGGTTGTGCGTGCTCGTGATGAAGCGCCGCCGCCAGCCCGCCGACATGCTCGGCACGGTCCGCTCCCACAGGTCCTTCAGCGCGGTCTCGGCCGGGTTCGTCGGCTCGGGCGGCTCCTGCCCGTCGGCGCTCATGAACAGCTCGAGATGGTCGAGGTACGCCTTGGCGCCCTGGATGTCCCGCGTGTACTTGAAATAGTCGAGGAAGTGGTCGTCGAAGAAGAACACCCACACGTACCAGTCGGTGATCAAGTCCAGCGTCGGGCCGGCACAGTCCGGATGGGTGAAGGCGCACATCAGCGCGTAGTCCATCGCCGCGAGCGCCGCCTCGTCCCACACCACCCCGCCGCCGGGCTTCGGCACGTCCAGCAGACCCATCCGGCGCGACCACGCCATGCTGTGCGCGCGCGACCGTTCCACGTGCGGGTTCAGCCGGGCCGGATACGGTTGGTAGAACTCGGGCAACCGGAACGCCTGCATGCGTCCGACCCTCGCACCCGGCGCCCCGTTCCGGCGACGTCCAGACGAGCGACAGTCCACCGCTGTGCGGGTGATTCTCCGGCGCGTCAAATCACCTTTGTGTAGACCAGATCGAAGTCCTTCGCCCACGTGGTGCCGTCGGTCGACATCTCCCAGGCGCCGGTGATGGCGGTGTCAGTGACCGTGCCGGTGAAGCGCTGGTTGAAGCCGGGGGCGTCGCGCCAGATTCGTAGGGCTCCGTCGGTGAGGGTCAGCCGGTAGACCCGGGAGACGTTGCGGGCGTCGGCGTAGAGCTGGGTGAAGGTGCCGGCCGCGTCGTCAAGACCGGTGATCGTGGTGGCCGGGAGCGGATTGTTGTCGATCCACACCTGCGGCGTTGTCGGCAGCGGCGGCTCGCTGTGGGTGCGTTGCACCAGGAAAGCCTCGCCGTCGAGCCACGTGCTGACCATGTGGCTGCGAGCCACGGGCTGCCCGTCGACCGAGGCCTCCACGTTCCACTCGCCGATGAGAGCGTTCAGCGGTTCAAGCGCGGGATGCACGCGGGCACGCTACCGGAGCGGCACGAACCCGTCAGGCGCCCTCGGGCAGCAGGATGGAGCCGTGGCCGTTGCCGTTGACGGCGGCGACCGTGGCGACCGCGGCGTCCGGGCGGGCCTCCTTGATGGCGCTGCCGAGCTGGGACGCGGTGGTCTCCGCGGTCCACCGGTGCCGAAGCTCCAGCAGGGTCACCCCGATCAGCTCGAGCGCCTTGGCGGCCGGCTCGAGCACCTGCCGCTCCACCTCGTGGTGGTCGACGAGGTCCGGGGGCAGCGGCGACTCCTTGAGCGTGTGCCACAGCAGCGACGTGCACGCGGTCCGGAGGTACTCGTCCGGGTCCTGGTGCCCGAACCAGGATTGGTACAGCCGGTTCGGGTTCACCACGAAGGTGATGGAGTAGTTGGCGTCCCAGGTGCGCCCGTCTTTGGGCACCAGCACCCCGAGCTGCCAGGTCTGCGGCAGGGCGGACTTTTTCTTGACGCCGCCCACGAATGGCACGTGGAATGCCCATCCCGGCATGATTGGCTTGGCCGTTGCCCGCACCCGGCCACGGAAGTGCCGAAGGCCCAGCTCGTCCTGGTGCACGTACTTGACGCTCTTGGCCAGGAGGGCCACGGAAGCAAGCGCTATGAGAATCCCCTTGACCCAACCGCCGACCGAATCCCAGACATTCTCGATTAAGGGAACACTGCTCAACATGGTCGATCACCCCGCTCAAGCGGACCGGCCGGCCTTACCTGGCATTCAAACCGGACTAGAGGTCATGGCCCCGAGTGTGAGGGTCAAACCCCAGAATTTCCAGACCCTCAAGGCCCTTGTAAGCACGATTCAAGATGTTTAGGGTCATCCGATCCCCACGACCGGGTGGCGCGCCGCCCCCTCGTGACTCTGTGTGCCGCGGGAGTGGCACTGCGTGGGAGTGATTCGGAGCACACGCACGCCCCTCTTGGTCCTCGGGTCGCTCCCGCAAGGCCGTCCCACCCGCCCACCCGCGGCCTCGCGTCCGCTCCTAAGGTCTTACCCGACCGTCGTCACGAGACAGGAGACCGCATGGCACTCGAGAAGCCCACCGTGGACCGCGCGGAGGGCGCGCCACCGGCCGATCTGGTCGTCGAGGACATCACGGTCGGCCAGGGCGCCGAGGCTAAGCCGGGCAGCACCGTCACCGTGCACTACGTCGGCGTGTCGCACACGACCGGCAAGGAGTTCGACGCGTCCTGGAGCCGCAGCGCGCCGTTCACCTTCCCGCTCGGCGGGGGCAAGGTGATCGCGGGCTGGGACCGCGGCGTCGCGGGCATGAAGGTGGGCGGCCGGCGCCGGCTGGTCATCCCGCCGCACCTGGCCTATGGCGACCGGGGCGCCGGCGGCGTGATCAAGCCCGGCGAGACGTTGATCTTCGTGGTGGACCTGCTGAGCGTCAACTGAGCGCCAGCGCCGCCCTGGCCGCGGCGACCGCCTGCGCCGGGTAGCCGCCGCCGAACAGCACCACGTGCACGAGCAGCGGGAACAGCTGGTGCAGCGGCACCCGGGCGCGCCAGCCGGCGGCCAGCGGCGCGGTCTCGTGGTACGCGCCGAGCACCCGGTCCAGGTGCGGGCAGCCGAACAGCTGCAGCATGGCCAGGTCGGTCTCCCGGTGCCCGCCGTGCGCGGCCGGGTCGATCAGCCAGGCCTCCCCGGCCCACAGCACGTTGCCCGACCACAGGTCGCCGTGCAGCCGGGCCGGTGGCTCGACCGGGCCGGCGAGCTCGGTGATCCGCTCGCAGACCGTGCCGATGGCGCGCGCGCCGGCCGCGTCGAGCAGGCCGCCGTCGACCGCCCGCCGCAGGTACGGCTCGACCCGGTGGGCGGCGTACCAGGACGGCCAGTCCGCGCCCGGCTCGTTGCGCATGGCCGCGTTGCCGATGTAGGCGTCGACCGGACCGCCGGGTGGCGGCGCGCCGAAGGCCGGCGCGCCGGCCCGGTGCAGGCGGGCGAGACCGCGCCCGAGCGCCTCCGCCGCCCCGGCGCTGGGCCGCCCGTCGTCGACCCGCTCCATGATCATCCAGTTCTGGTCGGAGCCGAGCACCGCGGGCACTCGAACGGCTGACGCCGCGGCCAGCCATTCGAGCGAGGTCACCTCCGCGAGCACTGCTCTCGGATCGGAATGCCGCTTCGCCACGAGAGCACCGCCCTCGACGAGCTCGACGACGAACAGGTGCCCGCCGAGCGGCCGGGCCGACGCCGCGGCCCGGCCGGTGAGCGCGGCGACCGCGGCCACCGCCGGATGCGCGGTCACCGGTCGAGGCGCCGCCGGACCCAGTCCAGCAGCCCCGGCATCGTCGACTCGATCATCTCCAGCACCGTGGTGAAGTCGCGCCGGCCGCCGTAGTACGGGTCCGGGATGTCCAGATCGCCCACCGCGGACGGGTCGAACGAGCGGAACAGGCGCACCCGGTCGGCGTCCGAACCCTGGTGCTCGAGCAGGTCCCGCAGCGCGTGCTCGTGCCCGGAGTCCATGGCCAGCAACAGGTCCGCGTCCAGGTGCCGCTCGCCGACCTGGGCCGCCACGTGCTCGGTCGGGTAGCCGTGCTCGGCGAGCGTGCGCCGCGCCCGGGAGTCGGCGGGATCCCCCACGTGCCAGGGTCCGATGCCGGCGCTGGTCACCCGCACCAGGTGGTCGAGGCCGGCGCGGCGCAGGTGCTCGGTGAACACCAGGGCGGCCATCGGCGACCGGCAGATGTTGCCCGAGCACACGAAGCAGACGTGCAGCTCAGCCATGGAGGCGGTCCAGGACGGGCAGCAGCGCGGCCGGGTCCTCGACGTGGGCGTTGTGCCCGAGACCGGGCAGCACCACCGGATCCGGCAGCAGATCGGCCAGGTGCTCCCGCGGTGACATGGGATCGTGCTCGCCCGCCGCCAGGATCACCTCACCGTGGCAGGCCCGCAGCAGGCCGGTCATGGCGGGCGCGCCGACGCCGAACGCGGCCGGGTCCAGGGTGAGCCGCCAGCCCCCGTCGGCCTCGGTCACGGCGGAGTCGAGCACCGGCGAGTCCGGTGACGCCAGGCCGGTCAGGCCCGCGACGCGCAGCGCGCGCTCGGCGGCCTCCGCGCGGGAGCCGAACACCCGGCCGGGCCGGGCCGCCACCTGCGCCGCCTTGGCCAGGTCGTCGGCCGACCAGCGGACCTTGATCCCCAGCCCGCACACCGCGACCACGTCCACCCCGAACCAGCCGCTGGCCAGCGCGAGGCCGACGGCGCCGCCCAGCGAGTGGCCGAGCACGACCACCCGCCGGCCGGGCTCCACCGCCTCGGCCACGGCCGCCGCCATGGCGCCCATGGAGTAGCGCGGCAGCCGGTCCGACCGGCCGTGGCCCGGCAGGTCCGGGATCACCCAGGCGCCTGGCCAGTGCCCGGGCAGCAGCTCGGCCAACCCGTCCCACACCGCGCCGGTCGCACCCAGCCCGTGCAACAGCAGCAGCACCGGCTCGCCGTCGCCGCCACCCGCCACGTACACACTCACGCCATCACCTCGTTCCCCGGTGCCGGCGAACCCCAGCGCCTCGTACCTCGGCGCCAGGGCAGTGCCCATGGCTCGCTCCGCAAGCTCCGCTCACGACGGCGAATCTTGCCAGAATGGCGGGCATGTCCAGCGACGCCGGGACGATCGTCGACCCCGACACCTACGTCCACGGCGTCCCGTACGAGGCGCTGGCCCGGCTGCGCCGCGACACCCCGGTGGTCTGGATGGACGAGCCCGCGGTCGACGACTGGCCGGCGGGGCCGGGGTTCTGGGCGGTGCTGCGGCACGCCGACGTCAAGCGGGTGCTGCGCAATCCGCGGGTGTTCTCCTCGCAGCTTGGCGCCACCCAGATCCGCGACCCGGCCACGCCGGCGGCGCTTGCCTACGTCCGCAGGATGATGCTCAACCTCGACCCGCCGGAGCACTCGCGCCTGCGGGGCTTGCTGACCAGGGCGTTCACCCCACGGGCGATCGCCCGGCTGGAGGCCAGGATCGCCGGCTGGGCCCGGGAGCTGGTCGCGGCCGTCGCGCCGCGGGGTGAGTGCGACTTCGCCAAGGAGGTGGCGGCGGACCTGCCGCTGCTCACCCTGGCCGAGGTGTTCGGCGTCCCCGCACAGGACCGGTGGCTGATGTTCGACTGGAGCAACCGGGTGATCGGCTACCAGGACCCGGAGTACGCCGTCAGCGCGCACGCCGACGCCGCCGGCTCCACCGAGCTGGCCAGGCGGGCGCTCAGGCTGCGGCCACGACCCGACCCGGCCGGCCGCATGCCGGATCCCCGTACCAGGGAAGGGATGCCGGACCTCTACGCGTACGCCAACGCGCTCGGCGAGTACAAGCGGCGCAACCCCGGCGACGACGTGATGAGCAACCTGATGCACCACGTCGACGCCGACGGCGGCCGGGTCGGCATCGAAGAGTTCGAGAACCTGTTCTGGCTGTTCTCCGTGGCGGGCAACGAAACCCTGCGCAACGGCCTGCCCGGCGGCCTGCTGGCCCTAATGTCCACAAAGGACGTTCAGCGCACGCTTCGTGCCGACCGGTCGCTCCTGCCGCACGCGGTGGAGGAGATGCTGCGCTGGTGGACTCCGGTCATGCACTTCCGCCGAACGGCCACAATGGACACCGAGTTGGCCGGGGTGCGGATCCGGGCCGGCGACAAGGTGGTGGTCTGGTTCTCCTCGGCCAACCGCGACGAGCACGCCTTCGACGACCCGGATTCCTTCCGTCCCGACCGGTTCCCCAACGACCACCTCACATTCGGCCACGGCCCGCACTTCTGCCTCGGCGCGCACCTCGCCAGGGTGCAGATGCGCGCCATGTTCGACGCCGTCCTGGATCTGCTCGGCGAGGTCGAGCTGGCCGGCGAACCGGTCCGGCTGCGGTCCAACTTCCAGAACGGGATCAAACACCTTCCGATCAGGTGGAAGCCTCAGCAGCCGCCGCAGTTGTAGTACGTGACGTCCCAGTGGTTGCTCTCCAGGAAGTAGATGTTCCCGGAGCCGGAGCGCCACTTGTTGCCGCCGATGTAGGTGAACCGGCTGCGGATGTAGTTGCCGACGCAGGAGTACAGGCTGTAGTCCAGCTTGTAGCCGTTCCAGTGGCTGTAGGTGCCGCTGGCGTGGCCGGTCTCGGTGCCGCCGGTGATGTTGAGCGCGCAGCCGCTCGCCGACTTGAGCGTCTCGGCGCCCTGGATCGTCGTGAGGTTCACCTGCTCGAACGACGTGCACGTGGGATTGTTGCGGTCGCTGCAGTTCCCGCTGGACGACCAGGTGATCCCGGCGGCGCGCAGCCGGGATGTGGCCTGCGCGTGGGTCAGCTTGGTGACCATGATCGTGACGTCGCCGTCCGGGTTGTCGAAGACCGGGTCGATTTCCTTGTCCTTGACCGACGCCTGGGCCGTGGCGGTGGCCATGACCAGGGCGAGTGCCGCGGCGACGAGCGCGACGAGGGAGCGAAGCAGGGCTGTCCGCATGATCGTTCCTTCCCGGGCTGCAGGGGTGGTACCTGGGATGACGATCGGTAGCGTAATAGTTACCAACCAAATGGCAAAGGTTATGTCGCGGAAACTTTCCAACTCAATTCGCGGAGGGCGAGGACCAACGCCACCATCACCAGGCCCACCGCGCAGAGCAGCGCGGGAGTGATCCCGAGGGCGTGGTAAACCGCCGCGAGCAGGGCCGTGCCCAGCGCGGCGCCCATCCGCTGCCCGGTCTGGGTCAGCGCGCCGGCCACCCCGGCCATCCGGGTCGGCACGTTGGCCAGGGTGAGCGTGGTGTTCGGCGAGATCACCGCGCCCCCGCCGATGCCGGAGATCAGCATCGGGACCAGCGTCCACGCGGTAACCGTCGCCGCCGGCGCGACCCGGACGATCAGCGCGACCGCCGTGAAGCCCACGGCCACCGTGGCCAGCCCGGCGACCGTCACCCACCGTCCGAAGCGGCTGACCAACCGGCCGCCGATCGCCGAGGAGACCGCGGAGCCGAGCGCGAACGGGGTCACCGCGAGCCCGGACTCCAGCGGCGAGAGTCCCAGTCCAATTTGGAAGTACAGCGCGAAGACCAGCCAGACCCCGCTGAACCCGGCGAAGTACACCGTGGCGAGCACCGCCCCGGACCGGTACCCGGCCGTCTCGGTGACCAGCCGGAAGTCCAGCAGCGGCGCCCGTCCCCCGGCCACCCGGCGCCGCTGCCACCAGACGAACGCCGCGACCAGCGGGACGGCGAGGGGGAACATCCACCACAGCCGGCGCAGCCCGCCGCTGTCCGACTGCACGACCGGAAACAGCACGCACAGCACGGAAAGCCCGAGCAGCACGATGCCGGCGACGTCGATCTCCGAACGCCCGGGGCGCCGGTCCGCCCGCGGCACCAGCCGGGCGGCGAGCACCAGCGCGAGCGCGCCGATCGGCACGTTGACGAAGAACACCCAGCGCCAGCCGTGCTGCTCCCCGAAGGCGTCGATGATCAGGCCGCCGAGCACCGGGCCCACCGCGGTGGACAGCCCGATCGTGGCGCCGAGCAGCCCGAACGCCCGGCCCCGCTCGGCGCCGCGGAAAAGGTCCTGGATCAGCCCGGCGTTCTGCGGGGTGATCAGCCCGCCGGTGATGCCCTGCAGCAGCCGCGCGAGCACCAGCAGGGCCAGCGTCGGAGCCGCCCCGGCCAGCGCGCTGGTCAGCACGAACGCGGTGAGCGCGATCAGGTACATCCGCCGCCGCCCGAACGCGTCGCCCAGCCGCCCGCCGGCGACCAGCACCAGCCCGAACATGAGCGGGTAGCCGGAGACCACCCACTGCACCCCGGCGGCCGACGCGCCCAGCCCGCGCTGGATCGACGGCACCGCGACCGTGACGATCGTGACGTCGAGCAGCACCATGAACCCGCCGGTCAGGGTCACCACGAGGGCCCGCCAGCGGCGCGGGTCGGCGCCCTCGGCGTGCACCGTCGGCTCGGCCGCGCCCCGGGTCATGGCGAGTCGGCCGGCGTCTCCGCGACCACGAGCAACCGGTGCAGCAGATCGGACAGCTGCCTGCGCTCGGCCGCCGACAGCGTCCCGAGTATCCGGTTCTCCTCGCGCCCCACGACGTCTATCGCGGCACGCCAGGCGTCGTACCCGTCCTCGGTGAGCTCGACGTCCACCCGCCGACGGTCCACAGCGGACTGCCGGCGGCGCACGAACCCCCGCCGCTCCAACGTATCCAGCCGCCCGGTCATCGCCGCCGGCGACACCCGCAGGTCCGCGACCAACTCCGACGGCGCCGCCCGGCCGTTGCGTGCGGCCAGCGCCTGCAGCGTCGAGTACTCGAAGTCCTGCAGCGCGTACGCGGCCAGGCCGCGCTCCTTGACCCGCCTGAGGTGCTTGACCAGAAACGCCATCCGGGTCACCAACGCCTCGTCGACGGTGTCCGGATGCGACAGGTCCATGCCGCCACCCTACGGCAGCCATATTTCGTCGCCAAATTATCTGTCCGCGCAACCCCGGCCACGCCGAGACGTCTCGTTAAGCAACCCGGCGCTGGGAACCCTCACGGCACTACTCCCGGCAGGAGGTCACTTGATGACCACCACACTCACCCGCGGGCTCACCGCCTGCTTCGCCATCCTGATCACGCTGATCGGCACGCTCGTCGCCGCCACCCCGGCCTCGTCCACCTCCGCGGTGCCCGTGGCCTCCCTGACGAACATCCGTACCGGCCTGAACTCCGGCTTCGACCGGATCGTGCTCGACCTGACCGACGGGCCCAGACCCGACGTCAGCCACACCTGGGTCGACGAGCTGATCCAGGACCCGACGGGCGAGATCTTCTGGCTCACCGGCGAGCACTTCCTCAACGTCGTCTCGACGCCCGCGCGCGCCTTCGACGACAACTACACCAAGACCTACCTCGGTCCGGAGAAGTTCCGCACCCGCAACCTCCGCAACGTCATGGCCGTCGGGCTCACCGGCGACTTCGAGGCCCACCTGTCGATCGGCATCGGCACCCGGTACCAGTCATGGGTTCGGGTCTTCGTCCTCACCGCACCCCACCGCATCGTGATCGACGTCGGCAGCTGACACCCCGGTGTCGTGAGTCTTTTCTGGTGCTATAACCCCAGAAAAGACTCACGACGGCTGCGTTCAGTTGAACGGGATCCAGGCCAGCTGGCCAAGCCGGTCGAGGTCGTTGACCATGACACCGGCGCCGGACACGGTCCACAGGTCCGCGCCGATCACCAGCGCGCGGCGCACCGATCCGTCCGGGTAGCCGTGCTGGTCCACCGGATGCGACACCATGCCGACCTCGGTGAACGCGTCGCCGGTCAGTCGCAACACAAGGGCGCCGGACCTCGGCGCGGCAGGCTTGTCCCGCCAGGTCGGCATGACCGGCACGACGACGAGGCCCTTCTCCGGCCAGTACAGGAACGCGTGCGGGTCGAACTCCACTTCGGACATTCCACCCGGGAGCTGGTGCTGCGCCAGCCGCTGCACGTTGGCCAGGTTGCCGGTGTCGAACAGGGAGATCTGGGTGCCGGTGCGCCGGCCCTGCTCGGTGGCCTCCTGCCCGACGCCGATCAGCCGGCCGTCCCCGGCGGGATGCAGGTACGCCGAGTACCCGGTGATCTTCAACTCCCCCACCACGCGCGGCCGAGCCGGGTCCGATAGGTCCACTGTGTACAGTGGATCGGTCTGCCGGAAGGTGACCAGGTAGCCGACCGGACCCATGAACCGGACCGAGTAGATCCGCTCCCCGACGCCGAGACCGCCGATCCGGCCCACGGTCGCCAGCTCCTCGCCCCTGCGGGCAAGGACGGTGACCACGCTTTCCGACTTGACCTGGTCGCTGCAGCACGTTCCCGGCTCGCCGACGGTCGTGGCGATCCGCAGGTGGCCGGCGTGCTCCGACAGCGAGTACTGGTTGAGCAGCGTGCCGTCGACGCCGCCGGACGCGACGTAGACCGGCTTGCCCGGCCCGGAGATGTCGAACTGGTACACCTCGGTCCGCTGCGCCGGGACCGGCACCGGGCTCCTCCGATTCGGCATGATGCCGAACCCGGTGACCGCGTGCGGGGTGTGGTCGTCGGCGACGTAGAGGCTGGTTCCGGTGCCGTACACCGTGTCCCCATCGGCCACGATGGACACCGGGTCGCCGACGCCGAGTTCGCGGGTCAGGTCGATGGTGAGCACGGTCAGCATCGACGTGCCGGTGTAGCTCTCCGGATGGCTCACCGCGGTGCAGTCGACGAGCTGACCCGACTCCCGCTTTCCGTTCCGCTGCAGCTCGTACCTCGGCAGCCAGTCCGATATGGACGACGTCTTGACGATCTCCAGGTTGCGGAACAGCGCCTCGGACTCGGACCGCGCCCCGTCCGGGTACACGAACTCCAGCCGCGGCCCGGAGCGCACCACCACCCTGGCCACCGGCCCGATCTGGCGGGCGTCCAGGTAGCTGCCCTCCACCCCCAGGGTGCCGATCACCTTGGCGGCGGCCAGATCCACCAGCACCAGCTGCGATCCGTAACCCGAATCGCCGGGCGGCACGGTCGGCTTCTCCCGGAACGTGCTGACGGCGGCGGTCATCACCAGCGCCCGGTCGCCGTGGATCAGCAGCTGGGTCGCCGGGCTGCCGCCGGGCAGGTCCAGCCGCCCGGTCACCGCGCGCGTGGCCACGTCGATGATCCGCAGCCGCCCGTCGGCGACCGTGACCACCCGCCGCCCGTCGGTCTTGACCAGGTCGGGCTCGTCGACGCCCCGCTCATGGGTGTTCGTGGTGGAATGGCTCGGCGCCTGCTGCGTCTGCGGACCGGCCTCGCCCGCCGCGGCCCCGGGCGCCGGCGCCGCGTTCCGCTCGCCCGCCCCGGCCGCCGCCTTGGGTGCACCGGCCGCCCCGGGCGCCATCGGCGGCGCCGCGTCCGCGTCCTCCGCGGAGTACAGGTGCTCCTCGCCCCACAGCCCGTAGGGCCCGACCAGCGGCAGGGTCCTGCCCCGCAGCTCGCGCAGCGCCGCGTCGCAACTGTCGTACGCCACCAGGCTGATGCCCTCGGCCCCCACCCGGTCCGTCGGCTCGGTCGGCGCCCCGTCACCGAACAACCGAGGTCCCGCCACCCCCACACCCAGCGCCGCCACCGCGACCACCGGCACCGCGATCCGCAGCCACCACGATCTATCCCGCTTCATGCGGCAAGGACGGTGCCACCCCGACCGCGCGTTGCACCGAGCACCCCGCATTTCTCGGCTGCCCCGGGACTACCGTCGCGGGCGTGACAACCCGGATCCTGGTCCCCTACCACCTCGACGAGCACCTTCCCACCCTCGACGTCCCGCTGCATCCGGATAGGACGGTGACCGCGCCCCTCCCGGAGGGCGACGCCTGGTCCCGCCTCGCCGCGCTGCAGGGCGCCGTCGCCGCCGCCGTCCGCGAATCCCCTCACCCCGTCGTCATCTCCGGCGACTGCGTCACCGCCCTCGGCACCGTGGCCGGCCTGCAACGCTCCGGCCTCGACCCGGCCATCGTGTGGCTCGACGCCCACGGCGACGTCCAGACCCTGGAGACCACCACGTCCGGGTACCTCGGCGGCCTCCCGCTGCGCATCCTCGCCGGCTACCGCCCCGACCTGATCGCCAACGCCCTCGGCCTGCGCCCCGTCCCCGAGCACCGCATCGTCCTGGTCGACGCCCGCGATCTCGACCCGCCAGAAGCCGACTACCTCGGCACGTCCGCCATCCGCCACGTCCCCCTCGCCGACGCCCCCCGCACCTTGCCGCCCGGCCCGCTCTACCTCCACGTCGACCTCGACATCGTCGACCCGCTCGAGCTTCCCGGCCTCCGCTACCCCGCCCCCGCCGGCCCCGGCATCACCGAGGTCACCGACACCATCCGCCAGATCCTCGCCACCGCCCAGGTCTGCGGTATCGGCCTGGCCTGCACCTGGCACCCCACCCATACCCCCGCCACCCGGCTCCGCACCCCCATCGCCACCGCCCTCACCCGGTGGAACGGATAGCTACCCGTCGGCCGCGAGTTGTTGCGCGGCAAGGAAGTGGGCGACGTTCATGGTCGCCGGGTAGAGGTCGCGGTAGTGGCGGTAGAAGGGTTCGTAGTGGGCGGTCCGGGCGGGGTCGGGGCGGACGGTGTGCGCGGTGGGGTTCCAGGCCTCATGGTCCACGTCGATGCCCACGGCGAGGGCGGCCAGGAGGGCGTCGCCGAGGCACGCGCCGATGGTCTCGGCCGGCACCTGTTGGGCAAGCCCGGTGACGTCGGACACGATCTGGGTCCACAGTCCGCCCTGGGTGCCGCCGCCGACGGCGACCAGTCGGGGGGGGGCGCCGCCGGCCGCGCGCATCACCTCGAGGTTGTGGCGCACCCCGTAGGCGATGCCTTCGAGTGCCGCTCGGTAGAGCTCGGCCCGGCCGTGGGCGAGGGTGAGACCGGCGATCATGCCGCGCGCGGACGGGTCGAAGATCGGGGTGCGCTCGCCGGCGAAGTAGGGCAGCACGAGCAGGCCGCGGCTGCCGGGCGGCACCTCGGCGGCCTCGGCGACCAGGGTGGCGAAGTCGGCGCCCACGAGGCGGCGGAGCCAGTCGGTGAGCGCGCCGGAGGTCGCCATGCCGGCGGCGAGGGTCCGGGTGCCGGGGAACACGCCGCTCGTGGTCCACAGCCCGGGATCCGGCCGACCCTGCGCCAGGACCTGGATCAGGAACATCGTGGTGCCGTACATGGCCATCACGTCGCCCGGCGCCCGCACGCCAACGCTGGCCGCCTCCGCCCAGGCGTCGACGGTGCCGGCGGTGACCGGAAGTCCTTGCGGCAGACCGGTTTCCCGGGCCGCCTCGGCGGTGACGGTGCCCACCACCTCGGTGGGCCAGGCAAGGGACGGCAGCCGGATCCCGGGCGCGACCCGCGCCGCCCAGTCGTCCGCCCAGCCCAGCGCGTTCTGGTCGTACATCGGGTCGCACTGGCTCGCCGAGTGGTGGTCGAGCACGTAGCGGCCGGTCAGCCGGTGCACCAGGTACGAGCTGGCCATCAGGAGCCGCTCGGTGCGCCGGTAGATCTCCGGTTCGTGCCGGGCGAGCCACCGGATCTTGGGCCCGATCGCCTGGCTGGACAGCGGGGTGCCGCCGCGGCGCAGGATCTCCCCGGCCCCGAGCTCCTCGGTCAGCTCCGCGATCTCGGCGGCCGCCCTGGTGTCCACTCCGTACAGAATGGCCGGGCGAAGCGGGCGCCCGGAGGCGTCGGCCGGCAGCAGGCACGGCCCGATCCCGCTCACGGCCAGTCCGGCAAGATCGTGACCGTCCACCGCGGACATCAGCTCGCCGGCCAGGGCCAGGAAGTCGGCCCACCACACCGACTCCGCGTCGTGCTCGAACCAGCCGGGATGTGGGCTGGACGTCTCATGTGGACGGCTCGCCCTTGCCAGCACCTTGCCGTGCTCGGACACCAGCACGCCCTTGGAGCTGGCCGTGCCGATGTCGATCCCGATGAGCACGCTCAAGACATCACCTCGCAAGCTCGGTGATGGGAGACCCCGTCGCCTCGCAAGCTCGGCGACGGGGCAGTGTCGGCTGGTTCGCTCTGCAAGCTCCGCTCACCGGGCGAACTCGTCCAGCGTGACGTCCAGCAGCTCGCACACCGCGCGCAGCTCGGGGCGCCGGTCTCCGGGCACCGCGTGGATGTGGTTGGCGCCGAACCGGGACAGGAACACCTCGGCCGGCGCGTCCAGCCGGGCGAACGCGTGCGGCCATTCCGGAGTGGACATCTTCATCAGGGCCTCGGTGGTGGCGTCGTCGTAGTTCTCGAACTCGCCAAGCATCAGCTGCAACCGGTACCGGCCGTCGTGCCGGGTGAGCCGGGCCAACGTCATCCGCCCCGGGGCGGCGACATGATGCACGGACGCCCCGCCGGCGGGGAAGAAGAACACCTCCGGGTACAGGTGCACCCGCGCCAGGTTCTCCGCCGGGTCGTCGCTGCGGGCGGCGAACCAGGTGGCGTGCTGCCCGGAGTTGCACAGATCCCAGATGTCCCGGTCGCCGTGGTAGTGCCGGACGTCGGCGAACAGCACCGGCGTGCCGGAGATGTGCTTGAGCAGCTGCATGGTCAGCGCGCCGTCCATGTCCGCCTCGGTGGCGCACACGTGCGGCTCCTTGGGACCGTTCCAGTCGTACGGGTCGTTGAGGAACGCCTCGGCGATGTCCATCGTGGCGAAGTACTGGGTGAGCTCCGGCTGGCCCTTGATGCCGGTGAAGTCCAGGTTCCACTCGTCGATCAGCTCACGCATCGCCAGGTACGAGCCGACCTGACGCTCAAGCAGCTCGGGCGTGAGCTTGGCGCCGTCGTAGTGCACGGTGGTGTGCCGCTCCAGCCACTGCCGGGCCGCGGCCTTCTCGGCGGGGTCGGCCGCCTCGGTCCGCCGGACGATCTCCCACTGGTCGATCTCCTCGACGTCGATGCCGAACTGGCGCTGCCACTGGTCGGTGTTGGCCACCGCCGTGTTCATGCCCATCGGCCGGCCGCCGATCCGGCCGAACGTCTGCCCGCGCAGCGCCGCGACCGCGGCGGCCGCCGATGCCCGCACCCCGATGGCCGCGATCAGCCCGGTGTCGTCGGGGTCACCCCACAGCCGGGTGTGCGCCCTGCCGACCTGGTCCAGCGCCCCGCCGGCGGCCAGCATGCCGACCATGCCCGGCTGCACCGGGTCGATGTTGGCCAGCAGCAGCAACGGGCCGGTGAGCTGGCCGGCGGCGAGCATGGTGAAGTGCGGGAACGCCCAGACGCAGTAGTGCAGCACGGTCAGGTCGACCCCGGCCGCCTCGACCCGGCGGGCGAGCGAGGTGGCCAGCGTGTTGGTCGACACCGGCTCGGGCGCCCGGATCACCTCATGGCCCGCCGCCTCCAGCCGGGCGACCAGCTTGTCCTCGTTGGCCCGGATGAAGTCGGCGATGCCCCGGTGCACGTAGTCCCGGCCGTCCGAAATGTTGATCACGCCGATGCGGGCCACGATCCCTCCCATGCCGATCGCTCGCGAACGTCGAGTAATCGTTTACTCTGAAGCTATTCTGCACCCCGCAGAGTGTCAATAGGCGAGAGCGAGGCGTCCGTGGCGACCATCAACGACGTTGCCGCCCGCGCCGGCGTGTCCACCGCGACCGTGTCCCGGGCGCTCAACGGGAAGTCCACAGTGGACCCTGCGCTGGTGGCCCGGGTGCTGGACGCGGCGCGGGAGCTCGGATACCAGCCCAACGGTCCGGCACGCAACCTGCGCCGGCAGGAGACCGCGGTGCTCGCCCTGATCATCTCGGACGTCGAGAACCCGTTCTTCACCGCGATCGCCCGCGGCGTGGAGGACATCGCCCAGGGCGTCGGCTACTCGGTCGTGCTGTGCAACTCCGACGAGAACGCCGACAAGGAGCGCCGCTACCTCGACGTGGCGATCCAGGAGCGGGTCGCCGGCGTGATCGTCTCCCCCACCACCGCGATCAACATCGACCGGCTGCTCGCCCGCGGCACCCCGGTGGTCGCCGTCGACCGGCCGCTGCCCGACCGCACCAGCGACATGGTGCTCGTGGACACCCGCCTCGCCGCACGGGAGGCCACCGAGCACCTGATCGACCAGGGCTACCGCAACATCGGCTGCATCACCGGCCCCGCCGGCGTGCGCACCGCCGACGACCGCCTCGCCGGCTACCGCGACGCGCTGCGCGCCGCCCGCCGCCGCGGCTCGCCGCGACTGGTCCGCCGCACCGAGTTCAAGGCCGCCGGCGCCCACAAGGCCGCCCGCGACCTGCTCGCCCACCCGGACCCCCCGGACGCGCTCCTGGTCGCCAACAGCGCCATGGCCATCGGCGTCCTGGCCGCCCTCCGCGAGTACGGCCGCCGCCCGGGCGCCGACGTCGGCGTGATCGCCTTCGACGACGTCCCGTGGGCCGAGCTGGTCGACCCCCCGCTGTCGGTCGTCGCCCAACCCGCCTACGAGATCGGCACCGTGGCCGCCCAACTCCTCCTGGCCCGCATCGCCGACAACGACCGCCCCCCGACCACCACCACCCTCGGCGCCCGCCTCATCGCCCGCGGCAGCTCCCACCACCAGTAGATCCGACGGCAGCCCGTTCATGGGTCTCATGGACTTTTCCGGCGAGGCGACGCTGCAGGTACAGGTGGCGGAACTGGTAGGTGGCACCGTTCTGGCGCAGGACACCGCGTCGGCTGTGGGCGTCGGACAGGAACGCCATCAGCGGCCATGGGGCGCGTCCGGTCAGCGCCAACCGGCACAGGGCCAGGAAGTAGTTGGGCCACGCTGAGCGGCCCGCCGCAACTAGAGTCCCGGCGGCCACGCCATAACCGAGCGCAACCAAGCAGGTCAGCGCATCGAACCCATGACCCTGACCCTCGGAAGCAGCAAATGCGAACAGGGTGGCCACCACCAACGCGATTGCCGTGCTGAGAACGGCGAACGTGTTGCGGTCCCTGGTCAGCACCCGGCCGGGAGCGTGCACGGTCGTGATCTCCGGCCGGACATCGATCCCGTAGACGAGCCAGACGGCTCCGGCGACGAGAACGCCGGCCGTCACGCCCCCCTCGATGTCGCCGTAGAACCAGACGGTGATCCCGGCCAGACTCCCCATAAGTACAGCGAGACTCAGGCCCCCGATCGTCCACTTCGGACTTTGAGCCGGGCCTGACGCCGTGGTGAGCCGGCGCGCCACCTCGACCGCCAACGCCACGGCGAAGCCGGTCGCCAGCCCGTAACTCGGCGAGTTCAGAACCACGGAGAACAGTCCATAGCCGACCCCAGCCACCGCCGCACCGACCAAGGCAGGTGCGCCGGCGCTTCTGGCGAACCGAGCCAGGCTGATGGTTGATGCATAGATCAACCCATAGGACAAGGCTTCGGCGAGTCGCGATCTCGGATCGAGGGAAGCGCCGTACAGTATCCCCTCGGTCAGCCAGCCAACAGCGAAGATCGCCAGTCCGGCCAGGGCTCCGGCGACCAGCGGCCAGACGAGCGTGCCGCGACGCGGAACCGACCGACTGGTCACCACGGCTACCGCACCGACAGTCAACCCGGCGGTCAGACCTGATCGCAGCGTGCCAACCAGAAGCGCGGCGAGGAACCGGGAAATCGTCCCGTCGCTGGCGTCGAAGGCATACCTGAACCCATCGGCAAGACCGAATGCCAGCCCGGCGAGGGTTCCCACCAGGAGCGGACGCGAGGTCATGCCGCCTCCCGGACCGAACCGACCGGCGGTGAGCGCAACGACCAGCCAGGTCGTCACGCCCATCAGCAGTCCGGCGGCCAGTCCATATCGCAGGCCGTTCACCAGGAAGCTCGTGAGCCCGCCGCTGATGCCGTCCGCCAGTCCAGTCACAGTGGTGATCAGCAGTCCACCAATGACTCCTGTGACGCGTGAGCCGGGGATCCGGCCGGCGGCGGTGACGGCGGCGGTCAGCCGGGTGACCAGACCGACCAACAGGCCGGCCTTCACCGCGTCGGTCAGCACTGCCAGTGCGTAGTCGGTGAATCCCGACCAGTCGCCGGTCCCGATCAAGATGATCAGGGCCCCGGACAGCAGGTAGGCCACCCAGACCGCGGCCCCGGCCCAGAAACCCGCCCTGAGGCCGGTTGGTGCGTTGTCCCTGAGTCGGTGCGTGAATCCGGCCGCGAGCCCGGTCACCAAGGCGATGTTGAGGGGAGACTGGCCGGCGAGCCCCAGGTCTGAGCCGAGACCGACGGTGAACCCCGCGGCGATTCCCACGATCAGCGCCGCGATCAGGGCGATCTTGAGGCGTCCGGTAAGCCAGAAGACGATGCCGTATGCCAGCGCGGTGGTGACGCCGACGTGCGGCCCGGCGACGATCGCCAAATTCGCGGACAGGCGGTGCAGGAGAGCGGCGGCCAAGCCGGCAACCACTGCGACCAGGCATCCGATAGCCAGCACGTGCGCTGCGGTCGGTCGGATCGGGTTGCGGCGGATGTGCAGGCGCCACCAGGCCAGGTCGGGAGTGCCGTGGTGGTCGTGCTCCAGATGATGGGCAAGGTTCCCGAGCCACTTCCGGGCTCGGTCCGGGTTCCACCGGGCGGCGTGGCTGGGATGCGGGCGGTAGGCGGCGGGGATGAAGCCATCGAACAGGTGTTGTTCGACGGCGGCAGGTGAGGTCCGCGTGAGCAGCTCGCTCGGGTGCGGTAGGGACGTGACGGCTTCTCCGGCTCGTGGGTTGTAGATCGTGCGGGCGAGGGTGGCCATCAGTGGCGTTACGAGGGCTTGTTGTGCCGCGCTCGGTTCGGATCCGGTGAGCGCGGTTGCGACGTCGTCCCAGCGTTCCTCGCCGGCTGGGCCGCCAGCGCTGGTTCGCAGGTAGGACACCACGTCGTGGGCGGTCAGAGGGCACAGCTGGATTCCGGTTGCGCCGGTAAGGGTGACTTCGATTCCTGATGGCGGGCGGACGGCTTCGCGGTAAGCGTCGATGCGGCTGCTGACGATCAGTCGTTGGCCGGGCCGGATTGCCTGGTTGATTCCGGCGATGGCGGAGCCGCGGACGGGCGCGGGGATTTCGTCGAGGCCGTCCAGGATCATCGTGATCAATCCGCGGTCAAGCATGGCCCGTGCCAGGGTGCCCTCGGTGGACCGGCGGCCCAAAGCGGGATAGTCCAGGGCGAGGCGGTCGGCGAGCCAGCCATAGAGATCTTGGCTGGTGGGGTCCCATGAGGCGACGGACACCAGGATCGGGACCGGGGTGCCGGGCTGTCTTCGCCCAACCGCAAGGAGATCGAGGACGAGGCGAACGAGGAGCATGGTCTTGCCGGTTCCGGGCTCGCCGAGCACGACGAGGCGGCCGGTGGGGACGCTCTCCCACACCGCGGCCAAGTCGCCGTCCGCACCGGCCAGGTCGATCATTGACCGTGCCCACGCGTGCGGTGGCGGCCAGCCTGCGCCATGTTTGGCCAGCCGCTCCACGTCGGCCCAGTCCGCGAACAACTCCGGATTGGCGTGTCGCCACCGGACCGGTAACGGATACGGGTCGTTGAGCTCCCGGTGAGCGGCCTCATCCTGCCATTGTTTGCGGACTACGGCGGCGAGGTCCTCGGCAATCGCGTGCAGATTCTCACCCTGAGACCGCGCCTTACCGCGCACGGTGTCAACGACCACGACCACTGCAAGCAACGCGACCACCGTCCACGCCATCAGTTGACCCCATGTGGTCGTAATCTGAATGGTGTTGGTGGCCACGTTGCCGGCGAGGGCCAGTGCAATCGCGACGACGGCGGCCGTAACCGGTGCGGGTCGCCGCCGCATGCCGAACCTCCAGGGAACCTTGGCGGGAGGAATTCTCCCATATGGCCAAGAATCGAGTGTCCTGGGTCTGAAATTCACGCCCTAAGGCGCACTCACGTCGCGGCGACCAGTCACCGTGGTTCGACTCATGATCGCTGTTCGGCACGAAGTGCCAGTGACGATGCTGCCCGCGGCGGAACCAGCCCTTGCCGGGCCGGGGTTGCAGGTTCGGCGGCCCGAACTCATCGACACACCCCACCCGCCCATCGGCCGGTGGTGTCGTAGAGCTGCAGGATGCGGGTCATTTCGCCGCGAAGTCCGGGTCGGCGCTGGCCTTCCAGGTGTTCGTACGCTAGTTCGCGGCCCGGGTGAGAACTCGGTATTGGGCGGCTGACCAGGGTGGGGAGCCGGGACTGGGGACGATGCGGATGGCGAGGGTGGACTTGCCCGCGGTGAGCGCGGCCGGGAGCTCGAAGGTGTCCTCCAACCATCGGGAATGGGGGTTGGCCAGGGGTTGGAGCCATTCGCCGACAAGAGTGTCACCGAGGTACACGTCGGCGCGCTGGTAGCCGGTGCTTTGGTCGCTCATGCGGAGCAGGCGGACGCCGGCGTTGTCCCGGCGGGTGGTGAGGGTGAACTCGATGGGTCCGGTGGCCGAGGCGACGCCGTGGCTGACCGGAAGCCGATCGTTGCGGCCTTCGAAGGTGGACTGGAGCGCGGCGCGGGTCTCGCCGGTGGCGCGGTAGTCGTGGGCGGCGCGGCTGGCGTCGTCGGACACGTCGAGCAGGTCGGTTTCGGTCAACAGCACAGCCGGGGTGCCGTACCAGTATGCGGTCGAGCTGTAGAAGGCGGGGGCGTCGTTGGCGGGGCCGTGCTCGATGTCGAAGCGGAGGGCGGACGAGAACGACACGGCGTCGCCGAGCATCAACCGGTACGCGCCGGTGCAGTCGTAGCGGCAGCCGTCGCCGTCGAGCTCGTAGGCGGGGTTGCCGGCGAGGGGCATGGTGTAGGTGGTGCCGTCGCGGAAGTACCAGCCGGACTCGTAGAAGTCCTCGGTGCCGGTGCCGTGCAGGGTGGGGGTGCGGGCGCCGTCCACATAGACGCGCTCGTCACCCTCGAGGTAGTTGCGGCGGTTGCCGGACGGGATGTCGCCGCGCATGGTGTGCGTGACGCCGTAGAACACGCCCTGACCGGTCGCCTCGAGGAACGTCCAATCGCGACCGTCCACCGTGTGCGCCATGGGTTGGTGGGTGGCGTGGAAGTAGCCGAGCGCGCCGGCGCGCAGGGCCGCGCCGACGCTGGGGTCGGCGGCGAAGGTGGCCTCGATCGAGACGTCGCCGATCGGCACCCCGCTGTCGTTGACAAGGGCGACGGTGGCGGACTCGGCGAACGGCATCGGCCACCACGAGGTGTACCAGCCGTCCGGCGCGGTGTCCATTGCGGACATCAGGGTGCGGGTGTCGTACTCGCCGAGGCCCGAGCCGCCGAAGAACTCGCCGATCGGTGCGTCGACGGTGGTCTGCCCGTCGAACGTGATGCGCAGCCGCGCGCCGGCGAGCACGGCATCGGAACGGGTCAGCTCGGCGGCGTCCACCGGGTAGCGGAAGACCCGGTATCCCTGCCAGTTCTGGGCGGTGATGGCGTAGTCGTGGGCGCGCTCGTCACCGGGGTGACCGGGACCGACGTCCACGACATCGGTGCGCAGCCAGTCACCGTTGACCCTGCTGTGCACGTCGTAGCGAAACTCGTTGACGTCCAAAGAGGACGAGATGAACTCGTTGCGCACGGACAACCGCGACTTCCCCGCGGCCAGCGCGGCGGGCACCTCGATGGTTTGGTTCGCCCACCCGCCAATGGGTTGCGCCGCGCCGGAGTCCCAGGTGCCGACCTGCTGCCCGTCCACGATCAGCCGGGCCCGCTGCTGGCCGATGTGCGGGTCCAGCCGGCGGCTGATCCGCACGCCCTGGTTGCGGGGATCGACGGCGATCCGGAAGGTGCTCGAGCCGCCGGCGCCGAACGCCCGCCCGTCGTCGCCGACCCGGGGGCTGGCCACCACCGACGGGATGCGGACCCGCACCTGGTTGATCCAGCCCGAGCCCGCCAGCGCGACCGACCAGCTGCCCGCCGCCCGCGCATCCTCCACAGTGGACACAGCGGGCCCGGCGGGCGACTTGGGATCGCGCAACCCGTACGCGCGCAACCGGTCGACGACGTCCTGCGCCGGGTCGCGAGGGTCGAACGTCGACACCCCGTCGGCGTCGGCGAACTCCCGGTAGGTAACGTGGTAGAAGAGCGGGTTGGCCGCCGTGGTGACGCGCATCGACTCGCGGTACGGCATCGGCACCTTGATCACCGCGCCGCCCGCGGTGTCGTCGCCGTTGCCGACCAGCGGCCACACGAACGGCGCCCCGAGCCGGCCGTCCACCACGTCCTGCAGCGGGGCGTCGAGCACCGTGATCCCGTCGAGCTCGACCTTGATCCGGCCGGTGCGCACCATCGAGCCGAAGTCGCGGGTGAACCACATCGAGTCGATCTGCCCGGGACCGGACCGCTCGGCGATCACGCACCCATCGCCGCTCTGCCGCAGGCACGAGTAGGTGCCGTCGAAGCCGTCGTTGTTGCCGCCCGTGCGGTCGAAGCTGGAGAACTGCCGGGTCTGCGCGCCCGGCCGCATGGCCGCCATCCGGTCCCACCGGCGGTAGACGTCCCAGCCGACCGGCCCCTTGTCGACGACTGCCATCGCCCCCTTCGGCTGTGCGGCCGCCGCCGCACCCGCTGGCGCCGCGGCGAACCCGAAGACGACCAACACCATACTGACTGCGGATCCGAGCAGGGAGCGGACACGCATCACGACCCTCCTCTTCAGCTATGAGCCATTGGCCTTGGCGTAGACCTCCGCCGCGTTCTCCTTGGTGATCAGCTGGGTCTGCAGGGTCTGGGTCTTGGGCACCTGCTGGCAGTCGACGAGGATCTTCTTGGCGGTCTCCACGGCCTCCTTGCCTGCGGTCGGGTAGACGAACGTGGCCGACAGCCGGCCCTGCTCGACGGCCTTGATGCCGCCGGACGGGATGGGCAGGGCGTCGATCCCGATGAACTTCATCGACTGGTCCCTGCCGGCCGACTTCGCCGCCAGGTAGGCGCCCTCGGCCATCGGGTCGTTGTGCGAGTAGAGCACCTGGATGTCCGGGTGCGCCTTGAACATCGCGTCGGCCTGCGCCTGGCCCTTCTCCCGCAACCAGTCGCCGTCCGCACTGGCGATGATCTCGATGTTCTTGCCGGCGATCGCCTCGCGGAACCCGTCGCCGCGCTCCTTGGCCGGGGTGGAGCCGGCCAGCCCGCGGATCTCGCCGACCTTGCCGCCGTTGGGCAGCAGCTTCTCGGCGACGTACCTGCCGGCCGCCCGCCCGATCTCGACGTTGTCCGCCCCGATCCAGGTGGTGTACGCGTCACCGTCCACCTTGCGGTCCAGCACGACCACCGGGATGCCCCGGTCGTATGCCTTGCACCACGGCGGTGAGCGGGGTCGCCTCGTTCGGGCTGATGATCAGCAGGTCGACCTGCTTGGTGATGAACGACTCCACATCGGACACCTGGCGCGAGTTGTCCTGCTGCGCGTCGGCGAACTCGACGGTGAACTGCGGGACGCTCGCGGCCGCGGTGCGGATGTCGTCGTCCATCCGTTCCCGGTACGGCTCGGCCCGGTTGGCCTGGCTCATCCCGATGGTGTACTTGGCGTCCGGCCCCTTGCACTTGCTGCTCGCCCCGTTGTTCTGTTGCGCCTGGCCGGAGTTCTCACTCGTCGTTCCACACGCGACGGTCCCGGTGAGCACGGCGCACGCGGCGAGCACGGCCGCGGTGCGGCTACGTAGCATGTCCAATCCCTTCCTCTCGAGCGCTCAGGCCCCCGGTCGTAGCTGCTGCAGGCCGGCGACGACGATGATGACCAGACCCGTGATGATCAACTGAATGTTGGAGTCCACGCCGTGCAGGCGCAGGATGTTGGTGAGCACGCCGATCAGCAGCGCCCCGGCGACGGTGCCGACCACCGAGCCGCGCCCGCCGGACAGGCTCGTCCCGCCGATCACGACGGCGGCGATGGCGTCCAGCTCGTAGCCGAACCCGTCGTTCGGGCTGCCCTGGTTGAGCTGCCCGGCGTGGATGATCCCGGCAAGGGCGGCGAGCAGCCCGCAGATCGCGAACACGGCGATCTTGACCCGGGTGACCGGAACCCCGGACAGCCGCGCCGCCTTCTCGTTGCCGCCGATGGCGTACACGTGCCGGGAGAAGGCACTGGTGCGCAGGAAGACGACGGCGAGCGCGGCGACCACGATGAAGATGAGCGCGGGGATCGGCACGAGGCCATTGAACGTGCGCTCGCCGAGCAGCGAGAACGCCACCGGCGCCTCGCCCGGCCCGTCCCCGTAGGCGATCGCCACGCCCTGCCCACCGGACCAGATCCTGGCCAGCCCGCGGGCGATCTGCATCCCGGCCAGGGTGACGATGAACGACTGGATGCCGAACATGGCCGACGCCACGCCCTGCAGCAGGCCGAAGCCCAGCCCGGCGAGCAGCACGATGACGACCGTGGGCAGCACGCCGAAGTCGTTGTCCACCATCAGCACCGCGGAGCCGACCGCGGTGAGGCCGAGGACCGCGCCGACGGACAGGTCGATGCCGCCGATCAGGATCACGAACGTCATGCCGACCGCGATGATCCCGATCTCCGACACCGCGCGGACCACGTTGAACAGGTTCTCGCTGCTGAGGAACACCAGCTCGCCGTTGCGCCGCGGGGAGAACGCCACGGCCGCGACGAACACGGCGACGAGCCCGAACAGGCTCTGGAACCGGAAGATCGCCGACACCAGCTCGACGCGCCGCCGCGGTGGCGCCAGTTCGGTGGTCACGACGCCTCCACGGCCAGCACCGCCTCGGACTCGCCCATCGCCGCGGCGAGCAGGTCGGCCTCGGTGACCGCGCGGGTGTCCAGCTCGCGCACGCTGCGCCCGCCGCTGAGCACCACCACCCGGTCGCACACGCCGATCAGCTCGGCCAGCTCCGAGGAGGCGAGCAGGATCCCCATGCCCTGCTCGGTCGCCCTGCCGAGCAGGGCGTAGATCTCCGCCTTGGCGCCGACGTCCACGCCCCGGGTCGGGTCGTCCAGCAGCAGCAGCTCCGGCTCGGTGAGCAGCATCCGGCCGAACACGACCTTCTGCTGGTTGCCGCCGGACAGCGTGCCGACCGGGTCGTGCACCGAGCCGAGCTTCACCTTCAGCTCGTCGACGATCCGCCGCACCGCGGAGACCTCCCGCCGCCGCGGCACCTGCCCGGCCAGCGCAATCCGGTCCACAATGGACAGCACGGTGTTAGCCAGCACCGAGTGCCCGATGGCCAGGCCGGAGATCCGCCGGTCCTCCGGCACGAACGCGATACCCATGCGCAGCGCCTGGCGCGGCCGGCGTGGGCGCACCGGCCGGCCGCGGAACCGCACCTCGCCCAGCCGGCGGCCGCGGGGCCCGGCGCCGAACAGCGTCTCGAGCAGCTCCGTGCGGCCCGAACCCAGAAGTCCCGCCACCCCGACGACTTCGCCGCGGCGCACGGTGAGCGTGATCCCGGCCGGCTCCCGGCGGCCCGGCCGCTCCCGCCTGGGCAGCACCGCCAGGTCGCTGACGGCCAGCAGCTCCTCCCCCGGCTCGGTGCCGCGGGCCCGAAACATCGCCTGCACCGGCCGCCCAACCATCGCCTCGGCCGCCCGTGCCGCGGTCAGCTCCCTGGCGTCGAACTCGGCGACCACCGCGCCGTTGCGCAGCACCGTCGCCCGGTCGGCGATCCGGCCGATCTCCTCCATCCGGTGGGAGATGTAGACGATTCCCGAGCCGGCCCGGCGCAGCTCGGAGATCACGAGAAACATCCGCTCCACCTCGACCGGCGACAGCGCGGACGTCGGCTCGTCCATGATCAGCACGGTGGCGTCCAGCGAGAGCGCCTTGGCGATTGTGACCAGCTGCTGCTCGCCGGTGCGCAGCTCGGCGACCGGCCGCCGCGGATCGAGCGCGATGCCGCACCGGGCCAGCAGCCGCCGGGTCTCGGCGGTCATCCGGCGGCGATCGACGGTGCGCAGCCGGGTCCGCGGCTCGCGGCCGAGGAAGATGTTCTCCGCGACGGACAGGTCGGGCACCAGATCCAGCTCCTGGTGGATCATGGCGATGCCGGCCCGCTGCGCGTCGACCGGAGCGGTGAACCGGGCCGGCGAACCGTTGACCCGGACCGTGCCGCGGTAGTCGGTGACGTCGCCGGACAGCACGCGCATGAGGGTGGACTTGCCGGCGCCGTTCTCGCCGAGCAGCGCGTGCACCTCGCCGGCGCGGACGGTGAAGTCCACGTCCCGGCAGGCCCGGACCCCGCCGTAGGACTTGCTGACGCCGATCATCTCGACCAGCGCGGTGACCCCGTCGTCCATGCCATCCCTCGGTCGCCCTGGCAACGGCTGAGTAATCGATTTCTCAGACGCTAGGGCCAGCCGCTCGCAGGTGTCAAGGTCTGCCAACCGGGTGACCTGGTACGAAATCTCTTGACATAGCCTCGTGCCGATCAACGGACCTCAGGGGACCGTGACGGCGCCCAGCCACAATCCGCCGGATATCCGCACCGTTCGCTGGGACGCAACCACCGCATGAAATCCCGGAGAGGCGGAACTGTGTGGCCGGGCATCACGGTGCTCGCGCTCGTGCTGCTGTGGGGCGCATACACCCTCGTCGACGGCGTGTCCGCGGTCATGATCGGTGCGGCCGACCGCACCGCGCCGGCCGGGGACCGGTGGCTGTACGTGCTGCTGGGCGTGCTGGGCATCCTCGCCGGTGTCGTCACGTTCGTGTGGCCCGGGATTACCACGATGGTGTTGCTGCTGGTGATCGCGGTGTGGGCGCTGATCGCCGGTGTCCTGCAGATCGCGACGGCCGTCCGGCTCCGCAAGGTGATCAGCAACGAGTGGTTCCTCGCCCTGTCCGGCGCCGTCTGCGTGGTGCTCGGGCTGCTGCTCGTTGTGCAGCCGACCGAGGGCGCCATCGGGCTGGTGATCGCGATCGCCACGTTCGCCGTCGTGTGGGGCCTGACCCTGATCCTGTTCGGGCTGCGGGTCCGCCGCGTGGGGCGCACGAATGCGCACGGCCGGGCTACCATGGGTGTGTGACCGCCTCGCTGAAGACCGTTCTGGCCAAGGCCGGGCTCCGGGTCGATCCCGACGAGTTCCTGACGCTGGTCGAGGACGCCGCCAGGCAACTGTCCCCCGCCGACCCCGACCCGGCCGACTACTTCAACCCCGAGCAGCAGGAGGCGTTGACGGCCGTCGGCCTCGACCTCTCCCCGCGGCGCCGCAGCGACGGCGACCACCGGGCGCGGGCGGTCGCCGCCCAGGCGGTGCTGAGGGACTCCGCGGTCACCGTGGCCGAGGCCGCCGAGACGATCGGCGTCGATCCCAGCCGGATCCGCCATCGGCTGCTCGCCCGCCGGCTGTCCGGCTGGAAGGAACGCGGCGGCTGGCGCCTGCCCGCCTGGCAGTTCACCAGCACCGGTGTGCTTCCCGGGCTCGAGGCCGTGCTCGAGGCCGTGCCGGACGACCAGCCCCCGCTCGTGGTCGCGGCGTTCATGACCACTTCCCAGTCCGACCTGCGCATCGACGGTGAGCCGGTCAGCCCCCGGGCGTGGCTGCTGGCCAGCGGCGATCCCGAGCCGGTGGCCAAGCTGGCCTCCACCCTTGGCACGCCCGCCTGACCTCATCGCCAAGGAATCCCGTCCATGGCCCGGCTCCCCCAGCCGCCCGCGCCTGCCCAGCTGCGCACATTGCTGCGCACCGCCGAGGACATCGTGGCCGTGCACACCGAGACCCGGCTGGTCCGCATCTTTGCCGCGGGCGGCCGGCACCGGCAGCGCTGGAACACCTTCCGCCGGACCGGCCCGCTGCCGCACGCCCGGTTCGACCCGCACCCGCTCGACCCGGACGGCGGCCCCACCACCACCCGGGAGCACGGGTCCATCTACTTCGGACTGTCGGTGCGCACCAGCATCGCCGAGGTGTTCCAGACGACGTCCATAGTGGACAGATCCACCCGCCGCCCGCACCTGGTCGTCCTTCGCCCGCGCCGCGGCCTGTGCCTGCTCGACCTGACCGGCCTGTGGCCGACCCGTGCCGGCGCCTCCCAGGAGATCAGCAGCGGCGCCAAGACCATGACCCAGGCCTGGGCCAGGGCCATCCGCTCCGCCCACCCCGAGCTGGACGGCCTGTGGTACCGCTCCTCGATGGACTCCGGCGCTCCCGCCGTCTGCCTGTGGGACCCGCCCGCGTCCAGCGCGCTGCCGGCCGCCCCCGACGTGCTGCTGCCGCTCGACTACCCCGGCCTTGACCTGCCGCTGGCCCGGATCTGCGACGAGCTCAACTACACGCTCCTGTAGCCGCAAAGGTAGGGACAACCCCACCTCGAATCCGGGGGAATCCCTGGTGTCCGCACAGGTCAGCCGGCCATAACGTAAGTCACGTCACACAACACCCCCGAGGGCCCACCACCGGAAGAACCTCCACCACCGCACTGGAACAAATGATTCCGTTCTGATACTGTGGGAACAGAACGATCCGATCCGTCCGAGCAGGAAGGTCGACCGACGATGAGCACCTCCACCGCCACCCGGAACGTCCCCGGCCGGCCCTCCGCCCGGCCCCGCGTCTGGCTTGTCGCCGGCATCGGCTCGACCCCCGACCCCGCCGACCGGCCCACCGTCCGGGACAACCGGATGCGCACCTGGCAACCCGGACCCGACGGCCGCTACCACTCCACCGACGGCTGGCACCACGCCACCTGGACCGAGCTGCACACCCGATTCGACCTCGTCGAGGTCCTCACCGCCGCATAGGGGCCGGGCGCCGCAGGGGCTGGGGGTCAGCGCTTGTTGTCGGCCGGCTCGGGCTCCGGTTTCGGCTCTGGGGTGGCGGAGTTCTCCCGGCGGGACCGCACGACGCTGGCGACCGCCGTGATGACGAGGACACCGATGATCACCGAGAGGGACAGGCCGATGCCGATGGTGGGGACGGGTAGGGCCTCGCCGTTGTTGAGGAACGGCAGGGAGTTGGAGTGTAGGGCCTCGAGGATCATCTTGACGCCGATGAAGCCGAGGATGATCGACAGGCCGACGGACAGGTAGTGCAGCTGGCGGAGCAGACCGCCGAGCAGGAAGTACAGCTGCCGCAAGCCCATCAGGGCGAACGCGTTGGCCGTGAAGACCAGGAAGGGCTCCTTGGTCAGGCCGAAGATCGCCGGAATCGAGTCGACGGCGAACATCACGTCGGCGGAGCCGATGGCCACCATGACGATGAACATCGGGGTGGCCAGCCGCTTGCCGTTGATCTTCGTGAACACCTTGGCGCCGTGGTACTCCTTGGTGACCGGCAGCAGCTTGCGAGCCCACCGGGTGGCGCGGTTCTCCTTGTACTCGTCGTTCTCGCCGCCGAGGCCCGACCGGGACAGCTTGTAGGCGGTGTACACCAGGAACACGCCGAACACGTAGAACACCCAGCTGAACTCGGCGATCACCGCGGCGCCGATCGCGATGAAGACCCCGCGCAGGATCAGCGCGAGCAGGATGCCGACCAGGAGCACCTTGTGCTGGTGGATCGGGGGCACGGCGAACGCCGCCATGATCACCAGGAAGATGAACAGGTTGTCCACCGACAGCGAGTACTCGGTGATGTATCCGGCCACGAACTCACCGGCGTAGGTCCCGCCCGCGAACATCCACAGGCCGATGCCGAACGCGATGGCGCAGCCGATGTAGAAGACCACCCAGCGGGCGGCCTCGCCGACCGTGACCTCGTGCGGTTTGCGATCGACGATCACCAGGTCGATCGCCAGGAGCAGGAGCAGACCGCCGATCGTCGCGATCCAGACCCACGCGGGAACATTCATCCACTAACCTCCGATTGGCGGGCATGCGCCGTCAACCGGAGGTCTCTTCCGCCAGCGAGGAAGTCGAGGGACTCGCTGGCCGACGGCACCGGGATCCGGCCGGATCCGTGCTGACGACGCCGCCGCGAAGGAATACTCCCCTCCACAGCCACCCCAATTGTCTCTGACGTCGGGTGCCGAGCACCAGTCGAGCGGCCTATTCCCGGCTGGGCCTTTGTCACACTCCGCACTCCGCCAGTGTCGCTGGGGATGCTCGACGCCCGATGGAACTCCAGCTTGAGCACCTTCTCAGCTACTCTCAGCAAGCGTCGCCTACGGTCTTGCTGTGCCCAGGACTCTTCGCAAGCGAACCCGGCTGATCGCCGTCGCGATCGTCGTCGTCGTGCTCGGCGCGGCCGGCGTGGTGTGGGCGACCAGCGGCGGCGAGCCGCCCCGGGTGGACACCCGCGACCAGGTCATCGGCGTGGTCGACGGGCCGGCGCGGGACCAGCGGGTCGACCTCGACACCACGCTCTACCTGCCCGCCCCTGACCGGCTTCCGGCGCCGGCGATCCTGGTCGCGCACGGTTTCGGCGGCAGCAAGGACAGCGTCGTGTCCGACGCCCGCGAGCTCGCCGAGCGCGGGTTCGTCGTGCTCGCCTACTCCGCCCGCGGATTCGGCCGCAGCACCGGGGAGATCGCGCTGAACTCGCCGGACTACGAGGTCGCCGACGCTCGCCAGCTCGTCGACTGGCTGGCCCAGCGGCGCGAGGTGGTCCAGGACGGGCCCAACGACCCGAGGATCGGGGTCACCGGCGGCTCCTACGGCGGCGCGCTGTCGCTGCTGCTCGCCGGCTCGGACCCGCGCGTCGACACGCTCGTCCCGGTGATCACCTACAACGACCTCAGCCAGGCCCTGCTGCCCAACTCGGCGACGACCGCGGCCCTTGCCGGCACGCCGTCGGCCAACGCGTTCGCCGACGACGGCGTGTTCAAGCGGGCCTGGGCCGGGATCTTCTTCGCCGCCGGCATGGGCGGGGCCGGGCTGGCCAACCCGAGCGCGGACGCGGTCGAGCCGGGAACAGAGGACGACAACCAGAGCGGCGGCGGCGGGGGCGCCGCCGCGACGCCGGTCGACCCGGGGCCGGACGCCGGGCGCGGCGGACCGGGGCTCGGCGCGGCGGTGCAGGGCGGCAACCCGTGCGGGAAGTTCCGGCAGGAGATCTGCCTGGCCTATGCCGAGGTGGCCACCACCGGCCGGGCCAGCAAGCCGGTGATCGACCTGCTGCGCTCGGTCTCCCCGATGTCGGTCACCAACAAGATCACCAAGCCGACGCTGCTGGTGCAGGGCGAGCAGGACACGCTGTTCGGGCTGGACCAGGCCGACGCGAACGCCCGGCAGATCAGCGCGGCCGGCGGCCCGGTGAAGGTCATCTGGTACACCGGCGGCCATGACGGCGGCCGGCCCGGCCCGGAGCTGCGCGGCAAGATCGCCGACTGGTTCGGCTACCACCTGCGCGGGCAGGGCGACGACCCCGGCACCGGGTTCGAGTACGCCGTGCAGGGCGCCCTGCGCGCCCAGGGCGCGCCGTCGGTGCGCACGGTGACCGCTGGCGGCTACCCGGGCCTGGCCGGCACCGGTCCCACCCAGCGCCGCCAGCTGCGGGTGTTCGGCCAGGAGCAGACGATCGTCAACCCGCCGGGCGGCAACCCGGCCTCGATCAGCAACATGCCGGGACTGGGCTCGATGCTCAGCACCTCGTCCCGGTTCGCCAACCGGATCGCCATCGACCTGCCGGGCCAGTCCGCCCGGTTCGGCAGCCGGCCGCTGAGCGGGCAGCTGCTGATCGCCGGCGCCAGCACCGCCCGGATCAGGGTGGCCGCCGTGCCGCAGCTGCCGGCGCCGGACGGGGCCGTGCTGTTCGCCAAGCTCTACGACGTCGGGCCGGACGGGGTGCGCACGCTGCCGGGCTCGGGGGTGTCCCCGGTGCGCATCCCCCAGCTGCCGGCCGACGGCACACCGGTCGAGGTCACCGTCACGCTGCCCGGCATCGTCCGGCCGATCGAGGCCGACCACCGGGTGGAGCTGGTGATCACCACGACCGACCAGGCCTACGCCACGCCGGCCCGGCCGACCGCGTACAAGATCTCGCTGGCCGAGAACGCGCCGCTGGAGCTGCCGCTGGTGCCCGGCAGCCGGTCCGGCACCGGCCCGCCGAGCGCGCCGCTGCTCGGCATCGCCGTGGTGATCGGGATCTGCGTGTTGCTCGCCGGGTACGGCGCGCTGCGGCGGCGCCGCGCGGACGACTCCGACGCCGAGCTGTCCGGCGTGCCGCTGGTGATCGAGAACCTGTCCAAGTCCTACCCGGGCGGCGTGACCGCGGTAGACAACCTGTCCTTCCGGGTGGAGCGCGGCCAGGTGCTCGGCCTGCTGGGGCCCAACGGCGCCGGGAAGACCACCACCCTGCGCATGCTGATGGGGCTGGTGCTGCCGACCGGTGGGACCATGCGGGTGTTCGGGCACAAGGTGTACCCGGGCGCGCCGGTGCTGTCCCGGATCGGGTCCTTTGTGGAGGGTCCGGGGTTCCTGCCGCACCTGTCCGGCCAGGCCAACCTGGAGCTGTACTGGGCCGCCACCGGCCGGCCGGCCGAGCAGGCACACTTCCACGAGGCGCTGGAGATCGCCGGGCTCGGCGACGCGGTGCACCGCCGGGTGAAGACCTACAGC
This sequence comes from Actinophytocola sp., assembly GCF_035942955.1. Lineage (GTDB taxonomy): Bacteria > Actinomycetota > Actinomycetes > Mycobacteriales > Pseudonocardiaceae > DASYTH01. The sequence goes on along the minus strand of NZ_DASZCQ010000075.1, from coordinate 56,462 downwards.
CAGGGCATGCGGCAGCGGCTGGCCATCGCGCAGTCCATGCTCGGCCTGCCCGACCTGCTGGTGCTCGACGAGCCGACCAACGGGCTGGATCCGCCGCAGATCCACCAGATGCGCGAGGTGCTGCGCCGGTACGCCGCCACCGGGCGGACCGTGCTGGTGTCCAGCCACCTGCTGGCCGAGGTCGAGCAGACCTGCGACCACGTGGTGGTCATGCACCGCGGCCGGCTGGTCGCGGCCGGCGCCGTCGACGTGATCGTGGCCGGCGGCGGCGAGGTCACCTTCCGGGTGGACGACCCGCGGGCCGCGGCCGAGGTGCTCGGCGCGGTGGACGGGGTCACCGACGTGGTCGTGGACGGCGACGCGGTGCACGCCAACCTCGACGGCATGCCCCGCTCGCACGCGCTCAGCGCGCTGGTGCGGGCCGGGGTCGGGGTCGAGCAGGCCGGCCCGCGGCGCCGCCTTGAGGACGCGTTCCTGCAGCTGGTCGGGGAGGAGGCGCAGTGAGCGACGAGAAGTTGTCTACTGTGGACGATCACGACGTGCACACCGATCCGGCCGCGATCGACGGCATGGAGAAGGTCGCGGCGCACGAGCACCTCGAGTTCGGGCCGGACGGCGCGGTCGTGGGGTACAAAGCGCGCCGCACGCTGCGGTTGGGCGTTGAGCTGACCCGCCAGCTGCGCCGCCGCCGGACCCAGCTGGTGTACGGCTTTCTCGTGGTGCTGCCGTTCATCATCTGGGCGGCGTTCGAGTTCGGCAGCTCCGACAACGCCCGGCGCTCCGGCGGGTTCGTCGACCTGGCCACGGCCAGCGCCCCGAACTTCGTGGTGTTCACGCTGTTCGCGTCGGGCAGCTTCCTGCTGCCGGTGATCGTCGCGCTGTTCTTCGGCGACACGGTGGCGAGCGAGGCGTCCTGGTCGAGCCTGAAGTACCTGCTGGCCATGCCGATCCCGCGGCACCGGCTGATGCGCCAGAAGGTGCTCGCCTCGGGACTGCTCTCGCTGTCGGCGATCGCGCTGCTGCCGGCCGTCGCGCTGACCGTCGGGGTGATCTTCTACGGCACCGGCGAGGCGGTCAGCCCGACCGGCGACGCAATCTCCTTCGGCGACTCCATGATCGCCCTGGTGCTGACCATCGCCTACCTTGCCGTCCACCTGTCCTGGATGGCCGGCCTGGCGCTGTTCCTCAGCGTGTCCACCGACGCCCCGCTCGGCGCGGTCGGCGGCACGGTGCTCGTGTCGATCCTGTCCCAGATCCTCGACCAGATCACCGCGCTCGAGGGCCTGCGCAACTACCTGCCCACGCACTACGCGTTCGCCTGGTCGGACCTCATCGCCAGCGACATCGACTGGGACAACATCACCAACGGCGCCTTCTCCGCCGTGGTCTACGCCGGCCTCTTCGGCATCCTGGCCTGGCGCCGCTTCCGCACCAAGGACATCACCAGCTGATCCGGCGTGTTGGCGCGCCACGTCGCCGTGCTGGCCGCGCACGACGCCAACACGCCGACGCCACGCGCCAACACGCGGGCTAGCGGGGGCGGCGGGTGCGGAGGTAATCGCTGATCACGGCGGCGCCGAGGCCGTCGAGGTCGGGGGCGACGACCCGGCCGCCGCCGCGGCGGGCGATCAGGTCGACGAACGCGGCCAGCCGGGGGTCCTCGCCGAGCTTGAAGACGGTTACCGAGGCGCCGAGCCGGGCCAGCTCGTCCACCTGGGCCACGGTCTTGCGCAGGGTGCGGGGATGCGGCGGGTAGCGGAAGTCGGCGTTGCCGTCCGGGTCGAGGTGCGCGGTCGGCTCGCCGTCGGTCACCACCAGCACCACCGGCTGGGCGTCGGGATTGCGGCGCAGGTGGCGGGCGGCGAGCAGCAGCGCGTGGTGCAGGTTGGTGCCCTGCTCGAACACGCCCTCCAGGCCGACCAGCTCGGCCAGCTCCACGGAACGCGCGTGCCGGCTGAAGGTGATCAGCTGCAGCGCGTCGGTCCGGAACCGGGTGCGGATCAGCTGGTGCAGCGCCAGAGCGGTGCGCTTCATGGGGACCCAGCGGCCTTCGGAGACCATCGAGAACGAGGTGTCCACGCAGAGCGCGACGGCCGCGCGGGCGCGCTGCTCGGTCTCGGCCACCTCCACGTCGACGACGTCGAGCGCGACCGAACCGTCCGAAGTGGACGCTGTGCGGAGTACGGCGTTGCGCACGGTTCTGGGCACGTCCCACGGCTCGGTGTCGCCGAACTGCCACGGCCGCGAGGACCCGGTCGGCTCGCCGGCGGCCCCGGCGTGGCGGGTGTCACGCTGCCCGCGCCGGCCGCGCAGCGCGCCGATGACGTCCTTGAGCGCGGTCTCGCCCAGGCGGCGCAACGCCTTGGGGGACAACCGAAGCGAGCCGTCCTCGGTCCGTTCGAGCAGCCCGGCGGCGCGCAGCTCCCGCTCAAGCTCGGCCAGCCGGCGGGCGTCCACCGCGGCCTGTTCGCCGAGGTGCCGCTGCAACGACTCCAGGTCGATGTCCTCCAGCCGGGCCCCGGGATAGGACTGGGCGAGCTGCTCGGCCAGCGCGTCCAGCTCGGCCAGCTCCGCCATGGCCGCCGCGCCCTCGCCGAAGCCGAGCGGGTCCTGGCCGCGGAACCGGGCCGAGGAGGTCCAGTCCTCCCCCGGCCGCAGCGCCCGCAGGTTCGCGTCCAGGCTGGCGATCTGCTCGAGCATCCGGGGATCGCCGAACGCGCCGCTCATCAGCTCGGCCAGCTCGGCGCGCTGCTCGGCCGACATCGAGTTGAGCATCCGCTGCGCGGCGGCCGCCCGTGCGGCCAGCGCGTCGATCAGCTCCTCGGTGTTGCGCGGGTTCTCCGGGAAGAAGTCGCCGTGCTTGCGCATGAAGTCGGCGAACCGCTTGTCGGTGTTCTCCCCGCGCAGGTGGGCCAGCAGCAGGTCGTTGAGGTCGGCCATCATGCGCCGGATTCGCTCGACGTCGCCCGGCCGGATCTGCTGCAGCGCCTGCCTCATGCCGTGGAACCGGGACTCCATCAGCTCCCGGCCGAGCAGGTCGCGGATCTTCTCGTAGGACTCCCTTGCCTCGGCCGACCGCCAGTCGTAGTCGGCCAACTCGCGCACGGCCGCGGCGGTTCCCGGCGGCAACGCGTCCAGCTGCGCCTCGCGGAACCTCGCCTCGTCGTCGGGATCGGGGAACAGCGCCGCCCGCTCGGCCCGCAGCGCCTCGTCGAGCAGCCGCCGCACCTCCTGCAGGGTGCCGTCCAGGTTGTGCCGGCGCTGCAGCTCCGACCGGCGCCGCCACAACCGGCGGAGCAGATCGTCCAAACCGGACACGTCGCGGGTGCCCCTGCGGAGCAGCTCGTCGAGCGCCGACCGGGGCGAGCGCCCGTCCATGATGTCCTGGCCGATCGACTCCAGCGCCGACCGCAGATCCACCGGCGCCGCAAGCGGATCGGGCCCGTCGTGCCACGGGCCGTACCTGTACCGTCCGAACTCGACGGTCATGGCCCGTACACCGTCATCCCGTCGTCGGAGTCCTTGGCCAGCCGCCGGGCCAGGTAGAGCGACTCAAGCGCCAGCTCGATGGCCGCGGCGATCCGGCCGGGCGGGTCGCTCGACGAGACGCCCGCGCGCGCCGCGACGTCGTGCAGCACGGGCAGCTCCGGCAGGGCGGCGAGCACCTCGGTGCCCGGCACCCGCTCCCCGGTGGCCACCAGGTTGCCGTCCACCACCGCGTCCACCAGTGGCCGCAGATCCAAGCCGGCGAACCGTTCCCGCGCGGTCTCGGCGATCGCCAGGCGCAGCAGGTGCACCAGGTGCTCGGTCTCCCGACCCTCCTCACCGGACTCGAACTCGATCTTGCCGCGCAGCACGGACGGCACCGCGTCGAGGTCGACCGGCCGGGCGATCGCCGGCTCCTCTCCGGTCAGCGCGGACCGGCGAAGTGCCGCCGCCGCAACGGTTTCGGCGGCGGCCACGGCGAACCGGGCGGAGACCCCAGAGCGCTGGTCGACGGCGCCGGACTCGCGCAGGTTGCGCACGAACCGGGCCAGCACCTCCAGCAGCGGGTCGCCCACCTCGGCCAGCAGGGCGGCCTCCTGGCGGATGACGTCCACCTCGGCGGCCACGGTCAGCGGGTAGTGCGTGCGCACCTCGGCGCCGAACCGGTCCTTGAGCGGGGTGATGATCCGCCCGCGGTTGGTGTAGTCCTCCGGGTTCGACGTGGCCACCAGCAGGACGTCCAGCGGCAGCCGCAGGGTGTAGCCGCGGATCTGGATGTCCCGCTCCTCCATCACGTTGAGCAGCGCCACCTGGATCCGCTCGGCAAGGTCGGGCAGCTCGTTGATCGCCACGATGCCGCGGTGCGCGCGCGGGACCAGTCCGAAGTGGATGGTCTCCGGGTCGCCGAGGGTGCGCCCGGCGGCCACCTTGACCGGGTCCACGTCGCCGATCAGATCCCCCACCGAGGTGTCCGGGGTGGCCAGCTTCTCGGCGTAGCGCATGGACCGGTGCCGCCAGGCCACCGGCAGGTCGTCGCCAAGCTCGGCCGCCCGCCGGCGGGACTCCGGGGTGATCGGCTCGAGCGGGTGCTCGCCGAGCTCGGCCCCGGCGATCACCGGGGTCCACTCGTCCAGCAGCCCCACCAGGGTGCGCAGCAGCCGGGTCTTGCCCTGCCCGCGCTCGCCGAGCAGCACCACGTCGTGCCCGGCCAGCAGCGCGCGCTCGAGCTGGGGCAGCACGGTGTGCCCGAAGCCGACGATGCCCGGCCACGGATCCCGGCCCGCACGCAACGCCGCGAGCAGGTTCTCCCGGATCTCGGCCTTGACACCGCGCGGCTCGTGCCCGGCCGCGCGCAGCTCGCCGACCGTCCTCGGCAGGTGCTCTGGTTGGGTCACGGAGCCAACGCTACGTGCGTTCGCCCGAACGGTCGACGTGGAGCGGCTCCAGTTACTCCTCGGCGTGCTCGGCCTGCTCGGCATGCCGGATCTCGTCCCGGGCGTCGGCGAACCGGACGAACTCGAACACGTTGAGCGCGGCCACCAGCACGGCCAGAACGCCGAGGCTGGCCAGCGCGGGCAGGGTGGCCACCGCGGGGACCACGGCGACCAGCACCACCGCGAGCGCCAGCCGCGCCACCTTGAGATGGCCGTAGCAGCGCCACGCGAAGGCCACCTGGCCGAGCAGGAACAGCGCGACGCCGCCGTAGAGCGCCCACAGCGGCACCCCGTACAGCTTGTCGGCCAGCGTATGGTGCTCGGCGTCGCCGACGTACTCGAGCACCTTCTTCAGGCCCAGCGCCGCCAGCACCACCCCGACCATCATCGGCAGGTGCAGGTAGGTGTACGCCGACCGGGCCATGGCCACCCGGTGCTCGCCGCGGGCCTTGGACAGCGCGCGCTCGGACAGCAGCGCGGCCACGTCGAAGTAGAACCACCACAGGCCGGCCGACACCGCAAGCCCCAGGATCGCCGCCACCACGATCGGCCAGGAGATGGGCAGCGCGGCCACGCCGACACCGATGGCCACGATCGACTCGCCGAGCGCCACGATGATGATCAGCCCGTGCCGCTCGGCGAAATGCTTGGCGGAGTTCAACCGCCAGCCGCGGGCGCCGATCACCAGCGTGCCGCCGTAGTCGGCGGCCACCGCGGCCAGCCACAGCAGGGTCTGCGCGGTCCCGGAGGTCTGCCCGGCCAGCAGCAGCAGGGCTGTCGCGGTGATCATCGTCGGGGTGAACCGCAGGACCTGCCGGCGCAGCGCCGCGTCCGACTCGCTGACCATGAGGAACAGCAGGACGTGCACGACCCGCAGGACCAGGTAGCCGAGCGCGAACACGGTCGGGCCGTGGAGCCCGCCCCGGCCGTCGTCGAAGGCCTCGGGGATGGTCAGCGCGATCAGGAACATGGCAAGCATCGCGACGAACATCGCCACCCGCGCGGCGCCCTCGTCGGCCTTGACGACGTTGGACAGCCACGAATAGCCGACCCAGCACCACCAGACCACGGCCAGCACCAGCACGCCGCGGAACACCGCCTGGCCGGTGAGCTCGTCGGCCATGTAGGCGGTGACCTGGGTCAGCGCGAACACGAACACCAGATCGAAGAACAGCTCCAGGGTGGTGGCGCTGCCGCTCTCCCGAACCGCCTCCACCCGCGCGCGTACCTGCCGTGTCATGCGCATAGTGTCGGTCCATCATGAGCGACGGCCAAATGGAGCTCCGGTGGGACCCGCACCCTTCGGACTGGGTGCACGGGTTGCGCGCCGCCGCCCCGGTCTACCGGTTCGCGCCGTGGTTCGCCGCGGCGTTCGGGGTGGCCGCCGTCGTGCTGGTGTTCCTCGGCCAGCTCTCCGCGGGCGTGTTCGGGATGGCCTGCGCGGCGGTGATCGCCGCCCTGCCCGTGGTCGGCGTGTGGATCTCCTTCCGCCGCAACCCGGTGGCGGCGACCACGATGACCGCGAAGGTGGACGAGAGCTCGCTGCGCATGATGACCGTCGACGGAACCGCGTACAGCGACCTCGACTGGGCGAAGCTGTCCGGGTGGCTGGAGACGCGGCGGGGGTTCGTGCTGCGCACCGGTCCCGAGCGGGCCAGCCCGTTCTACCCGGTGCCCAACCGGGCGTTCGCCGAACCCGAGCAACGCCAACGGTTCCGGGAGCTGCTGACCCGGCGGATCGGGCCCGGGGCGGGAAACTGATCTCCCCTTGACCGGGACGCAATGGGCGTCGCGTACGCTCAGACACGTGTCTTCACCGAGCGCGACGTTTGTGGTCTGGTCGTCGGCCTGGTTGAACGGGTTCGCCGCGGCCGACGACGTGTTGGATGCCCTGCAGCAGTGGGCGGAGCTGCACGAGGTGGTCGCCGCGGACGTGGGCACTGCGGCCACATTGGACATACCGGTGCGCGAGGAGCAGCCGGGGCAGGCGGCCGCGCTGCTCGCCGCGTTGCGCCGCGCCGGGGCCAGCGGCGGCCGGCTGGTGCTGCCGGTGCCCGGTGACGTGCGCGGGCTCGGCCAGTCCGGCGAGTTCGCCGCCGAGGCCCTGCACGCCGGCGAGGCCGTCGTCCACGGCTCGCTGGGCATCGTGCCCGACGCCGTCGCCGACGGCGTGCTCCGCTGGACGGTGTTCGACCTCGGCCAGCCCCCGGTGGCCAACCACGTCCCGCTCGGCGAGGCCGAGCACGAGCTGACCGGTGCCATGCGCGTGGCCGCCGGCCTGCTCACCGAGCTGGGGGTGGCCAAGCAGCGCGCCGGCGTCCGCGAGGAGTTGCGCGAGCGGGTGGCCGCGCAGACCCGGGTCAGCTGGCCCGAGGGCATGCCGCAGCGGGCCCTGCGGGTGCTGCAGCGCGCCACCGAGGTGTCCGCCATCCTCGACCTGGCCAACGAGGACGAGCCCGGCGGCGCCCTGTCCGCGTCCGCCGCCATGCGCCGCGCCGAAGCCCTCCGCCCCCTGTTCGACGCCGTTCGCGTCGCCCGCTGCGCCGCGATCGACGAGGCCGTCCGCGCGCTGTCCACCCCGGCCGAGCGGCACTGACCGGGGTCCGGGCCGGGTTGCCGGGTGGTTCGGGTGGTGGGCGCCGGGCTCGCCTGCCGGGTGAGTTGCCGCCCCGGCACGTTGTGGCTTGACAACTCTGATCACATGACGGGCCGGGGCACCCCGACGACCGCCACCTATCGCCGAAGCGGGTGACCGCGCCGTCGACCCTCGCTGAGCGGCACTGACCGGGGTGCTTGGCGGGGTCTGGGACGGGTTGGTGGGCAGTTCGGGTGGTGGGCGCCGGGCTCGCCTACCGGGCTGAATTGCGCTGGCGGGCGCCAGTTGGCCGAGCACTCGAAGCGCTATCGGAAGCCAGGAAGGGGAGCGAGCAGAGCTGTCAAAGGGCGTTCATTGCTCACATGAGCGCCAGCGCCCAGAAAGGCCGATCATGGCCGCAACCCAGCCCCTGGGGCTCAGCCACCCCGCCAAGCCTGGCGGCCGCCAGGAAAACCGTGGTCGCTCCGCACGTTTTAGCTTGACAACTCTGATCACCTGACGGGCCGGGGCACTCGGGCGACCGCCACCTATCGCCGGCGCGAAAGCGCTGTCGACCTCCGCCGAGCGGCATTGACCGGGAGTTAGGCTCCGGGCGTGCTGATCGAGAAGCGGCTGTGGGCGGGGATCCAGGACGGCTCGATCACCGTGATGTTCCGGCGGTGGCGGACGCGGCAGGTCACGGCGGGCAGGGTGTACCGAACGGGCGCCGGGCGGATCGCGGTGGACGAGGTGACGGTGGTGGCGCCGTCGAAGATCACCAGCCGGGATGCGAGGGCCGCGGGGTACTCGTCGGTGGCCGCGGCGCGGGCGGATTTGCGTGGTGAGCCTGGGGATCCGGTCTATCTGTTGCGTATTCGGCCGGCCGAGGGGGTCGATCCGCGCGACGAGTTGGCGGCCGACGATCGCCTCGGCCCGGAGGACGTGGAGGCGATCACGGAACGGCTCGAGCGGTTGGACCGGGCCAGTTCGTGGGGGCCGTGGACCATGGCCACGCTGTCGATTATCGCGGAGCGGCCGGAGGTCAGGGCGCCCGATCTGGCCGCGGCGCTTGGCCGCGAGACGCATCCGTTCAAGCTGGACGTGCGCAAGCTGAAGAACCTCGGGCTGACGATCAGCCTGCGGGTGGGGTACCGCCTGTCCCCGCGGGGCGCGGCCTACTTGGCGGCGCGCAACAGTCCGGCGAACATGGCGCACCGTTGACCGTGCACCCGGCGGCCGGGAAGGCCGACAGCTTGCGGGGCGGCGTTCCGTCGACGTGCTCCCGCACGAGCTCCACCACCAGCTCGGCGAACCGGGGATCCGACCCGGGTGTCGCCGCCCTGGCGAAGCCCATGCCCAGTTCCTCGGCCCGGTGCGCCGCCTCGGTGTCGAGGTCCCACACGACCTCGAGGTGATCGCTGACGAACCCCACCGGGCACACGACCACCGCCGGCACCCCGCTCTCGTGCAGGGAATCCAGGTGGTCGACGATGTCCGGCTCCAGCCACGGAATGTGCGGCGGACCGGACCGCGACTGCCACACCACGTCGAAGTCGGCCACTCCCACGTCGGCCGCCACCAGCCGGGCCGCCTCGGTGACCTGCCGCGAGTACCGGTGCCCGCCCTCCCCGGGCGGCCCGGCGGCCCGGTCGGCCGACACCGGCACCGAGTGGGCGGTGAACACCAGCCGGTGCTCCGGCCCCGGCAGCCGGGCCGCCGCCGCCCGCACCGCGTCGGCGAACGCGGACACGAACAGCGGATGGTCGAAGAACTGCCGCAGCTTGGTCAGCTCCGGCGCCCGCTCCCCCACCGCGGCCCGCGCCCGTGCGATGTCCTCGTCGTACTGCCGGCACGCCGAGTATCCGCCGTACGCGCTCGTCGCGAACACCAGCGCGCGGCGCACCCCGTCGGCGGCGAGCTCCGCCACGGTGTCCTCGATCATCGGGTGCCAGTTGCGGTTGCCGAAGTAGACGGGCAGATCCACGCCTTGACGCCGCAGCTCGGCCCTGGTCGCGTCGATCGCCTCCCGGTTCAGCCGGTTGATCGGCGACAATCCGCCGAACGACTGGTAGTGCCGCTCCACCTCGTCGAGCCGCTCCGGCGGCACGCCACGCCCCCTGGTCACGTTCTCCAGGAAGGGCCGCACATCCTCCGGCTTTTCCGGCCCGCCAAAGGAAAGCCACACCAACGCGTCGGGCTTGTCCACAGCCACCTCATATCCACGGCCACCGTCATCCGACATGATGGTGCAGGGCCCACCCATGGGCCGGACCGGGGTGCGAGGGAATCGGCGGAGGCGGCATGGCCGAGCGCGCGGACGTGCGTGCCATGGCGGTCGGGCTTGCCAAGGCACTGGTGACCACGGCGCTGGCCGGGCCGGTCGCCGGGGTGGGCGTCGCCGCGGACACGGCGATCAACGCCATCACCGCGCGCCTGGCGAAGGGGCGCGGCTCGGTGTACGACCAGGCGGTCAAGCGGATCACGACGGGTGTCGAGGCGTGGGCCGACGGGGAGCGGCTCGGCGGGGACGACCTGCGGGCCGGACTGTCCGGAGCCGCCGAGATTCTGGCTTCGTACGGGCTGAACCTGCGCGGAATTGCCAGACTGGGGATGGACGCCGAGCGGGTTGCCGCCGCGGTGCTGGACGCGGCCCGGCCGAGGCTGCGCCAGCTTGGCGAGGCGGAGGAAGCCGTGTGCCGGCGGGTGGTGACCGACGCCTACCGGATCCTCGTCGCCGACGCGGCGCTCCTCCCCGGGCTCGAGCTCGCGTTCCGGCAGGAGGTGCTCGAGCGCCTCGACGCGGCGCCGGCGGAGACCGCCGCGCTGGCCGCCGGCCGCGGGGCCGACGTGCTGAGCCTGGTCACGTCGACGTGGACGCCGGTGCTGCACCCGCCGAGCGCGTTGTTGCGGGCCGCCTACCGCGTGGTGCCGTTCAACGGCCGGGACACCGAGCTGGCGGAGCTGGAGCGGTGGCGCGACGCGCCCGACCCCCTCCGGGTGCGCCTGGTCAGCGGGCCCGGCGGCATGGGCAAGACCCGGCTGCTCATCGAGGCGGCGCTGCGGGCGAGCGCGGCGGGGTGGCGCTCGGGCTTCCTCGTGTCCGATGTGGACGGTCGGGACGCGTGGGCCGCCGACCTCCTCCGGTGGCGCGGCGACCTGTTCGTCGTCATCGACTATGCCGAGACCCGGCGCAGGGAGGTCATCGAGCTGATCGCGGCGGCGCTGACGGGCCGCGCGACCAGGGTGCGCTGCGTGCTGCTCGCCAGGGCCCGCGGGGAATGGTGGGACGAGGTGTCCCGGACCCACGGCAGCGTGGGCGACCTGCTGACCGGGCCCGCCACCACGGTCACCCGACTCGGCCCGCTCGTACCGGCCGTTGCCGACCGCCCCGCCGTGGTGACCGAGGCCGCGCGCCATTTCGGCGACGTGCTCGGCACCGTCCCGGCCACGGTCGCCCAGGCGTTCACCGAGGACGACTTCGACCGCGTCCTGTTCCTGCATCTGGCCGCACTCGAGGCCGCGCTCGGCGACCCCGGCAAGGCGGCCGGGACGCTGCTGGACGCGGCGCTGCGTCGTGAGCAGGCGCTGTGGGACGACGGCGCCCGCGCGCTGAGCCTGCCGCACCTCGCCGGCCGCCCGATGCGGCAGGCGGCCGCCCTGATCACTCTCGCCGGGCAGATCGCCCACCCCACGGAGGCCGTCGCGCTCCTGCGCACCTGCCCGCTGCTGGCCGACCAGCCGGCCGCCGTGCTCGACGACGTGGCCGAGCTGTTCCACCGGCTCTACCCGGGGACGGCCTGGTTGCAGGGTGTCCAACCGGACCTGCTCGGCGAGCACCTCGTCGGCCGGGCCCTCGCCGACGATCCCGCGCTGCTCGGTGTGTTCGATGCGGTTCAGTGACGGGCAGACCGAGCACGCGCTGACCGTGCTGACCCGCCTCGCGCAGCGGGAGCCGCACCACATGGACGCGCTGGCGGCGGCGGTTCGGCGCGGCCTGCCCGGTTCGCTGCGACCGGCGATGCGGGTGGCGATCGCCACGGGGCAGCCGATGGCCGAGGTGCTGACGGCAGTGGCCAGAGAGCTGGACGCCGACCAGCTCGCCGTCGTCCGCGAGCTGCTGCCGGTCGACAGCGCCGCGCTGCGCTTCCTCGCCGACACCGTGCTCGACCGGCTGCTCGCGCTCGACGCGCCGGCCGAGCCCGCCGACGTCGCGGAGCGGATCACCCTGCTGGCCCACCGGGCCGAGTCGCTCCTCGAGATCGGCGCGCCCCGCCAGGCGCTCCCGATCGCACGCGAGGCCGTCGACCTGGCCGGGCTCGACGGGACGGTCAGCTACACGGTCGCCGCGGTCGCGCCCAACGCGCTGCGGGTGCTGTCCCGCTGCCAGGCCGAGAACGGGGACCACGCCGCGGCGGTCGAGACCGCGGCCAGGTACGTGCGCGCCGAGCTGTTCGCCTGCCTCGGATCGCCCTGTGCCGACGTCGCCATCGCGCACCACGCGCTGGCCAACCGGCTCCTGCGGGCCGGCCGGAACGACGAGGCCCGCACGCAGTTCGCGCTGGCGCGGGAGCTGTTCGAGCGGCTCCTCGACGACCCGGCGTGGTACGTGCGGGGCGTCAACGCACGGATCCCGGCCACCCAGGCCGATGCGCTGATCCTGGCCGACGCGGTGGCACGCGGCAAGCGCGACGAGATCGGCCTCCAGCCCGGCGAGGTGCTCGCCTATCTCCAGCCGGTCGACCGGGATGCCATGGTGGCGGCTCTGGTGGGCACCCGGCTGGCGCTGGCCGATCTCGCCGACGAGGGTGACCCCGCCGCCGTCGCCGAGCTCACCCAACTGACGGAGCTCACCCAGGAGCTGGTGGACGCCGACCGCGACCGCTACCTCCCGATGCACGTCAAGGCGTTGACCGTGCTCGCCCGCCGGTCGCTGGCGCTCGAGCAGGCCGAGACGTACCTGGCTCGGGCCAGGGCCGCCGCCGAGTCGTCCGGCACGATGTCGTCGCTGTCCGGCGGCGCGTTGGTCGAGACGCACGTCGAGGCGCTGCTGACCCAGGCACGCGCGGTCGCAACCGCGGGCAACGTCCCGGTCGGGGAGCTGCTCACCGCGTTGCGGAAGGTCGTCGAGCTGTACCGGTCGGTCCGGGTCCCCGAGGCGTTGGTCACCGGGTCACGCGACCTCAGCTTCGTCACCGACAAACTCCTCGGCTGGGCACGATTCGCCGAGCAGGCCGCGGACGGCGAGACCGCGGCCCAACTCATCGACGACGCCTGTGAGGGCGCCACGCTGCTGCACGAAATCACCCAGGACGCCTGCCCCTCGCTCGTGGAGTCCCTGATCGTGCGGTCCCGCATCGCCGACCGGGCCGGCCGCACCCGCTCAGCACTACAGGACCTCCTCACCGCGCGCGAGCATCTCCCGCATCTGACTGACCTCACCCAACGGATCGGGGTCGGCGCGGTGATCGACAACAACATCGCCAAGCGCTACCACACGCTGGGCGACTCGGCGTCCGCGGAGGCGACGGCGTCCGCGGGCCTGCGCACGGTCATCGAGTCCGGGCAGCACACCACCGACGGGCAAACGTGGTTGATGGCGGTGGCCATGACGCACATCGGTGTCATGCACTCGAAGATCGAGCCGGGCTCGTTCGTCGACCGGCACACCGACGACATCCTCGCGCTCCTTGCCGCGACGCCCGTCCCGCCCGTGCAGTCCGAAGTCTCGGCGCCGGTGCACGTGCCCGGCTTCGCCGTCGTGCTGGACAGCATCGCGCTGCCCCGGCCGCGGGTGCGCGATGCCGCGCTGCGGGCACTGCGGCATGCCATGGCCCGTCCCGGCGTTGCGGCCGAGCTGCGGCACGACTGCGCCCGCCGCGGATACCAGGCCGTGTGCCTCAGCGTCGACGCCCGCCGGCTCGACGCCGCGGCCGCGGTGTACGGCTTCCTCGCCGACCTCGCCGGCGACCGCACCGACCCCGGCACGTTCGTCGAGCAGGCCAAGGCCGCCACCGAGCTGATCCAGGCCTACCAGCTCACCGGCCGCTACGAGGACGCCGTCGCCATCGCCCGCCATGCCCTGCCGGCGATGCGAACCCCGGAGTATCTGGCCGCCCGCGAACGCGACCTCGGCCAGCCGGCCCACGAGTTTCTCGCCGCGCTCGACTACCTGCTTGCCGGCGGCCGGTGACCATTGCGCCGGTGGCCAGCCGCCGCGCGGATGATCCGTTGGAGTGGAGTTTCCGCGAGGCCGCCGGCCTGACCGAGACCGAGCTGAGTCAGGAGCTCGGCTGGTCGACGACGACGATCTCGCGGGCCGAACTCGGCCATCTCCATCTCAGCGAGGTCGATGTGATCATCTATCTCGCGTTCTGTGGGGTATATGGCATCTACGGCGCCGAGCTGCACGCATGTGCCGCGAAGCCGAGCCCGGGCTCGGCCACTTCGTGCGCCGACACGGACCCGGTCTACCCATACGACGACATCGAGCTTGCGGTGCTGGTCAGGACGGACCGGCAACAAGTCCTGCACCGACCGCACCCCGCGCTGTTCACGTTCTTCGTGCACGAGCGGCTCTTCGGCCGGTGGTCGGCAATCCGACGATCATGCACGACCAAGTGCCGAAGTCGCTGCTGCTTGACGGATTGCCGCAGGTGAACATAAGGGTGGTCCCGGCATTGAACGATGCTCGACACACGTTCGGCGGGGCATTTCGCCTGTTTCAGTACGTCGACCACCAGCCATTGGTCTATCTTGACGGGTACTTCAGCGGGTTGTTCTTGGAAGACCCGCAGTACGTCGAGGGCTACCGCACTTTGATACCGGTCATCGCGAATATTGCCCTCGATGAGCGAGAATCTCGGGAGTGGCTTGCCACCCTGGCAAACGACTACGACCGACAGCGAGCTGACCCGGATGCCCCGGACCGACTGGAGGAAAAGCAGCTTTAGCGGCGGTATCAACAGTAACTGCGTCGAGGTGGCGCTTGATGCGTCCGCGTGGAGAAAGAGCAGCCACAGCCAGGGAGGGGTCGGAAGCGACTGTGTCGAGGTCGCGCTGGATGCGGCCACATTCGTCCGCGACTCCAAGAACGTCGGGGGACCGGTGCTGACCTTCGATGTGCCGGCGTGGCGGCGATTTGTCGCCTACATGCCCAGGGCGTGAACTCCGCCGTCGACCCAGACCATGGAGCCCGTGGTGGCGGGGAGCCAGTCAGAGAGGAGTGCGCAGATCGACTTGGCGACCGGGGTGGCGTCGGCGGTGTCCCAGCCGAGGGGGGCGCGCTCACCCCAGGCGTCGCGGAGCTGGTTGAAGCCGGGGATGGACTTGGCGGCCATCGTCCCCAGCGGGCCGGCGGCGACGAGGTTGACCCTGATGCCCTGCGGGCCCAACTCGCGGGCCAGGTAGCGGGCGGTGGACTCCAGCGCCGCCTTGGCGACGCCCATCCAGTTGTAGGCGGGCCAGGCGATGCGGGCGTCGAAGTCGAGGCCGACGATCGAGCCGCCCGACTTCATCAGCGGAAGACACGCCACCGCGAGGGACTTCAGCGAGTAGGCGGACACCTGGACGGCGGTGGCGACGTCCTCCCATGGCGCGTCGAGGAAGGCCTCGCCGAGGCAGGACGGGGGCGCGTAGGCGATCGAGTGGAGCACGCCGTCGAGGCCGTCGACGTGCTCGGCGACCCGGTCGGCGAGGCCGTCGAGGTGCTCGGTGTTGGTGACGTCCAGCTCGAGCACGGGCGGGGTCTGCGGCAGCCGGGCGGCGATCCGCTCCACAAGGCTCATCCGGCCGAACCCGGTCAGCACGACGTCGGCGCCCTGTTCCTGGGCCACCTTGGCGGTGTGGAACGCGATCGACGAGTCGGTGATCACGCCGGTGATGAGCAGACGCTTGCCGTCGAGCAGTCCCGCCACGCGGTGCCTCCCGGGAGTCGTTAGTGGCCCATGCCAAGGCCGCCGTCGACCGGCAGCACGGCTCCCGTGATGTAGCCGGCGGCGTCCGAGGCAAGGAACGTTACCGCGGCGGCCACCTCGTCGGGCTCGCCGTACCGGCCGGCGGGTACCTGGGTGAGGATCTGGTCGCGGCGCTCGTCGGTCACGGCGGCGGACATGTCGGTCGTGATGAAACCCGGGGTGATCACGTTGGCGGTGATGCTGCGGGAGCCCAGCTCGCGGGTGATCGATCGGGCAAGGCCGATCAGGCCGGCCTTGCTCGCGGCGTAGTTCACCTGACCCGGTGAACCCGCCATCCCACTGACGGAGGAGATGAAGATCATCCGACCCCAGCGCGCCCTGAGCATTCCCCGGCAGGCCCGCTTGGCGACCCGGTACGCGCCGGTGAGGTTGGCGTCGAGCACTCGAGTGAACTGCTCCTCGCCCATCCGCATGAGCAGCGTGTCATCGGTCATGCCGGCGTTGGACACGAGCACCTCGACCGGGCCGTGGGCGTCCTCCACGTCACCGAACGCGGCGTCGATCTGCGCCGTGTCGGTGACGTCGCAGCGAACCCCGAACAGTCCCTCCGGGACACCGGATCCCCGATGCGTGATCGCCACTTTGTCGCCCTGCGCGGCGAACGCGCGGGCGATCGCCAACCCGATTCCGCGGTTACCACCGGTGACCAGAACAGACCGTCCCACGCGTTCTCCTCGCACCCTTCGAGTCAACCCCACGCGCGTTGAGATTATCTGGACCGTCCGGGGTGGAATATCGGGGATCCACTGTAGTAGTCAGGTTAGTTATGCGTTGTCCAGCTCAGGGTATGCGTTGGCTGATCATGAGGGCGCTGCCGGCGGCAATCAGGGCGGCCAGCGTGCCGAGCATCAGCCACGGCCGGCTGGCGTCGGCGTCCTTGATCTCATAGCCGATCTGCTCACCCAGGGTGTCGTAGACCGAGCGGAGCTGCTCGGCGGTGGCGGCCTTGTAGAACTCGCCGCCGGACAGCCGGGCGATCTCGCGCATCGACTCGTCGTCGACCGGGACGAGCTGATCCTTGCCGTCGATCGAGACCTCGCCTTGCTCGGTGCCGAACGAGATCGTGGAGATCGGGATCTTCCGCTCGGCCGCCGCGCGGGCCGCCGTGAAGGCGCCGCGGGGGTCCTCGCCGTTGGGTGTGGGAATGGTCTGCTTGCCGTCGGTCATCAGCACGATCCGCGCCGGGGGCGGCCCCTCCGGCCCGCTGACCACCTGGGAGAAGCTCTCGATCGACTGCAGCGCGGCGAAGATCGCCTCACCGGTGGCGGTGGACTGGGCCAGCCGCAGCCCGTCGATGGCCTTGATCACCGGCTGGCGGTCGGTGGTCGGCCCGACCAGAACCGTCGCGGTGCCGGCGAAGGAGATCAGGCCGAGGTTGATCCCCTGCGTGAGGCCCTCGGTGAACGACTTCGCGGCCACCTTCGCCGCGTCCAGCCGGGTCGGCTTGACGTCGGTGGCCTGCATGGACAGCGACACGTCGATCACCAGCAGCACGGTCGCCCGGTTGCGCGGCACCTTCTGCTCGGCCGTCGGCCCGGCCATCGCGGTGGTCAGCAGGACGAGCGCTCCGACCAGCACGATCGCCGGCAGGTGCCGCCACCGGCTCGGCTTGCGCGGCATCACCTTGTCCAGCAGCTCCAGGTTGGTGAAGCGCATCATTCGCTTGCGGCGCAACCGCTGCACCACGATGTACCCGAGGGCCAGCCCGGCGATCACCACGAGCAGCAGGAACCACCACGGCGAGCTGAAGCGCTGCAGGCTCAGTCCGAACATCAGGCCACTCCTCCCGACCACCGGCGCTTGCGGGCGACGACGAACCGGACGGTGTCGGCGATCCAGTCCGAGTCGGTGCGCAGCACCAGATGACCTCCGCCGGCGCGCCGGATCGCGGCCGCCACCTCAGCCCGATGCTCGGCCGCCGCGGCGCCGAACTCCTTGCGTAGCAACGCGGACGCGTGCACCTCGCGCTGCCGGCCGGTCTCCGGGTCGGCCAGCACGACGGTGCCGACGTCCGGCAGGTCGATGTCCCGGGGGTCGAGCACCTCGATGGCGATCAGGTCGTGCCGGGCGGCCAGCGCGCGCAGCGGCCGCTGCCAGGTGGTCGGCCCCAGGAAGTCGGAGATGATCACCGCGAGCCCGCGCCTGCGCGGTGGCCGGCGCAGCTGCTCGACCGCGTCGGCCAGATCGCCGCGGGTGCCCTCCGGCGCGCGCGGCGTCATGGCGACCTGGCGCACCAGCCCGCGCGCGTAGGCCAGCCCGCCGCGGGCCGGCAGCCGGATCGTGCGGTCCCCGGTGGCGATCACCGCGCCGATCCGGTTGCCGCCACCGCCGGTCAGGTGCGCGACCGCGGCGACCGCGGACACCACGAGGTCGCGCTTCTCGCACGCCGCGGTGCCGAAGTCCAGGCTGGGCGACAGGTCCACCACGATCCAGGTCTCCAGCTCCCGGTCGGCGACGGTCTCCCGGATGTGCGGGACCGTGGTGCGGGCGGTGACCGCCCAGTCCATCCGCCGCACGTCGTCGCCGGGCTGGTAGGTCCGCGCCTCCCCCGGCTCCGAGCCGGGGCCGGGCACCAGACCGAGATGATTGCCCTGCAGCAGCCCGTCGAGCTTGCGCCGCACGTCCAGCTCGAGCAGCCGAAGGCCCGCCTCCATCCGGTCGCCCTGCAGGATCGGCGGCGCCCAGCGCGGGCGCTTCTTCTCACGCTTGTCGCGGCTCATGGCCGGCCGGACACACCCACCGGCGCCGCGTGGCCGACCTGGGGCCGCGCCGACACCTGGGGCAGCGGCACGGTCTGCATCACCCTGGTGATGATGTGGTCGATCGGCACGCCGTCGGCCAGCGCGTCGTAGGACAGCACCAGCCGGTGCCGCAGCACGTCCGGGATGACGTCGACCATGTCCTGCGGCAGCACGTAGTCGCGGCCGCGGACCAGGGCCAGCGCGCGCGAGGAGGCGACGATGCCGAGGCTGGCCCGCGGGGACGCGCCGTAGGCGACCCAGCCGGCGACGTCGGTGAGCCCGTGCTCGCCGGGGGTGCGGGTGGCCAGCACCAGCCGCACCGCGTAGTCGACCAGCGCGTGGTGCACGAAGACGGTGGACGCGACGCCCTGCAGGCGGACCAGCTCGGCCGGGGTGAGCACCTGGTGCGGCTCCGGCGGGTTCACGCCCATCCGGTAGACGATCTCCCGCTCCTCCTCGGCGGTCGGGTAGTCCACGATGATCTTGAACAGAAACCGGTCGCGCTGCGCCTCGGGCAGCGGGTAGACGCCCTCGTTCTCGATCGGGTTCTGGGTGGCCAGCACCAGGAACGGGTCGGGCATCGGGAAGGTCTGGCCGCCGATCGACACGTGCCGCTCGGCCATCACCTCGAGCATCGCCGACTGCACCTTGGCCGGCGCCCGGTTGATCTCGTCGGCGAGCACGAAGTTGGCCACCACCGGGCCGAGCTCGACGTCGAAGCTCTCCTTGCCCTGCCGGTAGATCCGGGTGCCGAGGATGTCGGCGGGCACCAGGTCGGGGGTGAACTGCACCCGGGAGAACGAGCCGCCGACCACCCGCGCGAACGTCTCCACGGCCAGCGTCTTGGCCACGCCGGGCACGCCCTCGAGCAGCAGGTGGCCCTTGGACAGCAGACCCACCAGCATCCGCTCCACCAGGCGGTCCTGCCCGACGATCACCCGCTTGACCTCGAACACGGTTCGCTCGAGCAGCTGGGCGTCGCGCGCCGGCGTGCTGGTCGGGGGCACGTCGCCCGCGGGCTCGGTCAACTTGCCAACCTCCTCGTGGTGGGTGCACACGTTCCCTGTTACAGGACACCGGATCAGCGGTATGACGGCTGTGAGCTAGGGCAGATCGTCCGGGGTGTCCACGTCCGCGGCCTCCCCCGGCTCCGCGGGCACCTCCACGAACGGCAGGGCGCCCAGCACCGCCCGCAGCGAGCGGCCGGCCGGCTCCGCCGGGAGCGCGGCGCGCAGCGGGCCGGCCCGCCAGACGCCGATCAGCCACTGCGGCACCCCGCCGGCGTCGACCAGCACCGCCCCGGCCGACTCCGCGTCGACCGCGGCCCGCAACCGGTCCACGGTGGACGCCCGGACCCCGAGCAGATCGCCGGCCAGCACGGCCACCTCGGTCACCCCGCCGGGCAGCGCGTCGAGTCCGGCGGCGAGCCCGGCCACCGGCCCCGACCCCGGCGGGTCCTCCCGCGTCCAGACCACCCCCGGCACCGCGCGCCGCGGGCCCACCACGACGATCGGCTCCGCCCCGGCCACCGCCTCGATTGCCCGCCGCAGCAACGTCTTCCCGGCCACCTCGAGCTGCACTTTGTCCACACCGGACAGTCGGGCGGCCCGCCCCCCGGCCAGGATCACCGCGGCGAACGCCATAGAAGGAATTAGAGCAGCCGGGTGGCCAGCGGCACGATGCCGCCGTAGCGCACGGAGGCGATCCGCACCCGCGAGCCCGAGTAGGGCGCCTCGACCATCTGGCCGTTGCCGATGTACAGCGCCACGTGGTGGATCCGGCCACCGGTGGCCCAGAACAGCATGTCCCCCGGCGCCATCTGGGACAGCGGCACCCGGCGCCCCGCGGTGGCCTGGTAGCCGCTGTAGTGCGGCAGCCGGATGCCGACCCCGGCGAAGGCGTAGATCATGAGCCCGGAGCAGTCGAACCCGACCTTGTTGTAGTCGCCGAACGAGTCCGCCACGCCGCCGTCCCGGATGCCCCTCGTTGGCCCGTTGGCGTTGCCGCCGCCCCAGGCGTATGGCACCCCGAGCTGGGAAAGCGCCCGGTCGATCACGACCCGGACCGAGCCGCCCGCCGACGCCGCCACCGGCCGGCCACCACCCGCCGCGGCGGCCGCGGCCGCCTCCTCGCGCTGCTTGGCCGCCAGCCAGTCCTCGTAGCGCTGCCGCTGGTTCTCCAGCCCGCCGACCCTGGCCTGCGCCTCGGCCAGCTCCCGCTCGGCCGCCTCCTTGTCGGCCAGCAGGCGGTCGGCCTTGGCCACCTGGTCACGCTGGGCCTGCTGGGCGGCGGCGGTGGCCGCGTCGGCGTCCCGCTTGGCCTGCTCGGCCTCGGCGTGCTTGGCGTTGGCCAGGTCGAGGGCGGCGCGGGCGGCGGAGTCCTTGTTGGCCTTGGTGATCTTGGCCCGCTCCATCAGCTCGAGCGCGTCGAGCTGACTGCCGCTGACCGCGTTCAGCAGTTGGGCCCTAGCCAGGAGATCTTCCGGGCTGGACGCTCCGATGTAGGCCGACATCGAGCCGATCGTGCTGCCCTGCTTGAAGCTTCCGGCGGCGAACGCGTCGAGCTCCTTGCGCGCGTCCTCGACGGCCTGCCCGGCGCCGTCCGCCTCGCGCCTGGCCGCCTCGGCGTCCTCGCGGGCCTTGCGCGCGACCTCCTGGGCCGTCTCGAGGTCGACCAGCGCCTTGTTGGCCTCCTCCATCTTGGCCTCGACGTCGGCCTGCAGCTCGATCAGCTTGGCCTCGGCCTGGGCCACCCGGTTGGTCAGCGTTCCGACCTCGCCGGCCTTGGCCTTCGCGTCGGCCCGGCTGTCCTTGAGCTCGCTGTCGCTGGGGTTGGGCGGAGGCGGCGGGACGGCGGCAGCCGTGCCCGGCGCGATGGCCAGCACCAGCGCGATCGACGCGGTGACAACGCCGGCCGCCCGGAGTCGTCGGGTCAGCACGGCAGCCACTGTGCCACTCTGGCATTTCCTGCACCAGTCGTAACACTGGAAACTTACTCATCGTCCACAACATTCATCCCATCGATCCCAAGCCGATCACCCTGCGTGGTGAACGCGGGGTGCGGGCGGCGACCGGGCCGGGTCCTGCGAGCATGGGCCGGTGTCCCGACGTCCACTCCCGATCGGCCTCGCGGGCGCCGCGACCTGCGGCGTCGGGCTGGTGCTCGTCGCGGTGGGGACGTTCCTGCCGTGGTTCAAGTCGGGGAGCGTGCTGCGGGACAGCTACGAGTCGATCAGCATCATCCGGACGATCAAGGTCCTCGAGGGCAGCCCGCTCACGCTGGCGCTCGACGCGTGGACGATGATCATCCCGGTGATCACGCTCTGCGTCGCCGCCTACGCGTTCGGTTTCCGCAGGACAGCCGCAACATTCGCCGCGGTCGTGGCGATAGTCTGCGGAACCGTCGGAGGCGTCGCGGCCGTCGTAAGCGGCAGCGAAGACGCGCCCCTCGGCATTGCCCGCACCGGTCCCACGGTGACGCTCATCGGCGGGGTATTGGCAGTGCTTGGGGTCGTCGGCGTCCTCGCCGGCCGGCGCACCCGCGCGACCAACACCGCAGGAGGGGAACCGTGACCTATCCAGGTTCTGGCGGCCCGTGGCAGCCGAACAATCCCAACCAGCCGGGGGGCCCGGGGAGCGGTCCCTTCCCTGCTCAGCCCGGCTACCCCCAGCAGCAGGGTGGGTACCAGCCGCCGCCCGGCTACCAGACCGGCCCCCAGCCGACCCAGGGCTACCCCCAGCAGGGGTTCCCCCAGACGGGTCCCCAGCCGACCATGCAGTACGGGCAGTACGGCGGCCAGTCCGGCTACCCGCCGCCGCAGCCGCCGAAGAAGAGCCGCAAGGGCCTGATCATCGGCGCGATCGTGGCCGTGGTCGCCATCGCCGCCGGCTCCGTGGTGACCGTGTGGGCGCTCAACCGCAGCGACGTCAAGGCCGGCGCGCCCAGCCCGACGGCCGCGGCGGACAACCTGGTCAGCGCCATCGGCAAGGGCGACCTGGCCGGGGTGCTGGCCAGCCTGGCGCCCGCCGAGGCGTCGATCATGGTGGACCTCAACAAGGACATGACCGAGGAGCTCAAGCGGCTCGACGTCTACAAGCAGGACGCCGACCCCAACCAGATCCACGGCGCGGAGATCAGGACCACCGACCTGAAGTACGACGACGCCGCCGCGGAGAAGGTCAACGACCACCTGACCATCACCAAGCTGGTCGGCGGCAAGCTCACCATCGACTCGGACGCGGCCAAGCTGCCGTTCACCGAGCGCTTCCTCGAGGCGGCCTTCCCGCGCGGGCTGAACTCCGACCCGCAGCACGAGGAGATCGACATCGCCGAGGCGACCGACAACGGGCGCAAGCCGATCCGGATCGCCACGGTCAACGTCGACGGCCAGTGGTACCCGAGCCTCTTCTACACGATCGCCGACTACGCGCTGCAGGACGCCGACAAGCCGTGGCCGAGGCAGGGCATCGCGAACAACGGCGCCGGCAGCCCGCAGGACGCCGTGCGGGAGCTGGCCCAGGCCGCGGCCGACGGCAACCTCGAGCGGGTCATCGAGCTGCTGCCGCCGGACGAGATGGGCGCGCTGCACGACGCCGGCCCGGTGCTGGTCGAGATGGCCGGCCGGCCCAAGCCGTCCGGCGCCAAGATCACCAACTTCAGCGCCGACACCCAGGACGTGACCAACGGCAAGAAGGTGGTCATCAAGGAGGCCGAGGTCCAGGTCGAGGGCGGCACGGTCAAGATCCGCCGGGACGGTGACTGCTACTCCTACGAGGCCGAGGGCGAAAGCGAGAAGTTCTGCGGCGACCAGGTGGCCGAGCTGATCGACAAGGAGTCGCGCGGCGACTCGAAGATCTCCGCCGAGGCCAAGCAGGCCCTGGTGAACCTGGCCTCGGGCATGCTCAAGAACACCGGCATCGTCACCACGAACATCGACGGCAAGTGGTACGTCAGCCCGCTACGCTCGTTCACCGACATCGAGCTGACCGTGCTCAAGAGCCTCAGCGCGGACGACGTCTACGCCCTGCTGAAGCTGGCCAAGTAACCGAATCAGATCCCGGCGGCCCGGTCGAGGAACTCCAGGCGGTTCCCGACCGGGTCGTTGGTGTGAAAGCGCCGGCGGCCGGAGATGTCGGTGGCCCAGCTGACCGGGTGGTCGGCCGCTTCCACGGCCGCGGCCACGGCGTCCACGTCGACGACGAACGCCGGATGCGCCTTGCGCGCGGGCACGAACGGCTCCTCCACGCCGACGTGGAGCTCGCCGTCCGGCCCGCCGACGCCCGGCACCCGGAACCAGCATCCGCCCCCGGTCGCGAGCTGGGGCGGCCTCGGCAGCTCGGCCCAGCCGAGCACGCCGCCGTAGAACTGGCGCATCAGGTCCTCGCTGCCCGGCGGGCACACGATCTGCACGTGGTGGATCATCGGCACCCCTCCTTGAACGCAATTACAGGACAAGCGTACTGTTTGAGGCAAGGAGAGACTCGCCGGATGGAGCCTGATGTGACCGCGACCAAGGACAGCTTCGGCGCCCGGACCACGCTGACCGTCGGATCGGCCTCCTACGAGGTGTTCCGGCTGGACGCGGTGCGCGGCGCCGAGCGCCTGCCGTACAGCCTCAAGATCCTGCTGGAGAACCTGCTGCGCACCGAGGACGGCGCGAACATCACCGCCGAGCACGTGCAGGCGCTGGCCACGTGGGATCCGGCGGCGGAGCCGTCCGTGGAGATCCAGTTCACCCCGGGCCGCGTGGTGATGCAGGACTTCACCGGGGTGCCGTGCATCGTCGACCTGGCCACCATGCGCGAGGCCGTGACCCAGCTCGGCGGCGACCCGGCCAAGGTCAACCCGCTGGCCCCGGCCGAGCTGGTGATCGACCACTCGGTGATCGCCGACATCTTCGGCCGGCCGGACGCGTTCGAGCGCAACGTCGACTTCGAGTACGAGCGCAACCGCGAGCGCTA
This sequence comes from Actinophytocola sp., assembly GCF_035942955.1. Lineage (GTDB taxonomy): Bacteria > Actinomycetota > Actinomycetes > Mycobacteriales > Pseudonocardiaceae > DASYTH01. The sequence goes on along the minus strand of NZ_DASZCQ010000075.1, from coordinate 32,294 downwards.
CCAGTTCCTGCGCTGGGGCCAGACCGCGTTCGACGAGTTCAAGGTCGTCCCGCCGGGCACCGGGATCGTCCACCAGGTCAACATCGAGCACCTGGCCCGCGTCGTGATGATCCGCAACGGGCAGGCCTACCCGGACACGCTGGTCGGCACGGACAGCCACACCACGATGGTCAACGGGCTCGGCGTGCTCGGCTGGGGCGTCGGCGGGATCGAGGCCGAGGCCGCCATGCTCGGCCAGCCGGTGTCGATGCTGATTCCCCGGGTGGTCGGGTTCAAGCTGCACGGCGAGCTGCCGCCCGGCTCCACCGCGACCGACCTGGTGCTGACGATCACCGAGATGCTGCGCCACCACGGCGTGGTCGGCAAGTTCGTCGAGTTCTACGGACCGGGCGTGGCCTCGGTGCCGCTGGCCAACCGGGCCACGATCGGCAACATGAGCCCGGAGTTCGGGTCGACCTGCGCGATCTTCCCGATCGACGCCGAGACCCTGGAGTACCTGAGGTTCACCGGCCGCTCGGCCGAGCAGGTGGCGCTGGTCGAGACGTACGCCAGGGAGCAGGGCCTGTGGCACGACCCGGAAGCGGAGCCGGCCTACTCCGAGACACTGGAGCTCGATCTGTCCACTGTGGTCCCGTCGATCGCCGGGCCGAAGCGTCCGCAGGACCGGATCGCGCTGTCCGACGCCAAACCGGCGTTCCGCGCGGCGCTCGCCGACTACGTCTCGACCACTCCGGACACGGCCGAGAATACGTCCACTGTGGACGAGGCGTCCGCCGAGTCGTTCCCGGCCAGCGACTCACCCACCTATGCGCACGAGGACAACGGCGACGGCAAGCCGCACGACGCGCTCTCGGCGGCCGAGGGCGCCACGGGCCGGCCGAGCAACCCGGTGCCGGTCACCGTGGACGGCAACACGTTCGACCTCGACCACGGCGCGGTGGCGATCGCCGCGATCACCTCGTGCACCAACACGTCCAACCCGTCGGTGATGCTGGGCGCGGCGCTGCTGGCCAAGAAGGCGGTCGAGCGCGGGCTGGAGCGCAAGCCGTGGGTGAAGACCACGCTGGCGCCGGGGTCCAAAGTGGTCATGGACTACTACGAGCGCGCGGGTCTGTTGCCGTACCTGGAGAAGCTGGGCTTCCACCTGGTCGGCTACGGATGCACCACCTGCATCGGCAACTCCGGGCCGCTGCCGGAGGAGATCTCGACCGCCGTGAACGACAACGACCTGGCCGTGGTGTCCGTGCTGTCCGGCAACCGCAACTTCGAGGGCCGGATCAACCCCGACGTCAAGATGAACTACCTGGCCTCCCCGCCGCTAGTGGTCGCCTACGCGCTGGCCGGGTCGATGGACAAGGACCTCACCACCGAGCCGCTCGGCACCGGCTCGGACGGAGAACCGGTGTACCTGACCGACATCTGGCCGTCCCCGCAGGAGATCCAGCACGTCATCGAGTCGGCGATCTCCTCGGAGATGTTCACTCGGGACTACGCCGACGTGTTCGCCGGCGACGAGCGCTGGCGCTCGCTGCCCACGCCCACCGGCAAGACCTTCGAGTGGGATCCCGACTCCACCTACGTGCGCAGGCCGCCGTACTTCGAGGGCATGGGCCTGTCGCCGGACCCGGTCACCGACATCACCGGCGCGCGGGTCCTCGCGCTGCTCGGCGACTCGGTCACCACCGACCACATCTCGCCAGCCGGGTCGATCAAGCCCGACTCCCCCGCCGGTGAGTACCTCACCGCGCACGGCGTGCAGCGCAAGGACTTCAACTCCTACGGCTCGCGGCGCGGCAACCACGAGGTGATGATCCGCGGCACGTTCGCCAACATCCGGCTGCGCAACCTGTTGCTGGACAACGTGCAGGGCGGCTTCACTCGCAACTTCCTGAACGGGGGCGAGCAGACCACGATCTACGACGCCGCGATGGCGTACCGCGAAGCGGGAATTCCGCTGGTGGTGCTCGCCGGCAAGGAGTACGGCTCCGGCTCGTCACGGGACTGGGCCGCCAAGGGCACCTCCCTGCTCGGCGTGCGCGCGGTCATCGCCGAGTCGTTCGAGCGGATCCACCGCTCCAACCTGATCGGGATGGGCGTGCTGCCGCTGCAGTTCCCCGAGGGGCAGTCGGCGTCCTCGCTCGGCCTGACCGGCGAGGAGACCTTCGACGTCTCCGGGATCACCGCGCTGAACGACGGCACCACCCCGCGCACGGTCGCCGTCACCGCCACCCGCCCCGACGGGTCCACTGTGGACTTCGACGCCGTGGTCCGGATCGACACCCCCGGTGAGGCCGACTACTACCGCAACGGCGGCATCATGCAGTACGTGCTGCGCAAGATGGTGAGCTAGTGCTCTCGGGCGGCCGATGAGCGGAGGTGATCCCGCCCGCGGCTGCCGGAAGGCCGAACCTGGCTACCTGAAGCCGGAACACACCGACACAAGGGCGGGAGACGCCGGCAGGCCACGGACCTCTCGGGCGTGTCCCGCCGTCCGGTAGGCATGCTCCGGCTCCCGGCAGGCATGCCCCGCCCTTACGCGGGCCAACACCCACGCCGGTGGGATGCGGGTGATGTGCCCGGCGTGATCTGGGCCAAATCATGCGCGCTGGGCGGGCGGTTCGGCGAAGTATGGGGGTGTGACGGTAACGCTGCTGATCGCCGGAGTGGTGCTGGCGCTCGGCGGGCTCGTTCAGGGGACGGTCGGGTTCGGTATGGCGCTCGTCGCGGTGCCGGTGCTGGCGCTGGTGGAGCCGAGCCTGCTGCCGGGGCCGATGCTGCTGGTGGGGACCGTGCACACGGTGCTCACCCTGTGGCGGGAGCACGGGCACGTCGACTGGCGCGGGGTCGGGTGGGCGACGCTGGGGCGGCTGCCCGGCACGGTGGTCGGCGTGCTCGTGGTGGACTCCTTGCCGCAGCGGGGGTTTCTGACCGTCGTGGGGTTGGGCGTGCTCGCGTTCACCGTGCTGTCGGTGGTGTCCTGGCATCCGCGGCCGACGCCGGGGGCGCTGACCACGGCCGGGGTGGTCAGCGGGGCGTTCGGCACGTCCATGGCCATCGGCGGGCCGCCGGTCGTGCTGCTGTACCAGCACGAAGACGGCGCGCGCATCCGGGCCACGATGGCCGCGTACTTCACGATCGGGGCGCCGATCTCGGCCGTCGGCCTTGCGGTGGCGGGACATCTCGACGGCCGGGACGCGCGCGCCGCGGCGATCCTGGCGCCCTTCCTGCTGGTCGGGTTCGCGCTGTCCGGCCCGGCAAGGCGGCTGGTCGAGGGCGGCCGGATCCGCTGGGCCGTGCTGGGTTTCGCGGCGCTGAGCGCGCTGGTGCTGATCGGGCGCAGCCTGCTGGGGTGACGTGAGGTCTTGGTCCGGCCAACGGAACCTCAGGGGACCGTGACGGCAACCAGCCACAATCAACCCGACGACCGCACCATCCGCTGGAACGCAACGACCGCATTAGAGCCCGGAGAGGCGGAACAGTGTGATCGGCAGGTCGTCCTTGGGGAACGGCAGCGAGGTGAAGCCCCACGGCACCTCGTAGTCGTCGGGGAAGCTCCACCGGAAGTGCCGCAGCATGGCGTCGAGCACGGTCTTGACCTCGAGCATGCCGAAGTGCATGCCGATGCACTTGTGCACCCCGCCGCCGAACGGCAGCCAGGCGAAGCGGTGCCGCTTGTCCTCGCGGCGCGGCTCGGCGAACCGCTCGGGGTCGAACCGCAGCGGGTCGGTCCAGTACTCGGGCAGCAGGTGATTGACCCAGGTGCCGAGGATGAGCATGGTGCCGGCGGGAATGTAGTGCCCGAGGATGTCGGTGTCGCGCACCGCCTTGCGGAACGGTCCGGGGACGGGCGGCACAAGGCGCAGCGTCTCCTTGATCACCAGGTCGAGCGCGCCGAGGTCGTTGAGGCCGCGCAGGTCCAGCGGCCGGTCCCCGCGGGCCAGCGACTCGGCGCGGGCGCGCTCCTGCCACTCCGGGTGCTTGCCGAGGTAGTAGGCGGCCGCCGTGACGGTGACGCTGGACGTGTCGTGCGCGGCCATGATCAGGAAGATCATGTGGTTGATCACATCGGCATCGCTGAACCGCTCGCCGTCCTCGGTCTCGGCGTGGCACAGCGCGGAGAACAGGTCGTCGTCCACGCTGGCCCGCTTGGCCGGCAGCATGCGGGCGAAGTAGTCCTCGAGCACCTTGCGGCCGCGCAGCCCGGCCAGCCACCGTCCACCCGGGACGGGGAAGCGCAGGATCGCCGATCCGGCATGGGTGCACTGCACGAAGGCCTTGGCCAGCCGCCGCCGCTCGGCCTCGACCGGGGCGGCCATGAACACGTCGGTGGCGATGCTCAAGGACAGCCGTTTGACCGTCGGGTAGAGCGGGAACCGGGTGAGCCGGGGCCAGCGCCGGATCGCCGTGTCGGCCAGGCCGGTGATCGTGTCGAAGTAGCCGGCCAGCCGCGGCCTGGTGAACGCCTCCTGCATGACCCGGCGGTGGAACAGGTGCTCGTCGAAGTCCATCAGCATCAGGCCACGCCGGAAGAACGGGCCGATGAGGAAGTCCCACCCGTGCCCGAACGCCTTGTCCTTGTTGGTGTACACGTCCTGCAGCGCGTCCGGGCCGGCGACGTGGACCATCGGGATGCCGAACATCCGTCCCCAGAGGACCGGCCCGAGCTGGCGGTACTTGAGCTGCTCGAAGGCGGGACCGTAGCGCAGCGCCTCCAGGCTGTGCCCGAGCCATGGCAGGCCGCGCTCGCCGGGGACGGGCTTGAGCCCGCTGCCCGGTGGCGGCGCGGCCAGGTCGGCGGGTCGCTCCGGGATGTGCCGCAGCAGCCGGTCGACCAGGCCGTCGGTGGGGATGTCGACCAGGCGCGAGTTCTCCACCCGGGTGGCGGGTTGGGACACGGCGACCATGGCGGGCCTCCTCGCGTTAACCGTTGTGGTGCAGCAGGGCGTCGATCTGGGTGCGGGCCATCGCCCTGGTCGGCTCGTCGTCGGCGACCGGTAGAACCCCGGCCGGGGTGAGCACCATCGAGTGCGCGATCCGGGCCATGATCTCGGCCGTCTGGTCGGGATCGGCCACGGTCACCTCGCCGGCCGCGATGCCGTCGCGGATGTGCTCGGCCAGGTAGGCGCGGGCCGCGGCGACGATCGGCCCGCCGTCGACGGTGAGGTACGGCAGCACGTCGTTCGGCTCGGTGGCCAGCAACCGGCTCAGCAGCGGGTGCTCCCGGATTCCGCTGACCCCGGCGACGAACCCCTCGACCAGCCGCTCGCGCACGGTCGGCGCGCCGGCGATGGCGCGGTCCAGCTCGGCGAGGAAGCGGCGCAGCTCGTGCAGCAGCGCCGCCCGCACCAGGTCGCCCTTCTGCGGGAACCGGCGGTAGACCGTGGCCCGGCCGAGCCTGGCCGCCCTGGCGATGTCGTCCATCGTGGTGCGCCGGATGCCGAGGTTCTGGAACGTGGCCACGGCCGCGTCGAGGATCTGCCGGACGGTGTCGTCCGGCTCGGCCCCGGCCCCGCGGACCCGGTCGAGCAGCCGACTGCCTCCCATGTGAGACGACGATACGGCTGCCGTCTCATCGACACAAGGTCAGCGACCGACCAGGCAGAACGGGTGTCCCGCGGGGTCGGCGTAGACGCGCCAGCCGCGCCCCCCGCCCCCGTCGTCGAGCAGGGTGGCGCCGAACTCGATCACCAGCGCGTGCGCCTCGTCGAGGTCGTCCACGTCGATGTCGAGGTGGAACTGTTGCGGGTGCGCGGGATCGGGCCACCGGGGTGGCCGGTAGTCGGTGGCCCGTTGGAAGGCCAGCACCAGCCCCGATTCCGTGTGCAGCGTGGCCCAGTCGCGGCTCAGGGCCCACCGCCGATCCGGCTTGTTGACCGCGCCGCCCAGCAGCGACCGGTAGAACTGGGCCAGCTTGAGCGGATCGGGGCAGTCGAGCACCACGCACTGCAGGCGTCCGATCATCTAGTCGGACGCCCTGGACAGCGAGACCCCGAACCGGCCTTCGGAGTCGGTCCACCACTGCTGCATGTCGAAACCGGCGTCGGCCAGCTCCCGCCCGATCGCGTCCCGCCGGAACTTGGCGGAGATCTCCGTGCGCAGCTCCTCTCCCTCGGCGAACTCCACCTCCAGCGCAAGGGCCGGAATGTGCACCCGCATGGCCCGGTCGGCGCGCAGCCGCATCTCGATCCACTCGTTGTCGGCGTCCCACAGCGCGACGTGGGTGAACGCGTCGACGTCGAAGTCAGCGGACAGCTCGCGGTTGAGCACCCGCAGCACGTTGCGGTTGAACTCGGCGGTCACCCCGGCCGCGTCGTCGTAGGCGCGGACCAGGACGTCGCGGTCCTTGACCACGTCGGTGCCGAGCAGCAGCCACTCCCCCGGCTGCAGCACGTCGCGCACCGAGCCGAGGAACTTGGCCCGCTCGTCCGGCAGCAGGTTGCCGATCGTCCCGCCGAGGAACGCCACCAGCCGCGGCGGCTCGCCGGGCAGCAGCCCGAGATGCTCGGTGAAGTCGCCGACCACGCCGTGCACCGCGGCCGACGGGTACTCCGCGTGCAGCGCAGCCGACGCCTCCCGCAGCGCGGTCTCGGACACGTCCAGCGCGACGATCTGGCGCAGGGTTGCGTTGCCCCGCATGGCATCCAGCAGCAGCCTGGTCTTCTCCGAGGAGCCGGAGCCGAGCTCGACCAGGGTGTGCGCCGAGGTCCGCCTGGCGATCTCCGGGGCCCGCGCGGCCAGGATCTCCCGCTCGGCCCTCGTCGGGTAGTACTCGTCCAGCCGGGTGATCCGCTCGAACAGCTCGCTGCCGTACGCGTCGTAGAACCACTTGGGCGGCAACGACTTCGGCGTGGCGGTGAGCCCGGCGCGGACGTCGGCGGCCAGCGACCGCGCGGCGTGGCCCTCGGCCAGGTGCACCTCGATGACCGGCTCGGGCGTCCGGACGTGCGCGTCGGTCGACCCGGACGCCAGCGGCCGCACGTCGACCCGGGGCCGCCCGTCCTCGCCGAGCGACGCCACGACCAGCCGCCTATCGTCCACAAGCGACCAGCGGGGATCGTCGTCCCACGGCTCGGAGGACACCACCACCGCGTCCGGTGTGCACAGCAGCGACAGCGAGTGCCACCAGGTGGTCGCGACCAGCGTCCGGCCGTCGGTGAGCAGGAGGTTGAGCCGGGAGCCAGGGGCGATCTCGGCGATCTCCAGCGCCACCGCGGCGACCACCGCGTCGACCGGCTCGCCGGCGCGCAGCCGGTCGCGCACCAGCGCCCAGAGCAGCGCGCTGTCGGTCGGGGCGTCCAGCGTCAGCAGGTCCACCACCGGCAGCCGCTCGGCCAACCCGGCGACGCTCTCCGGCCAGCCGAGGATCATCCCGTTATGGCTGAACAGCCAGGAATCCTCGGCGAACGGCGCGCACGCGCCGTCGGTCGCCGGCATGCCGACCGTGGCCGAGCGGACCGCGGCCAGCACCGCGGTGCTCGACGCGGCGCCGGCCACCGACGCGAACGCCTCGTCCGTCCACATGGGAACCGAACGGCGGTAGCGGACCGGCTCGGCGGCCGCGTCCGGATACCAGCCGACACCGAACCCGTCCACATTGACCGTCCCACCGCCACGCATGTCGGACGGCGCCCAGGTCTGCCGCAGCAACGAGTGCGGCTTGTCGAACAGCAGCTCGGGCAGCGTCACCCGCGGCCCGAGATAAGCAAGATGCCGGCACACCGGCGAACCCTCCTCACCCTGCCTCGTCCGGCGCGGCGTCGCGCGCGCACCGGAAGCCGGCGAAGATCTGCCGGCGGATCGGGTAGTCCCAGTTGCGGAACGTGCCGCGGCAGGCCACCGGGTCGGTGCCGAACGAGCCGCCGCGCAGCACCTTGTACTCGCTGCCGAAGAACACCTCGGAGTACTCCCGGTACGGGAAGGCGACGAACCCCGGGTAGCCGGTGAAATCGGTGCTCGTCCACTCCCACACGTCGCCGATGAGCTGGTGCACGCCGAGCGGGGACGCGCCGGCCGGGTAGGCGCCCACCGGCGCCGGATGCAGGTGGCGCTGGCCGAGGTTGGCGTGCTCGGGCCCGGGATCCTCGTCGCCCCAAGGGAATCGGCGGGAGCGACCGGTTGCCGGGTCGAACCGGGCGGCCATCTCCCACTCCGCCTCGGTTGGCAGCCGCTTGCCGGCCCACGCCGCGTACGCGCTGGCCTCGTACTGGCACACGTGCACCACCGGCTCGTCCGGCCGGATCGGCTCGACCACGCCGAACCGGGTGCGCAGCCAGCCGTCCCCGTCGCGTTGCCAGAACCGCGGAGCGGTCAGGTCGGCGTGCTTGCGGTACGCCCAGCCGGCCTCGCTCCACCACCGGGGGTCGTCGTACCCGCCATCGGCGATGAAGGCGGCGTAGCCGGCGTTGGTCACCGGTGCGGTGTCGATGAAGTACGGGTCGACGTGGACCTCGTGCGCCGGCCGCTCGTTGTCCAGCGCCCACGGCTCGGTCGAGGTGCCCATGGTGAACGTGCCGCCCGGCACCAGCACCTCGGAGCGCGCCGGGGCGCCCGCGGCGGCCGGCGGCGGCGGGGCGGACAGCACCGGCGGCCCCACCCGCAGCTGATGGGTGGCCAGCATGGTCTCGTCGTGCTGCTGCTCGTGCTGGGCGATCATGCCGAAGGCGAAGCCGTTGTCCACCAGCCGGCGGCCCTCCAGCGGGACCCGCTCGAGCACGTCGAGCACCTTGTCCCGGACCACGCGGACGTAGCCGCGCGACTCGGCCGGGGACAGCAGCGGCAGCCGGGGCCGGTCGGCGCGCGGGTGCTGAAACGCGTCGTACAGCTCGTCGATGTCGCTGCGCACCGGCTCGCGGCCGCCCACGTCACGCACCAGCCACAGCTCCTCCTGGTTGCCGATATGGGCAAGATCCCACACCAGGGGTGACATCAGCCTTGAGTGCTGACGTACCAGATCGTCGTCGTCGACCGCGTCGGTCAGCCCGACGCTGCGGTCCCGCGCCCGGCGCAGCTGCGCCGCGACCTGCTCGCGCAATGCTTCGGTCATGCTCTGGACGTCCTTCCGTTCGTGGCTGCCCGAAGCAGCACGCGGTCGAGGTCGGCAGTGATCGTCTCGGCAACCTCCTCGGGTAGGCCGGTATCCGGCAGCGCCCGGATCCCGAGCTCGACGACGCGCCGCGCGGCGGCGGCGATCGGCGGGTCCGCCAGGCCGTGCCTGGCCGCCGGCAGCCACCGGTCGGCCACCGGCAGGCACAACTCGACGACGGCGTCGACGGTGCGCTGGGACGACATCAGCGCGGCCAGCAGCGCCGTCGGCGTCACCCAGGCCATGCCCGGCTGCGCGTCGAGGTAGCGCACCTCGAGGTAGCCGTGCGGGCGGACCGGGGTGAACAGCGTGGACACGTGGTACGCCAGGTCGTCGACGGTGGGCGGCTCGGGCAACCCGCCGGCCATCCAGTCGGCGAACGTCATGCCCGGCGGCGCGTCCCAGCAGTCGCCCGGCCCGCGCACGCACAGCAGCGGCGTGTCCAGCACCCGGCGGGACCAGTCGGCGACCGGATCGGCGGTGATCTCCGACGGGCTGCTGCGGACCGGGTCGACGCCGAGGACCGAGCGCAGCCGGGCCGACGCCCACCCGGTGGGGCGGCCGGCGAGGTCGGGCGAGTTGGCGAACACCGCCGCCAGCACCGGCCCCAGTGCGCTGACCGCGGCCCACCTGCTGGCCACGGTCTCCGGCTGCCCGGCGTCCACGCACACCTGCAGCGCGGCCGTGCAGCACATCATCGTGATGCCGTGCGGGCCGATCGGGGCGAACGCCCGCTCCATGGCCGAGTAGCGCGGGGTGTCCAGCAGGCGGCGCGGGAACCGGTAGGGATCGGTGCCGCGCTGGCCGAGCACGAGGCCGGCCGCGGACAGCAGCTCGGCGAGCGCGCCGATGTCGGCCGTGACGCTGGCGAACAGCTCGGCCAGGCTGGCGTGGGGAAGAGAGGAAACCTCAACCTGCCCCCCGGGCTCAAGACTCAACGGAGAGCCTGCGGGAAGCGGGAGCTGTGGACTGTCGGGAACGAGCGTGCGCGGCGCGTGGGCGCCGAGCGCGGCGGCGAGGTGCGCGGCGTCGAGGGGCCGCCGGGGATCGTCCTCGTGGTGGACGGTCCATTCCAGCTCGACGCCGAGGAGCCGCGGTGGTCCGTGCTTGAAACAGACCGAAGCGACATACGCTTCCGCCTCGACGCGGTCGCGGAGTCGCCGGCGCTCGGGCTCGGCGATGTCCGCGCGATGAACAGCGGTCACCGACCTACACCCCCTCCCAGGGATCAAATTCGAACCTACACGCGCCGGCCGACAGTTTCCGGTCGCGAGCGTGCTCGCCTGGTCGGTGGACCACGTGCGCCGTCCGACTCGGTTGCCGCGGCATACGACTCGCCGCGGGCCTACCTGCTTCTCGGGCGGCGGTGGCGGCGCATGATGTCGACCTTCGCGGTGAACTCGTGCGGCAGCAGGATCGGGGTGCCGCGCCAGGGGGACATCGCGGTCAGCTCGATGTCGTTGGACACGATCAGCAGGGCGCCGACCTCGGTCGCCAGGTCGAGCAGGCGGTTGTGCTCCCAGTCCGGGCAGTCCGCGACGGTCGCCGCCGGGGTGACGATCTGACCGCCGCTGTGCTCGGCGATCCGGGTCAGCGCGCCGGTGAACTGGTCGATCCGCTCCTGTGCCCAGCCGAGCCCCTCGGCCAGCACGTTGCCGGCGTTGTCGAGCAGGCGCGGCGACAGCCACAGCGCGAACACCGCGGCGTCGACCACAATGCCGAGGCAGTCCGCGCAGGCGTTGCCGGACAGCCGGGGCGGCGACGGCCACGAGTGGAACGGGCTGCTGCCCCCGGCAACGGCCCCGACCAGGACGTTGACGTCGAAGACGACCGGGATCGCTGGTTTCACCCCAGGCCCTTGAGCACCCGTCGAGTGATCTCGGTGACGTCGTCAACGGTCATCACCTGGTCCGCCAGCCGGCCCTCCCCGTAGGCCTGCAGCTCCCGCAGCTCCTCGGCGAGCATGACCGAGCGCATGACCTTCAACGTCGTCCTGAGGTAGGCCGAGCGGTTGCCGGCCCCGAAGTACGCGACCAGCTCCTCGAGCTCGGCGATGTCCTCGCTGGCCAGGATGAACCCGATGGTCTGGGCCTCCATGAGCGGCACCTCCCCTGATCACCAGTACGTACGTACGGATTGCACACGGTCAGGCGTGCTGACACGATCGACTCGTGCCACGGGTCAGCCAAGATCACCTCGACGCGCGCCGTCGCCAGATCCTCGACGGCGCCCGCGCCTGCTTCGCCCGGCACGGCTACGAGGGCGCCACGGTCCGGCGGCTCGAGGAGGCCACCGGTCTGTCCCGGGGCGCGATCTTCCACCACTTCCGGGACAAGGAGTCGCTGTTCCTGGCGCTGGCCGAGGACGAGGCGCACCGGATGGCGGAGGTCGTGGCGCGGCACGGGCTGGTCCAGGTGATGCGCGATTTATTGTCCACAAAGGACGGTGAGGAGTCCGCGGACTGGCTCGGCACCCGGCTGGAGGTGTCCCGCCGGCTGCGGACCGACCCCGAGTTCCGGGCGCGCTGGGCCGAGCGGTCCAGGGAGCTCACGGCCGCTACCCGGCGTCGGCTGATCAACCAGCGCGAGGCGGGCAAGCTGCGGGCCGACGTCGACATCGATGTGCTCACCTCGTTTCTGGAGTTGGTCCTCGAGGGCCTGGTGTCGCACCTGGCCATGGGGCTGCCGGCCGACGACCTCGAGCAGGTGCTCGACCTGGTCGAGGACAGCGTCCGGCGCCACCGGCGCGGGATCGATGCGCAGGGCTAGGACCGCCCGGATTTGTCCCGTCCGTGGAGATTCTCGCCGCTCGGCGGTCGTGGCCGTTCAGGCCTCGCTCGTGTATGCCTCTACACTCCAAGGTCCAACCGCGACCTGCCATGACCTTCTCGAGGAGTGACTCCCACGGTGACCGGAGTGATCCTCAGCGTGCTCGGCCTGGTCGCCATGGTGCTGCTGATTCTTGGCACCGCGTTCTTCGTCGCCGCGGAGTTCTCCCTGACCACGCTGGAGCGCAGCACGGCCGACCGGCTGGCCGCGGCCGGCGACCGCAAGGCCCGGCACATCCAGCGGGCCCACCGCACGCTGTCGTTCCAGCTGTCCGGGGCGCAGGTCGGCATCACGATCACCACGCTGATCACCGGCTACGTCGCCGAGCCCGCGATCGCGTACCTGATCGAGCCCGGCCTTGACGCGCTCGGCGTGCCGCACGGCGCGGTCGGCCCGATCGCGGTGACCGTCTCGCTGGTGCTGGCCACGGCGCTGTCCATGGTGTTCGGCGAGCTGGTGCCGAAGAACCTGGCCATCGCCCGGCCGCTGCAGACCGCAAGGGCCGTCGCCGGGGCGCAGGTGCGGTTCTCGGCGACCCTGCGCTGGCTGATCAGCGGGCTGAACGGGGCGGCGAACTGGACCGTGCGCCGGCTGGGCGTCGAGCCCGCCGAGGAGCTGCGGTCGGCCCGGTCCCCCGAGGAGCTCGGCTCGCTGGTGCGGTCCAGCGCCGCGCTGGGCACGCTCGACGTCGGCACCGCGACGCTGCTGGACCGCTCGCTGCGGTTCGGCGACCGCACGGCCGAGGAGCTGATGACGCCGCGGGTGCAGGTGGAGGCGTTGCGCGCGGACGCGACCGTGCTCGACCTGGTTTCGCTCGCCGGCCGGACCGGGTTCTCCCGGTTCCCGGTGCACGGCGGCGACCTCGACGACGTCGGCGGGATCGTGCACGTCAAGCAGGTGTTCGGGGTGCCGGCGGACAAGCGCGCCAGCACCACGGTGGCGACGCTGGCCCGGCCGGTGCTCACCGTCCCGGAGAGCCTGGACGGCGACACCCTGCTCGAGCGGCTGCGCGGCACCAGCCTGCAGGTCGCGCTCGTGGTCGACGAGTACGGCGGGACCGCGGGGCTGGTCACCCTCGAGGACCTGGTGGAGGAGATCGTCGGCGACGTCCGCGACGAGCACGACCGCCGGGAGATCAACCCGGTGCGGCCGCTCGGCCGGGACAGCTGGATCGTCTCCGGCCTGCTGCGCGACGACGAGGTCGCCGAGGCCACCGGCTTTCGCATGCCGCCGGGCGACTACGAGACGCTGGCCGGGCTGGTGCTCACCCGGCTCGGCCGGATCCCCGAGGTCAACGACGAAATCCGGGTCGACGGCTGGCGGATCACCGTGCTGCGCATGGATCGGCACCGGATCGCCGAGCTGCGCGTCGCCCGGATCGCCGAGGCGGGCGCATGAGGAGCGGAGCCTGCGGAGCGAATGATCAACACTGCCCCGCCGCCGAGGAAGGAGCGAGCTTTCGGCTGGGTTCTGCCGGCTACCGAGCTTGCGAGGTGCTGGCATGAACGACGCCCTGGCCCTTGTGGTCACGCTGATTCTGTTGCTGGGCAACGGGTTCTTCGTCGGCGCCGAGTTCGCGATCATCACCGCCCGGCGGGACCGGCTGGAGGGGCTGGCCGAGGACGGGCACCGCAGGGCCAGCACCGTGATCGAGGCGGGCCGGCACCTGCCGCTGCTCGTGGCCGGCGCGCAGCTGGGCATCACGGTGTGCTCGCTGGGCCTGCTGCTGCTGGCCGAGCCGGTGATCGCCGGGCTGCTCGGGCGGCCGTTCGGGGCGATCGGGGTGCCCGAGTCGGTGGTGCACGTCGTGGCCTTCGCCCTTTCGCTGATCATCATGACCGCGCTGCACACGCTGATCGGCGAGATGGTGCCGAAGAACCTGGCGATCGCCGGGCCGGAGCGGGTGGCGATGCTGCTGGTGCCGGTGCACTACGCGTTCTGCCGGCTGGTCCGGCCGGTGCTCGACCTGTTCACCGCGGTGTCGCGGGCGGTGCTGCGGCTGATGAAGGTGGAGCCCAAGGACGAGCTGGAAAGCGCCTACACGCCCGACGAGCTGGCCACGCTGATCGCCGAGTCGCGGCGCGAGGGACTGCTGGAGCCCGCCGAGCACCGGCGGCTGGCCAAGACGCTGTCGTCGACCGGGCGCACCGTCGCCGACGTGCTCGTGCCGATCGACGCGGTGAAGACCGTGCCGTTCCAGCCCACCGTGGGCGACATCGCCGCGGCCGTCCAGGCCACCGGGTTCTCCCGGTTCCCGGTGCGGATGGCCGGCGGCCGGCTCAACGGCTACCTGCACGTGAAGGACGTGCTCGACCTGGCCGGCGCCGACCCGGCCACCCCGGTTCCGTGGTCGCGCGTCCGCGGCCTGCCCGAGCTGCCCGCCGACTCCCGGCTGGACGAGGCCATGGCCGCGCTGCGCCGGGTGCAGAGCCACCTGGCCAAGGCCGTCGGGCCGGACGGCGCGGTGCTCGGCGTCGTGGCCCTCGAGGACCTGGTCGAGGAGTACGTTGGGACCGTGCGCGACGGCACGCACACGGGCAGTGGCTGATGGCGGCATGGAACTTGCGGAATGCCGGGCCGGGGAGTCGGCCCACCGCGACGAGGGTGAGCGGAGCTTGCGGAGCGAACCAATCGATACTCCGGCGTCTCCGAGGAACGAGGCCTGCCCGAGGAGCGTTCCGGTGAAGCGACCCAAGACCATGGCCGACATTCCCGAGTCGGAGAACGTCGTTCTTGACGAGCCCGAGTGGCGGGCCCGGCGGGCGGCCCACGAGGCCAGGGTCCGCCGGTGGACCGACCCGCACCAGCGGCGGCAGTCCCGCGGCGAGAAGCATCCGGTGCTGGACTTCATGTTCAGCTACTACTCGCACCGGCCGGCGCGGCTGCGGCGCTGGCATCCGGGTCCCGGTGTCGTGCTCGCCGGGCGCGGCGCCCGCGAGTACCTCCGCTGGCCGGCCTATTCGTCCTGTGTGGACGGTATAGCGCTGGACCTCGGCACGCTCGGCCCGCGTGTCGGGACCGTCCGGTTCGTGCACGACCTGCTCACCGCGACCGCGTCCCGCACACCCAGGCTGGGCTGCTACGGGCTGCACGAGTGGGCCATGGTGTACCGGCAGGACGCCGGATCCGTGCGGCACGCGTGGCCGCTGCGGTTGGGCGCCCGCGGCACCGACCGGGTGGTGGAGTCGCTTCCGGTGCACTGCACGCACTTCGACGCCTACCGGTTCTTCACCCCGCCGGCGCGCCCGCTCAACACGCTGCGGCCGAGCCGGCCCCGGCAGATCGAGCTGGAGCAACCCGGTTGCCTGCACGCCAACATGGATCTGTTCAAGTGGGCGTACAAATTGGACCCGTACGTTCCCTCCGATCTGGTGGCCGACTGCTTCGAGCTGGCCGTGGAGTTGCGGGCGCTGGACATGCGGGCGAGCCCGTACGACCTGAGCGCGCTCGGCTACCCGCCGATACCGATCGAGACCGAGCAGGGGCGCGCCACGTACCGCCGGGCCCAGGCGGCGTACACCCGCCGCGCCGCGCCGCTGCGCGCCCG
The DNA here is from genome assembly GCF_035942955.1 of Actinophytocola sp. Classification (GTDB taxonomy): domain Bacteria; phylum Actinomycetota; class Actinomycetes; order Mycobacteriales; family Pseudonocardiaceae; genus DASYTH01. The sequence continues at coordinate 16,837 of NZ_DASZCQ010000075.1, read as the reverse complement.
GTTGATCGAGGTCTGCCGGGTCCTGCTCGGCGGCTAGCTGAAGGTGTCCGGGTCGAGACCGGTGCGGCGGCCATTGTCGAGCTCGGCCAGCGCGCGCAGGTCATCGTCGGCCAGCTCGAAGCCGAACACGTCGATGTTCTCCCGGATCCGCGACGGCGTGACCGACTTCGGGATCACCACGATGTTGTTCTGCAGGTGCCAGCGCAGGATGATCTGCGCCGGGGACTTGCCGTACTTCTGGGCCAGGCCGAGGATCCTGCGGTCGCGCAGCAGCTTGCCCTGTGCCAGCGGGCTCCACGCCTCGGTGACGATGCCGTGCCGGTCGTGGAAGGCGCGTAGCTCCGTCTGCGGCAGGTTGGGGTGCAGCTCGACCTGGTTGACCGCGGGCACGGTCTCGGACTCGTCGAGGATGCGTTGCAGGTGCGGGATGTGGAAGTTGGACACGCCGATCGAGCGCACCCGGCCGTCCGCCTTGAGCTTCTCGAACGCCTTCCACGTTTCCACGTAACGGTTTCTGGCCGGGGTGGGCCAGTGGATCAGGTAGAGATCGACGTACTCGAGGCGGAGCTTGCGGATGCTCTCGTCGAACGCGCGCATCGCGCCGTCGTAGCCCTGGTCGGTGTTCCACAACTTGGTCGTGATGAACAGCTCTTCGCGCGGCACCTCGGCTCTCGCGATCGCCTCGCCGACGCCGGACTCGTTGCGGTAGAGCGCGGCCGTGTCGATGCTGCGGTAGCCGGCCTCGATCGCGGTCCGCACCACGCCGACCACGGTGTGGTTGGGCACCTGCCACACGCCGAGCCCCAGCTGCGGCATGCGGGCGCCGTCGTTGAGCGTCAGGTTCGGAACAGTGGTCACGCCTGGCCTCCAAACGCTTGGGCCTCCCGGTCAAAACTAGCGCGATCTTGTCGGCGTCGTCTGGCAACATCCGGGTCATGTCGGCACGAGCGTGGTTTCTGTTTGGGTTGGTCTCGATCGTGTGGGGCACGCCCTACTTCTTCATCAAGATCGCGGTCGGCGAGGTCCACCCGACCATGATCGTCTTCGTCCGCACCCTGCTCACCGTCCTGGTTCTGCTGCCGCTGGCGATCCGCCGGGGCGCGCTCAGGCCCGTCCTGCGCCGGTGGCGCGCGGTGCTCGCGCTGGCCGCACTGGAGATCATCGCCCCGTTCCTGCTGATCACCTACGGCGAGAAGTGGGTGTCGTCCTCGCTGGCCGGCCTGCTGATCGCCACCCTGCCGCTGCTCGTCGCGCTGCTCGCCATGTGGATCGACGTCACCGAGCGGGCCTCGGGGATGCGGCTCGTGGGCATGCTCATCGGGCTGTCCGGGGTCGGGCTGGTGCTCGGGTTCGACCTCACCGGCGGACCCGCCCAGCTCCTCGGCGCCGCCCTGATCCTGCTCGCCACGCTCTGCTACGCCGGCGGCACCTTCGTGCTGAAGCTACGGCTGTCCGACGTCTCCACGGTCGCCGTGATCGCCGCCGCCAGCGTGGTCGCCGTCGTCGTCCTGGCTCCCGCGGCCATGCTCAACCTGCCGGCCACCGTGCCGAGCCCGGGAGTCTGGCTCAGCCTCGCCGCCCTCGGCCTGCTCTGCACCGCGGTCGCCCTCGTCGCCTACGCCGCCCTCATCACCGAAACCGGCCCCGGCCGGGCCACCGTGATCACCTACATCAACCCGGCGGTGGCCGTCATCCTCGGCGTCACCCTCCTCGGCGAACCCCTCACCGCCACCGTCGCCGCCGGCTTCCTCCTGATCATCGCCGGCTCCTGGCTCTCCACCGGCGGCACCCTGCCGCCCCGCCTCCTCGCGCTCGCTCGGTCTCCGAGGGTGCCCAGATCCCGGCCGCTGCCCGACATCGGCGGCGAGTTGGTCGGTTAGTGGGAGCCGGGGCCCGGGTGGGGTCCGGGGGGTGGGGCGCCGTGGTTCGGCTGGTGGCTAGTTGCCGTTGGCGGGCGGCGGTCGGCGGGGTGGGCCGCGGGGCTCGGCTGCCGGTTGGGTTGCGTGGGCGGCTGCCGGCTGGCGGGGTGAGGCGCCGGGGCTCGGCTGCCGGTTGGCGGGGTGGGCCGCCGTGGTTTCGCTGGTGGCTGATTGCCGTTGGCGACTGCCGGCTGGCGGGGTGGGCTGCGGGGCTCGGGTGTCGGTTGGGCGGCGTGGGCGGCTGCCGGCTAGCGGGGGTGGGGCGCGGGGCTCGGCAGCCGGGGTCGGTTGCGCCGGCGGCTGCCGGCTAGCGGGGGTCAGGGGTCCGGCACAGTCCGGTGCCGGCCGGGTGGCCCGCGGGGTTGAGCCGGGGCGCGTCACTCGCCTGCGCGAGCGCGTCATATGGCTACCTGAGCGCGGGACACGCCCGGGGATCGTGGTCGGGGCTCGGCGTGTCTCGCCTTCGGGTAGGGGTGTTCGGCGGTGGGGTGGCCGTGTGGCGCGTTCCGGTAGGTCGAGTTGCCGGAGCCCGGTTGGCGGGGTGGCGCCGTGGTTTGGCTCGGTGGTTGGCTGGCGTGGTGGGTGCGGTTAGGTGAGGCCGATGAAGGTGGCCATGGTGCGGGCTTGGTAGTCGTACCAGTCGGTGCGGTGGTCGATGGTGTTGTTGAGGCGGCCGAAGACCTCGAAGCTGATGGCGCCGAAGAGTTGGGTCCAGGCGATCATGGCGCGGGCCATGATTGGGGCGGTGACCTTTGCGCCGATGGTCTCGGCGACGCGGAGGATCTCAAGGCGGAGGGCGGTGGGGATAGGGGTCGCGTTCTCGTTGGACAGGCGGCGGGCGGCTTTGGCGTCGGCGAGGATGGCGCCGAGGACCATGACCGGCCGGGTGGAGGGTTCGACGGTGTCCCGGGGGGCGGCGTAGCCGGGCACTGGGCTGCCGTAGATCAACGCGTACTCGTGGGGGCGGTCGACCGACCAGGTGCGCAGGGCGTGGGCGACGGCGAGCCAGCGGGCGAGGACGTCGGAGCGGTCGGGGACCGCGGCGTCGGCGCGTTCGGCCGCGTCGCCGAGCGAGTCGTATGCGTCGATGATGAGCGCGGTGAGCAGGTCGTCGCGGTTGGCGAAGTACCGGTACAGCGCGGAGGAGACGACGCCAAGGTCCCGGGCGACGGCGCGCAGGGACAGGTTGGCACCCTCGGCTTCGATGTGCCGGCGGGCGATGGTCTTGATCTGGTCGATCATCTCCGCTCGGACGCGGGCACGGATGGAGCCGGCCGCGGGGGGCGTCGTCGTCTTGTCGGCCATGTGGGGAGTATTGCACACATTCGAGAGCAGTGCTCTTGACAGTGAGCGGTGATCTCGAGACTATTGATTCGAAACGAGAGCAGTGCTCTCGATGCGAGAGAAGGGGACACCACTCATGGCACTCCAGGTGATCGTCGGGGCTGGGCCGGTCGGCACCGCTACCGCGAAGCTGCTCGCCGAGCGGGGTGAGCAGGTGCGGATCGTCACCAGGAGCGGCGGCGGGCCGGAGCACCCGGCGATCGAGCGGGTGGCGGCCGACGCCACCGATGCCGAGCGGCTGAGCAAGCTGGCCGCCGGTGCGGTTGCGCTGTACAACTGCGCGAACCCGCTTTACCACCGCTGGCTTACGGACTGGCCGCCGCTCGCCGGCGCGCTGCTGGCCGCGGCGGAGAGCAGCGGCGCCGTGCTGGCCATTGCCGGCAACCTGTACGGCTACGGGCCGGTGGACGGGCCGATCACCGAGGCCACCCCGCTGGCCGCCACCCACCCCAAGTTGAAACTGCGCGCGGACATGTGGCGCGACGCGCTGGCCGCGCACGAGGCGGGCCGGATCCGGACCACCGAGGTGCGGGCCAGCGACTACATCGAGGCGAACTCGATCTTCAGCTTCGTCCTTGCCGAGCCGCTGCGCGCGGGCAGGCGGGCGTTCGTGCCGGCCGCGCTCGACGTGCCGCACAGCTGGACCTCGATCACCGACGTCGCCCGCACGCTGGTCACCGTGGCGGCCGACGAGCGGGCCCTTGGCAAGGCCTGGCCGGTGCCGACCAACCCGGCGCTGACGGTCCGCGAGATCGCCACCCGGTTCACGGAAGTCGTCGGCGCGCCCGCGCCCAAGCTGACCGGCCTGCCCTATCCGGTGCTGTGGGCGGCCGGGCTGTTCGACCCGATGGCCAAGGAGCTGCGGACCACCCGCTACCAGTTCGTCAAGCCGTTCGTGCTGGACTCGACGATCACCGAGCGCACCTTCGGCCTCGCCCCGATCGACCTCGACGAGGCGCTGCGGGCGATCCCCTAGCCCTGGTAGGCATCCACGGGCGGGCAGGAGCAGACGAGGTTCCTGTCCCCCTTGGCGCCGTCGATCCGGCCGACCGGCGGCCAGACCTTGGGTCCGGCGGCGCCGAACGGGAAGGCGGCCTCCTCGCGGGTGTACGGGTGGTCCCACTTGCCGGTGACGGCCAGCGCGGTGTGCGGGGCGCCGCGCAGCGGGTTGTCCTCGGGCAGCCACTCCCCCGCCGCGACCCGGTCGATCTCCCCCTTGATGGCGATCATGGCGGTGCAGAAGCGATCCAGCTCGGCGAGGTCCTCGCTCTCGGTCGGCTCGACCATGAGCGTGCCGGCCACCGGGAACGACATCGTGGGCGCGTGCAGGCCGTAGTCGGCGAGCCGCTTGGCCACGTCGTCCACGGTGATGCCGGTGGCCCTGGTGATCGGGCGCAGGTCGAGGATGCACTCGTGCGCGACGAACCCGCCGGCCCCGGCGTAGAGCACCGGGAAGTACTCGTCGAGTCGCCTGGCCACGTAGTTGGCCGCGGCCACGGCCACCTCGGTGGCCCGGCGCAGGCCGTCTGCGCCCATCATCCGGACGTAGGCCCAGGAGATCGGCAGGATCGACGCGCTGCCCCAGGGCGCCGCGCTGATCGGGCCGACCCCGGTCGCCGGCCCGGCTGCCGGCTGCAGCGGGTGGTTGGGCAGGAACGGGGCCAAGTGCTCGCGCACCCCGATCGGCCCGACGCCCGGCCCGCCGCCACCGTGCGGGATGCAGAACGTCTTATGCAGGTTGAGATGTGACACGTCGGCGCCGAACTTACCGAACCGGGCAAGGCCGATCAACGCGTTGAGGTTGGCACCGTCCACATAGACCTGTCCGCCCGCGTCGTGCACGAGGGCGCACACCTCGCGCACGGTGTCCTCGTACACCCCGTGCGTGGACGGATAAGTGATCATGATCGCGGCCAGGTCGTCCCGATGAGCGTCCACAGTGGACCGGAGGTGGTCGAGGTCGATATTGCCGGCCTCGTCGCACTTCACCACGACCACGCGCATCCCGGCCATCACCGCGCTGGCCGCGTTGGTGCCGTGCGCGCTGGCCGGGATCAGGCAGACGTCGCGCTCGCCGTGGCCGAGGCTGCGGTGGTAGGCCCGGATCGCCAGCAGACCGGCGAACTCGCCCTGGCTGCCGGCGTTGGGCTGCAGGCTCACCGCGTCGTAGCCGGTCAGCGTGGCCAGCCAGGTCTCAAGATCGTGCACCACGGTCAGCAGCCCGGCGGCGTCCTCGGCCGGGGCGAACGGATGCAGCTCGGCGAACTCCGGCCAGGTGACCGGCTCCATCTCGGCCGTGGCGTTGAGCTTCATCGTGCACGAGCCGAGCGGGATCATGCTGCGGTCCAGCGCGACGTCCTTGTCGGACAGCGCGCGCAGGTAGCGCAGCAGTGCCGTCTCGGACCGGTGCATGGTGAACACCGGGTGGGTCAGGTACTCGGAGGTGCGCTCCATCGCGGCCGGGATCGCGTCCGAAGTGGACACATCGAGCGCGTCGGCGTCGGCGTCGGTCCCGAACGCCTGCCACAGGGCCCGGATGTGGGCGCGGGTGGTGGTCTCGGCGCAGGAGATCGACACGTGATCATCGTCGACCAGCCGGATGTTGATCCCCCGCTCGCGGGCGGCGGCCGCCACCGCGCCGGCCCGGCCGGGCACCTCGACGAGCACGGTGTCGAAGAACTGGTCGTGCACGACGCGGGTGTCCGGCGCGGCGCGCAGCCCGGCGGCCAGCACCGCGGCCATCCGGTGCGCCCGCGTGGCGATGGAGCGCAGCCCGTCGGGCCCGTGGTACACGGCGTACATCGAGGCCATCACGGCCAGCAGCACCTGGGCGGTGCAGATGTTGCTCGTCGCCTTCTCCCGGCGGATGTGCTGCTCGCGGGTCTGCAGGGCCAGCCGGTAGGCCAGGTTGCCGTCGGCGTCGGTGCTCACCCCGACCAGGCGGCCCGGCAACTGGCGCTCAAGGCCCTGGCGGACGGCGAGGTAGCCGGCGTGCGGGCCGCCGAAGCCCATCGGGACGCCGAACCGCTGGGTGGAGCCGACCACGACGTCCGCCCCCATCTCGCCGGGCGGGCGCAGCAGGGTCAGCGCCAGGATGTCGGCGGCCACCACGACCTGCGCGCCGCGCTCGTGCGCCGCGTCGATCAGCGGCGCGTGGTCGCGGATCGCGCCGGTCGCGGTCGGGTAGGACAGCAGCACGCCGAACAGGTCGCCGTCGGGCAGCCCCTCGGTCAGGTCGGCCACCACGACCTCGATGCCGAGCGGCTCGGCCCTGGTCTCGATCACGGCGATGGTCTGCGGGAACGTGTCGGCGTCGATGACGAACCGGGGGGACTTCGACTTGCCTGCCCGGCGCACCAGCGTCATGGCCTCGGCGGCGGCGGTGGACTCGTCCAGCATCGAGGCGTTGGCCACCGGCAGCCCGGTGAGGTCGGCGACCATGGTCTGGAAGTTGAGCAGCGCCTCCAGCCGGCCCTGGGAGATCTCCGGCTGGTACGGCGTGTACGCGGTGTACCAGGCCGGGCTCTCCAGCACGTTGCGGCGGATGACCGGCGGGGTGATCGTGCCGTAGTAGCCGAGGCCGATCATCTGCACCATCGGCCGGTTGCGGGCGGCGAGGGCGCGCAGCTCGGCAAGGGACTCGGCCTCGGTGGCCGGCGCCGGCAGGTCGAGGGTCAGGTCGCGCTCCCGGATCGATGCCGGCACCGCGCGCTCGGCGAGCTCGGCGAGCGAGCCCACCCCGATCACCTCGAGCATCCGCGCCAGCTCGGCGGGGCGAGGGCCGACGTGCCGGTCGACGAACGGGGTGCCGTGCTCGAGAGCGGCGAGCGAGGTGCGATCCCGAGTCATGAGTTGCGCCTCCGGTCTGCGAGGTCGGGCCCCGGACGGGTGTCCGGTTGCCCTCCCCCTCTGTCCGTGCCCGCACACGCACGGGCGCCTGAGAGCTTCGTCCAGCCGGATCGAGCCCCGCTGGACTTGCACCTTCGGCGGGGTTGCCCGGCGCTGGAGCCGGAAACCCGCTTTCCAGAGGCGTCTCGCCCGCGCGGTCCTTGGTGCCTGAGAGGTTCCGGGGAGGAGTTGCTCCTTCGGCGCCGAGCCGGCCGGCTCGGTCTCTCCCGCGCGGGGTCCACGACTACACCGCGCAGCCTACCCCGGCTGACATGCAGCATCGGTGCACAACTCGCTGGGTGTCGGGCAGCTCACCGGGAGTCGGAGCTCATGCCTGCCGGAAGGCGGGACACGGCTGCCCGAAGGCGGGACACGCGGTCTTATCCGACGTTGCGCGCCTTGCGCCGGGCGGTCAGCTCGTCGTCGGTGACCGGCTCGACGGTGCCGCCGTCGGCCCGCTCCGCCTGGAAGTCGTGGATGGTGCCGTTGATCTCCTGCATGGCGTTGCTGACCGCAATCCCGAAGACGCCCTGGCCGCCCTGCAGCAGGTCGACGATCTCCTCGGCCGAGGTGCACTCGTAGACCGTGGCGCCGTCGCTGAACAGCGTGATGTTGGCCAGGTCCTTGACCCCGCGGCGGCGCAGGTGCTGCACCGCGACCCGGATGTTCTGCAGCGAGACCCCGGTGTCCAGCAGCCGCTTGACCACCTTGAGGACCAGCAGGTCCTTGAACGAGTACAGCCGCTGGGAGCCGGAGCCCTGCGCGCCGCGGATGCTCGGCGCGACCAACCCGGTGCGGGCCCAGTAGTCGAGCTGGCGGTAGGTGATCCCGGCGATCTGGCAGGCGGCCGGTCCCCGGTATCCGACCAGCTCATCGGGGGCGGACTCGTCCGGGAACAGCTCACCCTGCTCGCCACCGACCGCCCCGACAGGACCTTCCTTGATCACGCGTGCCTCCCCGCGGTGGGCCCCCAGGACCGTGAATCACACTAACGCGATTCGCTCACCAATGACGGTAGGTCGGCCAGGCGGACCGGTCAACGCGACGCGCGGAGGTAACTCTCAACCTCAGGTTCAGGTCGAGGCCGGTGGGTAGGTCAGGTGTCCGCCCCGCGGAAGTCCTCGGGTGAGACCGAGTCGAGGAACTCGCGGAACTTCTCGACCTCGTCCTCCTGCTCGTCCGGGATGATCAACCCGGCCTCCTGCAGGACCGCGTCCTCCGCGTGGATGGGGACCCCCACCCGCAGGGCGAGCGCCACGGAGTCGCTCGGCCGGGCGGACACCCGCACGTCGCCGTCGAACACCAGCTCGGCGAAGAAGGTGCCCTCGCGAAGATCGGTGATGCGGACCTGCTCGAGCTCCCGGCCGAGCGCGCCGATGACGTCCTTGAGCAGATCGTGGGTGAGCGGCCGGGCGGGCCGCACCCCCTGCTGCTCCAACGCGATCGCGGTCGCCTCGACCGAGCCGATCCAGATCGGGAGGTAGCGGTCGCCATCGGTCTCGCGAAGGAGCAAGATCGGTTGGTTGGCGGGCAATTCCACCCGCACCCCCACGACTCGCATCTCGCTCATCGGGCTCGCCTCCCTCCATCAGGATCGACGATATCGCTCCTACATCGAGGATCGCTCATCGATGGCTTCGACGCTACCCGCCATCCGGGCAGGACGCTTGCATTCCGCCGAAGCAATCCGGGTCACGATGTGGCCACGCAACGGCGTACATCGGCCGTACGGGACGGAATCTACCGTCCGGCGACCCGTCGCAGCCCGGCCTTCACCAGCAACGTGTGCAGGCCCACCGACAGCGCGGCGAGCTCGGCCACGATCTCGTCGGCGCGGGCCCTGGATTCGCGGTCCGGATGCCGGTAGAGGGGCGCGACGATCTGCTCGACCAGACCCACCTCGCGCTCGGCGGAGGCCCGGAAGGCCCGCAGGTGCCGTGGCTCGATGCCGAACTCGGTCATGGCCTTGACGGTCCTGGCCACCGTCGCGGCCAGCGAGTCGTAGAAGCCCGCCGCACCGGGCTTGATCAGGCCGTACTGCTCGAGCTCGGTGAGCATCGCGGCGTCGATGCCGCCGTGCTCGAGCAGCTCCTCCCTGGTCAGCCGGCGCTCCGGCGACTCGACGAAGGCCGCCGCGCTCGGCAGCCCGGGCGCCGCCGGCGCCGGCACCGGCCGCAGCGCCGGGCCGGGGTCATGGCCCCGGTCGGCCGCGTCCAGCTGCTCCTTGATCACCTTGAGCGGCAGGTAGTGGTCGCGCTGCGCGGACAGCACGAACCGCAGCCGCTCAACGTCGGCCGCGGTGAACTGGCGGTAGCCGGACCGGGTTCGGGCCGGGCAGACCAGGCCCTCCGACTCGAGAAACCTGATCTTGGAGATGGTGACGTCGGGGAACTGGGGCCGAAGCCGCTCCAGCACGGCCCCGATGCTCAACCCGTCGCGCTCCGGCCTCCCGGCAGCCGTCACTGCTACGTCCTACGACCCTGAGCTCGGGCCGGTGAGGAACACCAGGCGGAACTTGCCGATCTGGACCTCGTCGCCGCCGGCGAGCACGGCCTGGTCGACCGGCTCCCGGTTGACGTACGTGCCGTTGAGGCTGCCGACGTCGATCACCACGAACTCGCCGCCCTCCCGGCGGAACTCCGCGTGCCGCCGGGAGACCGTGACGTCGTCGAGGAAGATGTCGCTGTCCGGGTGCCGGCCCGCGCTGGTCGTGTCCCGATCGAGCAGGAAGCGGGAGCCGGCGTTCGGGCCCCGCTTGACCACCAGCAGGGCGGAACCGGCCGGCAGCGCGTCGACGCCGGCGACCGACGGCTCAGGCGCCGGCCCCTCGGTTGTTTCGGCCTCGTGGAGGAAGTCGGCCCGGAACACGGACGTCCGCTCCGGAGACTGCTCCGGCGGGACGCCGGGCCCGTCGTTGGTGCTCACCTGAGCTCTCCTCCTGCTGGTGATTTCGTCTTACAACTGTGCAAACGTACCGTGCGCGATCAGCTGCCCAGACGTTGCCTCCCCCATGCCGACGGTGATGTTTGCCCGCGTCTCATTCCTTCTCGGTGAGCGCCCGGTACGCCTCGGCGTCGAGCAGTCCCTCGAGCGCATCCGGGTCGTCGACGGTGATCTCGAAGATCCACCCCTCGCCGTACGGGTCGCTGTTGATCAGCTCGGGCTGCTCGTCGAGCGCCTCGTTGACCGCGGTCACCTCGCCGGTCGCCGGCGCGTAGATCTCCGAGACGCTCTTGGTGGACTCCACCTCGCCCGCGGCGGCCCCGGCGTCGACCTGGTTCCCCACCTCGGGAAGCTGGACGTAGACGACGTCACCGAGCTGGTCCTGGGCGTACTCGGTGATACCGACGCGGATGACGTTTCCATCCCTGCGCGCCACCCACTCGTGCTCCTCGGTGTACATGAGTTCCTCGGGTGTCACCTGCACATCCCTCCCGACGGGCCGATATTCGAGCAGAGCTTAGATGGCCCGACTCCGCAGCGTTGATCGCGCCTGCACCACGTAGAGCAGGCCGGACCAGATGAACAGCACCGACCCCCAGATCGCGAACGCGTAGGCGACCGGGCGGGCGATCGTGGCGGCGGTGGACGCCCCCTGCGCGAGCAGCAGCAACGGGAACGCGTACATGAGGCTCAACGTCGCCGCCTTGCCGATGTAGGTCACCTCGGGCGGGCCGTAGCCGGCCCGGCGCAGCACCGCGATGGCGCACATGACCAGCAGGTCCCGGCCGACCAGGACCGCGGCCACCCACCACGGCACGATGTCGCGGATGACGAAGGCCACCACCGTGGCCAGGGTGTAGAGCCGGTCGGCGGCCGGGTCGAGCAGGGCGCCGAGCCGGCTGGTCTGGTTCAGCCAGCGGGCGATCTTGCCGTCCAGCCAGTCGGTCACGCCGCTGGCCACCAGGACCACGAGGGCCCAGCCGTCGGCCTTCGGGCCGAGCAGCAGCCACAGGAACAGCGGGACCCCGGCGAGCCGGATGACGCTGAGCAGGTTGGGCACGGTGACCAGGCGGTCCGGGACCTGCCCGTCGCCCGCACGTACCTCGGCCGCCTGCGCCATACCTGCCAGCGTATTCGCGAGCGGGAGGCGGTAGCCAAAATGCTCCGCGGCACTCGGAGTGACCACAGAGCGCGCCCTCGGCCGAAGGTGGCAGGGCACCCGTCAGCGCGAGCGGACCAGGACATGCCGTGCCCTGCCGGAGCGATTGCGGCGCGCGCAAGGTCGCGAAAAGGTCGTCAGCGCGGGACCCGGGTGCGGCTCCATCCTCGACGCTGCAGGTCGGCGTTGGTCAGTGCCTGGGGGCGGCCGCGGTCGTCCACGCCGACCCAGCGCGCTCGCCCGAACCTGCCCTCGAGCACGTAGGCGTGGCCCCCACTCCACACCACGCTGCACGGGGTCGTCGGCAGATTTCCGTCGGAATTCTCGTCGATGCTCATCGTGCTCCCCCTACCTCCAACAGGGGTGTCGGGTCTCGCCGGCGCCGCGTTAACGGGGGCCGGATGCCTGTTCGTGGCAAGCATGTCCGGCCACGCCGCGGCGCGTCCGGGAGACGCGCGCGGTTTACGCCGATGACACGCTCCCGCAACGAATTCGGCGAGCGACACCGGTGCGGTTGGCTCCTAGCCGCGCAGGTCGGGGAAGTCGTCGTCGCGGAACTCGCCAGGGGTGCGGTTCGACGGGTCGGCGTTCACCTCGTTCTCCCGGCCGCGCAGCTCCACCCGGCGGATCTTGCCGGAGATCGTCTTGGGCAGCTCGGCGAACTCCAGGCGGCGGATCCGCTTGTACGGAGCCAGGTTCTCGCGGGCGAAGGCGAGAATGGACCGAGCGGTCTCGGCGTCGGGCTTGTGGCCGGCGGCGAGAACGATATACGCCTTGGGCACCGCGAGGCGCAGGGGGTCGGGCGACGGCACCACCGCGGCCTCGGCCACCGCCTCGTGCTCGATCAGCACGCTCTCCAGCTCGAACGGGGAGATCCGGTAGTCCGACGCCTTGAACACGTCGTCGGCCCGGCCCACGTAGGTGATGTAGCCGTCGGCGTCGCGGGAGCCGACGTCGCCGGTGTGGTAGTAGCCGCCGCGCATGGCCTCGGCGGTGCGCTCCTCGTCGTCGGCGTAGCCCACCATCAGGCCGACCGGCCGGTGCGCGAGGTCGATGCAGATCTCGCCCTCGTCGGCCGGCTCGCCGGTGGCCGGGTCCACAAGGGCGATGACGAACCCGGGCAGCGCCCGGCCCATCGAGCCGGGCTTCACCGGCTGCCCCGGCGTGTTCGCCACCTGCAGCGTGGTCTCGGTCTGGCCGAACCCGTCCCGGATCGTCACGCCCCACGCCTTGGCGACCTGCTCGATCACCTCCGGGTTGAGCGGCTCCCCCGCACCGACCACTTGGGACGGTGGGGACTTCAGCTGGGTGAGGTCGGCCTGGATCAGCATCCGCCACACCGTCGGTGGGGCGCAGAAGCTGGTCACGCCGCACCGGTCCATCTGGGACATCAGGGCGGCCGCGTCGAAGCGCGTGTAGTTGTAGATGAACACGGTCGCCTCGGCGTTCCACGGCGCGAACACGTTGCTCCAGGCGTGCTTCGCCCAGCCCGGCGAGGAGATGTTGAGGTGCACGTCGCCCGGCCGCAGCCCGATCCAGTACATAGTGGACAGATGACCGACCGGGTAGGACACGTGGGTGTGCTGCACCAGCTTCGGGCGCGCGGTGGTGCCCGAGGTGAAGTACAGCAGCAGCGTGTCGTCGGCGTTCGTCTCGCCATCGGGGACGAAGTCGACGGACAGTTGGTCGGCGTCGGCGTAGTCCAACCAGCCCTCGATCGGCCCGCCAACGGCGATCCTGGTGTAGTCACCGGGCACGTCGGCGAACTTCGGCGCGTCCACGGCGCGCGCCACCACGTGCCGCGCCCGCCCGCGCTCGACCCGGTCGCGCAGATCCGCGGCGCCGAGCAGGGTGGACGCCGGGATGATCACCGCGCCCAGCTTCATCGCGGCCAGGATCGTCTCCCACAGCTCGCCCTGGTTGCCCAGCATCAGGATGAGCCGGTCGCCCCTGGCCACCCCGAGCGAGCGCAGCCAGTTCGCCACCTGGTTGGACCGGGCGGACAGCTCGGCGAACGTCCACTTGCGCGCCGAGCCGTCCTCCTCGACGATCCACAGCGCCAGCCGGGACGCGGTCGGCTCGGCGCCGGCGACCACGTCGAACCAGTCCAGCGCCCAGTTGAATCGGTCAAGGGCCGGCCACCGGAAGTTCGCGTAGGCGGTGTCGTAGTCCCGCTGGTGTGCCACCAGGAAGTCGCGCGCGGCGCGGAACGGCTCGGTCATGGTTGCGAGCCTAGTAATTGAGGAGGGCCATGGGCAGCCACGCGGCTAGCATGGCCGCCGTGTCCGGGCGCCACCTGATCACCTCTCCTCCGCGCTCCTGAGCGGGGCGTAACTCTCCAGCGCACCAGCCGGTGCGCCGATCAGCCGTGCCCCGCTTCCGCGACCCCTTCCCTTCTCGTCGCAGGAGCGCACCCAACCATGCTTTCGTTGGTCCTGTCCGGATCACTGTTCGGGACCGGCGGGCTGCTCGGCAGCCTGCTCGGTCGGGCCGCGGGTCTCGCGCCGGTGGCCGTCGCCGCCTACCGGCTCGCCGCCGGCAGTGTCCTGATCATCATCTTCCTTGCCCTCACCGGCGGCCTGCGGCGGCTGCCCCGGGGGCGTGCCGGCTTGGCAAGGGTGGCCGGCGTCGGGACGCTGGCCGCCGCCGCCCAGGGCAGCTACTTCGCCGCGGTGGCAAGCACTTCCGTCACGCTGGCGACCCTGCTCACGATCGGCTCCATGCCGGTGCTCGTGCTGCTGGCCGAGCGGCTCACCGGGCGCCGCACCGGCCGGCGCATGCTCGTCTCGCTGCCGCTCGCGCTGGCCGGGCTCGGCCTGCTCGTCGGCGTCCCGTCGGACGGCTCCGGCGTGCTGGCCGGCGCCGGCCTCGCGCTGCTGGCCGCGGCCGCGTTCGCCGCGCTGACCGTGCTCGGCGCGCGGCCGGTCGCCGGCATGAGCGAGCTCGCCACGATCGGGTTCGGGTTCGCGGTGGGCGGATCGCTGCTGGCGGTGGTCGCCGGGTTCGGCCTGACCTTCGAGGTGACCGGCGCGTCGGTGGGCCTGCTGGTGGCGCTGGCCGTGCTGCCGACCGCGGTGGCCTACCCGCTGTACTTCCGCGGCTCGCGGACCGTCGGCGCCGGCACCGCCGCGGTGCTGACCCTGCTGGAGCCGCTGACCGGGGCGCTGCTGGCCGCGGCCCTGCTCGGCGACCGGCTCGGCGCGGCCGGCATCGCGGGGGCGGCGCTGCTCTGCGCGGCCATGGTGCTGGCGGCCGGGGTTCGCCTTAGGGGTTACCCCTAGCTCTTTCCAGGGAAAGGTCCGGATCACGCGGACCGCGATCTCCCCCAACCTTGTGCGTGACACAGCGACATTCACGAGGGGAACCAATGAGTAAACCAGCGTTAACCGTGCGCATCGCCAGATGGAGCGCCGAGCACCCGTGGCGGGCGATCGGCGCCTGGATCCTGTTCGTGGCGATCAGCATCGGCGTGGGCACCGCGGCCGGCACCAGGACCGCCGACTTCGACGACAATCCGAAGGGCGAGCTGGCCACCTATCAGAGCATTGTGGACGAGGCCGGTTTCACGCGTCCGGCAACGGAGAACGTCCTGATCTCCGCCCGCGGCGGCGGCCTCGACCAGGCAAGGGCCATGGCGGCCGCGAACGACGTGCGCACCGGCATGCGAGGCCTGGCCGAGGTCGGCAAGATCAGCGACCCGGTCCCGGCGCCGAACGGCAGCGCGGTCCTGGTCAACGTGGAGATCACCGGCGAGCGGAAGACGGCCGAGGAGCGGGTGCAGCCGCTGCTGGACACCACCGCGTCGGTGCAGCAGCGTTACCCCGACCTGATCGTCGAGCAGGTCGGCGGCGCCTCGCTGGACAAGGCGCTGTCCGCGACCCTCGGCGACGACTTCCAGAAGGCCGAGCTGATCAGCATCCCGGTCACGCTGCTGATCATGCTCCTGGTGTTCGGCGCGCTGATCGCCGCCGGCGTTCCCGTGCTGCTGGCCATGTCGGCGGTGGGCACCGCGATCGGGCTGTCGGCGCTGGTGTCGCATCTCATCCCGGCCACCGACAGCACGTCGAGCATGATCCTGCTGATCGGCATGGCCGTCGGCGTCGACTACTCGCTGTTCTACATCCGGCGGGAACGCGAGGAACGCGCGAAGGGCGCCGGGCACGTCGACGCGGTGGAGATCGCCGCGGCGACCTCCGGGCACGCGATCGTGGTCTCCGGCATCGCCGTGGCCGTCGCGATGGCCGGCATGTTCGTGGTCAACGACATCGTGTTCTCGTCGATCGCGGTGGGCACGATCCTCGTGGTCCTGGTCGCGATGATCGGCTCGATCACCGTGCTGCCCGCGTTGCTGGCCAAGCTCGGCAGGTGGGTCGACCGGCCCCGGGTTCCGTTGCTGTGGCGGCTTTCCATGCGGTCCGGCGGCGAGCCCCGATTCTGGCGCAGGGTGCTGCGGCCGAGCCTGCGGCGGCCGGCGCTCACCCTGGCCCTGTCCGGTGGAGCCCTTGTCGCCCTTGCCATCCCGGCGTTCAGCATGAACCTCAACGCGCCGTCCGAAGCGGACCTGCCGCGCAGCATCCCGATCATGCAGTCGTACGACCGGATGACCGCGGCGTTCCCCAGCACCGGCGCCGCGCACCAGATCGCCGTGCGGGTCCCCGCCGATCAGGCCGCCGCCGCCCGGCGGGCCGTCGACGACCTGCTCGCCCGGCTCGCCACCGACGACGGCTTCGCCCACGACCAGGCGCCGGAGGTCGACGAGGCGGCCAACGGGCGGATCTTCCTGATCTCGGCCGGAATCCCGTACGACGGCGGCAGCGCCGAGGCCGACCAGTCACTGACCCGGCTGCGCACCTCCCTGCTGCCCGCCACGTTCGGCGGCATCGCCGGCGCCGAGTTCGCGGTGAGCGGGCACACCGCGGGGGAGAACGACTTCGTGTCCACGATGAACGACGCGCTCCCCTGGGTGATCGGCTTCGTGCTCCTGCTGACGTTCCTGGTCATGCTGTGGGCCTTCCGGGCACCCGTGATCGCCCTGAGCGCGATCGGCCTGAACCTGCTGTCCGCCGGCGCCGCCTACGGCGTGCTGGTCCTGGTGTTCCAGAACTCCTGGGCCGAGGGCCTGCTCGGCTTCACGTCGACCGGCGGGATCGTGGCCTGGCTCCCGGTGATCCTGTTCGTCACCCTGTTCGGCCTGTCCATGGACTACCACGTGTTCGTGGTCAGCAGGATCCGGGAGTCCGCGGTCGCCGGACTGTCCACTCGAGACGCGGTGGCCAGGGGGATCACCACCTCGGCCGGCGTGGTCACCAGCGCCGCCGCGGTCATGATCGGGGTCTTCTCGATCTTCGCCACGCTGAGCACGATCGACATGAAGCAGATGGGCGTCGGCCTCGCCACCGCGATTCTGCTCGACGCCACCCTCATCCGGGCCGTCGTGCTGCCCTCGCTGATGTCCGTCCTCGGCAAGTCCAACTGGTGGACCCCGCGCTGGCTCCGCCGCCGCGACGAGATCGCTCCCCGGCCGGGCCCCGCCCCGCGCCACCGGGAGCTCGAGCCGGTCGGCTGATCCCGCCGACCGAGGTGG
>NZ_DASZCQ010000074.1:0-43336 GCF_035942955.1 Actinophytocola sp. | reverse complement strand
GTCCCGGACGGTGCTGTCCGGGACAGCGGACTCCTGGCGGCTACGCGCTATCGGCTAGCAGGTCGGCTCGCCGGCCACCGCAGCCACGCTCACCGCGTTCCACGCCGCGCGGACGGCGTTAAACTCGGTGCAGCCACTGGGGAACAGCGCCCGAGCCGCCTGCAGGGTGGCCACCCGAGCCCTGGCGTGCGTCCACGTCGTGGTCTTGCGCAGCAGCCCGTTGTAGAAGATCTGGCCGGCCTTCTGTATCCCGATCCCGACCACCGTGGAGCCGTTGCAGGTCGGGCTGGACGGCTTGCCGCCACCCGGGTTGCTGCCCTCGGCGAGCAGGTAGAACCAGTGGTTCTGCGGGCCGGCCGCGGCGTGCACCTCGGTGTTGGGAATGGCCGAGCTGAAGCAGTTCGGGTGGTTGCGCAGGGAGGGGTTGTACATGAACCGGATCGGGCCGTTGCCGACCAGGTTGACCTCCTCGCCCACCTGGTAGTCCGGCGGGTCGTTCGGGTTGGCCGCGAAGTGCTCGGTCAACGCGCCGAAGATGTCGCCGGCGGACTCGTTGAGCCCACCCTTCTCGTTGCCGCCACCGCCGGAGCCGCCCGGGGTGAACTGGAAGATGCCGTGCCCGAACTCGTGGGCCACCACGTCGATCGGCACGACCTGGCGCTGGCCGTCGGAGGAGCGGCCGAAGCTGGCGGAGCTGCCGTTCCAGAAGGCGTTGACGATGGTGAGGCCGACGAGAGCGGGGAAGCCGCCGCCGTTGCCGTTGATCCCGTTGCGCCCCAACCAGGTGCGCAGCATGTCCCACTCGCGCTGCTCGGCGTAGAGCGCGTCCACGCACGCCGTCTCCAGGCTGGTGCCCGACCCGTTGCCCCACAAGTCGTCGGACCCGGTGAACACCTGCTGGTTGCTGGCTCGGGCACACCGGACTCCCGGGCGGGTGGGGTCGATGGTGCTGAACGTGCCGCCGCTCTGCTGGGTGTTGATGGTCACGGTACCGTTGTAGAAACCGTTGCCGGTGCCCGCCATGACATCGTCCCAGGAGTCGAGCACGGCGCCGGTGTGGGCGTCGACGAACACGTGCAGCCGGCTCGGCACCTGCGCCCTTGTGCCCTCCAGCAGCACCTCGTAGGCCAGCGTCGGGCGATCCACCGCGAAGACCACGAGCCGGCGGTTCACCACTCGCTCTACTGTGGACAGTTGAGCGCGGGCGATCGCCTCCGCGGCGCTCTTGGTCAGCGTCGCGCGCGTGTCCACGGCGACCGGCGCGGTCTGCGTGGTCACGGTGTCGCGCACCTGGCCATGGCCATCCGTGACGATCACGGCGTCGCCGCCGATGACCTCGAGCCCGCGGTACGTGCGCACGTATGCCGCGTAGAACAGGCCGGCGCCGCCCGGGGTGATGCTGGAGCGGAGGAACACGTCCTCCGGACCCTTGGCCAGCGCGGTGCCCTCCGCCGCCGCCCGGTCGGCGGCCTGCGCGGCGAGCACATCCGGGGACTGGTTTGCCTGAGCGGGTTGCGCCGGCACCGCCACCGTCACGGCGAGCCCGGCGATCAGGGCCAGGCTCGCGCGAAACCCTCGCTTGCGATACATAGTGTTGTCCTTCCGGGCGCACGCCACCGGGCGACGAGCCCGTGGCTCGTCGCCTGGCGCGGCCGTGCGCCGAATCAGAAGAGGTGCAGGGAAACTGAGCAGTTTCGAGTAAAGAGGTCCGGTTGGGTCAGGAGCAATGCGTCATCCGGCCTAGTTCGATAACTGTGAATCGCTATCCGGTCACCAGGAGCGGACGCGAGATCGCGGGTGGGTGGGCGGGATCGGTCTCGCGGGAGCGGCCGGAGGACACCGGCCTTACAGGCTGGCGCACTGCCCCACCCGGGGTCCGCGCACGGTGTTGGGCGCCCGCAGGTTCTCCGGTACGGGCGCGTTGCCAGCGCAGAACAGCGGGCCGGACACCGTGGCGCCGGCCAGTACGGCCGCCCGGCTGCCGGTTCGGTTGTCCGACAGCACGACCGGGCCATGCACCTGCCCGCCGACGATCGTCACGGCCACCGTCGTGCCGGAGATCGACACCGGCCCGTGCACGGTGGTGTTGAGCAGTTCCACCGTGGTGGCGCCGGAACCGACCACCGGGCCGCGGATCGTCGAGCCGGACGCCACGAGGGCGGCGCCGGGGCGGACCAGCACCGGCCCGGACACCTCGGCCCGGTCGAGGCAGGTCACCCCCGAGGAGATCACCAGCGGGCCGTCGCGGCGGCCGGTGACGGTGCCGGTGCAGGCCGGCGGCGCGGGCAGCAGGGTCACCACGAACTCACCCGGCGGGCCGATGTTGCCGGCCGGGTCGATGGCCCGGTACTGCACGGTGTGCCGGCCGTAGCTGGGCGTCGCATCGTCCCAAGGGGACAGTCGGGGCACGCCGAGCTTGCCGTACACCAGGTTGTCGATGTTGGTGCCCTCCGGTGTGAACAGGAACGGCGCGTCGGGATCTGTCGGCCAGCCGAAGTAGTTGAACCAGCCGTCGCCGTCGGTCTGGAACTCGCGCACCACGTGCCCCGGCGTGTCGTCGGCGCCGTCGAGCCGCATGGTGAACGGCCCGTTGTAGATGTACTCGGTGGGTCGGCCCGGCTTGGGCACGGTCAGCAGCGCGTCGGAAAGCTCGTAGTCGGCGCTGGGCAGGGCGGCGTCCACCGTCCACGTCAGACTCGACGAGCCGGCCGCCGCGGTGAGCGTGTGCCGCCCGCTGAGCCGGAAGTCCTTCAGGGCAAGGGAGTTGCCCGACGCGGCCACCGGGTTGCCGTCCAGCGTCCAGGTGACCGCGGGGATGTGGTCGACCGGGTGGGTCGTCTCCACGTAGACGACGTCGGCGCCGCCGACCGGACGGTCGGTCGGGGTGGACGCGGTGAACTCCACCGGGGTGGGCGCGGGCGGGGTGGTGGTCACGGCCGTGTCCACGGTCCAGGTGCGGGACCGGGTGAGCGCGGTCGAGGATCTGATCGCCGGGTCCCGGACGAACTCCGTCGGGTCCACGACCGTCGCGGTCAGCGTGTGCACGCCCGGCGTAATGTCCAATGTGGACAAGTTGAGGCTGCTGCCGGCCGCCGGAACGGGGTCGCCGTCGAGGGTCCACCGCACGTCGAGCCGGTGGCCGACGGGATGCAGCGTCTCCACCCACACCACGCGGTCGGCGCCGATCGGCGCGCCGGTCGGGGTGCCGTCCTGCAAGATGCTGGTCTTGGCCGCGATCCGCTGGGTCATCTGCTCGCGGCTCGGCTGGTCGAAGTAGTAGCCGAGCGTCTTCATCATCGAGTGCGCGCTCGGCCGCCACACGCCGCTGCCGCTGTACAGGCCGCCCTCGTACCGGCCGATCACGCCGCCGGACTCGCTGCGCTCCCCCAGCCAGCGCCACCACTTGCGCTGCTGGTCGAGCATCTGCCGCTCGGTGAGCAGCGTGTGGTGCGCCGACGACGGCTCGCCGCCGGTGTACGGCGCGCCGCGCTCGCCGCGCGCCAGGTAGTCGTACTCGTCCTGCAGCCCGCCGAGCGAGTGCCCCAGCTCGTGCGGGGTGATCAGGGCGGACAGCGCGTTGCCGCCCGACGCGGTGGCGTTGGTCCCGCCTGCGCCGCCGTAGGTGTCGCTGTTGCCGATGGCCAGCAGCTGGCGGTTGCCGCGCGTGGTGCCGGCCACCTGGTCGGCGTACCGGTTCGCCGCCGCCCCGTCCACGCCGAGCAGCCGCTGCACGCTGGACGGGTTGCAACCGCCCCAGAATCCCATGTTCAGCGGGGTGTCGCGGCGGGGCGAGGTCAGGTCCGGATCACAGTCCACTCCGGACTCGGCCGACTCAATCTCGACCGCGTAGACGTTGATGTAGCTGCGGTACGTCTTGAACGGCTCGATCGTCCACAGCACGTTGAGGTGCTTGTTCAGGTGCTCCCGGAACTTGGGCAGCTCCGCGGCCGTGTAGCCGTCGCCCATCACCACCATGTTGAAGCGCTGCGAGACCGGCCCGGTGACCTGGATCGGCACCACTGTGGCCTCGCCGGGCTCGGCCGCCGACACGGCCGGCGCCGCAAGGACGGCCGCCACGATCCCCAGCGCACCGGCGATGGCCAGCGCTCGTCGCACCACGGTTGATCACCTACCGATCACGTAGCAGGTCGCGGTGGCGGTCTTGGTCGGGTCGCTTTCCGACGTCGCGGTCAGCTTCACCCGGACGAGGCGCGAACCGGGACCGTCCTGCCTGGCGTAGACCGGCACCTGGGTCTGCTCGCGGACGTTCGCGCTCGCCAGCCGGTTGGGCAGGGAGACGGTCCAGCCCGAACCGTCCACAGTGGCCGACAGTCGGTAGACGTCGCCGCGCAGGTAGGCGCTGACGTCCTCGGGGTGCTGTGTCTGCGCCGGGTAGAGCTGACCGGTGTTGGTCAGCGGGAACGCGCACGTGTGCAGCCCGTCGGCGTCCGGCCGCCCGACGGTGGGCTGCAGCCGCACGCCGCGCAGCTGCGGCCCGGAGCCGTCAAGGGAACGGATCGCCACCGTGTAGGACAGTTGGCCGAGCTGGTCGCGGTGCACGTCGAGCACGTAGAAGTGCAGGCGGTTGGCCGCGTCGACGTACTCGAACTCGCTGCCGGAGTCGGCGCCGGCGTGGAACAGCGCGTCGGACAGCTGCCGGTAGTCGCCGATGGTGATCGGCACGCGGGTGCCGTCCGGCCGCACGAAGTCGGTCATGCCGATGTCCTGCGGGTTGGCGTCGATCACCCACTCGAACGGCGCCGCGTCCTGGTTCTTGGTCTTGGCCAGCAGCACGCCGGAGTCGGGGGTGAACGAGTCGGTGCCCATCCGGTCGACGACCTCGACGGTGTAGTTGTGGTAGCCGCGGCCGTCGCAGAACGGATCCGTGCTGATGTTGCATGCCGGGCTCAGGTCACCGGTGCCCAGCGCGATGTTGATGCCGGACAGGTCGTTCGGTCCGGGTTGGACGGCGCGGGCGGTCACCCGGGCGATCACCGGTCCGGACTGGGCAAGGGCCTCCCGGGACAGGCGCAGGATGTTGCGCTCGTCCACCATCTGCAGCTTGATCTTGTTGCGCAGCATGTGCTGCGCGCCCATCGACGCGCCGGCCGTCGGCGGGATCAGCCAGCGGCTGTGCGGGCCGCCGGGACCGTTGAACGAGCCGCGGCTGAGCATCTCCCAGATGCCGGTGTAGGCGCGGCGCACCGGTGTCCCGAACGGGTTGTTGTAGTTGTCGCCGATGCCCAGGATGTGGCTGAACTCGTGGGCGTAGACCGCCATGCCGGAGCTCTCCGCCTGCGTGGACGAACCACCGCCGGCGTTGGGCCAGATGGTCGAGCCGGAGGCCCAGGACGTCCATTCCACATACCGGGTGCGCGACCAGTTCGGCAGGCTCTCATCCGGCGGGCCGAACTCGTCGGTCACGTCCTCCTTGTTCTCGAACTTGATCGGTCCGAACTCCTGCCAGGTGGACGACTCGTCCTGGCCGGCGGACAGGAAGAAGACGAAGTCGAAGCCGGCCGACACCTCCGGGCCGACGTCGGCGACCCAGGCCGCGCGGGCGTCCGTGCGCAGGTTCCTGTTGCACGTGTCGCCCGCCGGGCAGGCGGTCCCGGCCTGGAACTCCATGGCGTACTCGTGGTCCTTGCCCGGCATCTGGTACGGGCCGAACGCGGTCAGCTCCACCCCGTAGCGGCCGCCCGAGTCCTCCATCCAGTACTCGTGCAGCGTGTGCCCGCGGTTCAGCGTGCCCGGGGTGTTGAGGAAGTCCTTGTAGAACTGGGCAACCCGGTCCCGGGGGATGTCGCTGGCCTCGGCGCTGGGGTTGCCGAACACCGTGGATCCCTGCGGCTGGGTCACGACGAACGACTGGTTCGGATAGTCGGCGAGCACCAGCGCGCCGCGGAACGTGCGCACCGAGCCCCGCCGCGCCGGGTCGGCCCAGTTGGTGTTGGGCGGCTTGCGGTAGTCCGCCCACGTCATGTGGTCGGGGTTCACCCAGCTCTGCGGGTCGATCGGCGGCGGGAAGCCGGACCGGCCCTGCAGCGTCACCCCCGCCGTCTCCTGCCACGGCTGCCGCTGCGGCCAGTGGTCGTACTGCCAGGAGTGAACCGGAACGTCCGGCGGGGCCGCGGCGGCCGGGGCCACCGTGCTGCCGGCGGCCAGCGCCGCGGCCGCGAGCAGGGCGGTCAGCTGCAGGGATGGGCGCATAGCCACGGACGCTAATTCCGGTCTTGACCGACATCATCGATCCGATGTAGGGAAGGCATGCCCACGGTTTCCGACATCTGACGAAAAGGCCTGCTCTACCCCGCGGAGGACGCTGTGTCGGACGATCTGCAACGCGTCGTCGACGAGCTGGCGCTGAACCTGGGCCGGCCGGTGCTGCTGGAAGATCACCTGCAGCGCGTGGTCGCCTACAGCGAGCAGACCGAGCCGATGGACGACGTTCGCCGGGAGTCGATCCTGCGCCGGCACACCACGCCCGAGGTCCTGCAGTGGCTGCGCGCGGCGGGCATCTTCGACTCTCAAGGGGCGCTGCGGATTCCGGCCGCGCCGGAGCTCGGCCTGCTACCGCGGGTGTGCGTGCCGGCGCGGTACGACGGCCGGCTGCTCGGCTTCCTGTGGCTGATCGACTCCGACCCGCCGATGTCCGAAGAGGACGTCCGGATCGCCGCCAAGACTGCGCCCGGGTTGGCGCTGTCGCTGTTCCACAACAGCCTCGTGGCCGGGCTCGCCGCCAGCCGGGAGCTGGAGGCGGTGACCGCGCTGCTGCTCGGGGACCGGGAGGCGGCGCGCACGCTGATCGAGACCGGAGACTTTCCGCACCGGGAGCCGGTGACCGTGCTCGTCGCCCGACCGGTCGGCGAGCCCGACGAGAACGCCCGGCTGGCCATGGAACGCGGGTTGCTCGCGGCGCGATCCCGGTTCGCGTCACGGCATCCGCTGCACCTGGTGCGCCACGACCACGGGGTGCTGCTGCTGGCGGGCAAGCCGGTGGACCTGCGCGCCGGGATGAGCGTGCCGGTGGTCGTCGGGATCGGGCGGCCGCGTCCGGCGCTGGCCGACGCGGCGGAGTCGTACCGGGAGGCGTTGCACGCCGCGGACGTGGCCGCCCGGATCCCCGGCTTCGGTCCGTCGGCGGAGTGGGCGAAGCTCGGCGTGTACCGGATGCTGAGCCTGGTGCCGGGCGGTGAGCTGCACGCCGGGGTGGAGCGGCTGCTGGCCGACCGGCAGCACCTGCCGCTGCTGGAAACCCTTGAGACATACCTGGATCTGGCCGGCAGCGCGGTGGCGACCGCACGGGCCCTTCGGCTGCACCGCACCTCGCTGTACTACCGGCTGCAGCGGGTGGAGCAGCTGGCCGAAACCGATCTGCGGAACGGCGACGAGCGGCTGGCCCTGCACCTGAGCCTCAAGCTGGCCCGGCTGTCCGGGCGGTACCGACCTAGGCTCCCGACCGCCGCGCGGTGAAGTCGAGGATGCGCTCCCACGCGTCCGCGCACGCCGCGCGGTGGTCGGCGTAGGACCGGTCGAAGAAGCTGTGCGGGGCGCCGGGATAGGTGTGCGACTCGACCTCGATCCCGTTGGCCCGCACCAGATCGGCGAACTCGTCGAACTCCTCCGGGGTGGTGCTGTCCACTCCGGCCAGCAGCATCAGCAGCGGTGCGGTCATGCGCGGCACCCACGGGCCGACCCGCTCGAGCGGACGCCCGCCGTAGAAGCCGATCGCCCCCGCGATGCCGTGCCCGTGCGCGGACTGGCGCCAGGACGCCGCGCCGCCGAAGCAGAACCCGACGGTGAAGAGGTGCTCGGCCGGGTTCGGCAGACTCCGCAGGTAGGCGATCGACGCGGCGACGTCCAGCTCGACGTGCTCCGGGGTGACCTTGGGGACGTGCGGCCGGTGGTCGAACGACTCGCCGCGCTCGTCGGTCTCCGCGGTGCGGCCGAAGTAGTCGAATGCCACGGCGTCGAACCCGGCGTCGGCGAACAGGTCGGCCAGCACCCGGTAGAACGCGTGCAGGCCGCGGATGTCCGGCAGGATCACGACTCCCCGGCCGTTGGGTCGCGCCGGCCGCGCGGCGTATGCGCCGAACCGGGTACCGTCCGCCGAGGTCAGCCGGGTTTCGCCGGACTCGGCCACGCCGGTGGAGACGGGCGGCGCGGGTGGGCGGGATTCGTCAGCGTGACACACGAAATCGAACCCTAGCGGTAACTGGTACCGTGCGCCGCGTGATACCGACCGAGGAAGGTCCGGGCCTCTCGCGGGCGCCCTATGCGGTCCTCGGCGTCGCGGGCATCGTGGTGGCCACGGTGTTCGCCGCGGTCGCCACGCTGGCGTCGAACCCCGCCGAGCAGGCGCAGCCCCTACCGGTCATCCCGGGTCCGGTCAGCACGTCCGGCACGACGAGTCGCACCGGCCCGGTCATCCCGGTGCCCACGTCCCCCGGCACCGAGGCAGCGGCGGCCTCGACCACCACGGGCCAATCCACCACCACGACCACCCGGCCGAGGCCGACCACGACGACCACCACGACCACCGAGCCGGCCCCGCCCCCGCCGCCTCCTCCCCCGCCACGGCCGCAGCCACCGGTGGCGCGGTTCACCCCCACCTGCCCACCCAACGGCCTGTCCTGCACGTTCGACGCCACCGGCGCGCACGACCCGGACGGCCGGATCATTTACTACGCCTGGGCATTCGGCGACGACAGCGGCGACGAGGGCTCGGACAGGTCGCGCACCTCCCACACCTACGCGGCGCCCGGCACCTACACCGTGACGCTGCTGGTCATGGACAACTCCGGCACGGTCAGCCGGGCCACCCGCGAGGTGACGGTGCCGCGCGGCGGATGACCGCTCAGGGATGGTGCTTGGCCAGGACGTACTGGCCGAACACCTCCCACGGCTGCACCGCGCGGTCGAGGAACATCAGGCCGTCGAACCGGCAGTTGCACGGGTTGCCCTCGCGGTTGTTCTGCGGGAAGCTCCCGGCGATCTTGATGCCGCGCGGGTCGGTCGGCGAGCTGAAATGCGGGCCAGGGGTGTCCTTGACGCCCCACGGATCCCCTGGCAGCACGTAGAACCCGTCGATCGGGCGGCCGTTGCGGTACAGCGCCATCGTGCCCTTGTCGTAGTCGAACGTGGCGGCCAGGAACACCCATTCGTTCTGCGGCAACAAGGACTGCCAGTCCTCGGTGGCGGCGAAGGTCTGCGAGCTGGCGCCGTCGATGCGCCGGCCGAGCGCCACCACCCGCATGACCCCGTCCACCTGGATCAGCTCCAGCAGCGCGCGCACGCTGTGGCCGTTGGAGTCGCCGCTGAGCACGCCGGCCAGCCCGATGGCGCCGTAGAAGTCGTTCGGGTTGGTCGAACCCGAGTTGGGGCTGGGGTTCTGGCCGGTCATCTTGAACCAGCCCATGATCGTGATCTCCCGGACCCCGTTGAACGCGCCGAGGCTGGGCACGCCGGGCTCGGCGTACAGGCCGGCCTTCCAGTCGTCGTTGCTCGGCGCGGTCGGCGTGATCTGCCGACCCTGCATGGACATCCGGCTCGACCGGTACGCGCCGTCCGGCACGCGCATCGCGGCGCCGCCGTTGACCAGGTTGATGTTCGTCCCGGATCGGCCCTGATCCCGTTCCTGGGCCGGGTTTCCGGGGACCGGGTGCTCGAAGTCGTAGAACGCCACCAGGTTCCGCGCCAGCGTGGGGAACACGTCCCCGCGGTGTCGCAGCGCCAGCTCGGCCGGGTCCGGCGGGTTCGCGGCGGCCGGAACCGCCGCCATGGTCAGGCAGCCGAGCGCCGCGATGGCGGCGGCGGCGAGCCGGCGCCTCACTGCCCCTCCTCCGCCTTGGGCGCCACGCAGCTCACGCCGGTCACCTTCCAGATCTTCCCGTTGGCCTTGGCCATGACGTACAGATCCCCGCGGCGGTCCGTGCCGAACCGCACGTCGACCCGGGTGCTGCCGGCCAGGTCCTGCATCGTCACCGGGTTTCCGGCGGCGTCGCGGATCTGCAGCTGGTACACCGTGGCCCGCTCGTGTCCCCGGCGCATCTGGAACGCCTTGGTGTAGAACAGGCGACCGTCGACGAGGTCGGCGAACACGTACTTGCCGTACAGCGCCGGGATCCTGGGGTTGCGGTAGACGAAGCCGCCGGCGATCGCGTGCCCGCTGTCCGAGGTGCACGAGTGGCCCGGCGGCGGGTCGTGGTCGAACGCGGCGACCGGGTAGGTGAAGCCGAACCGCGCGTCGTCGTCCGGCAGCGTGTACAGGTGGCAGCGATCCGCCTTGTTGAACACGAACGGACCCTCGCGTGCCGGCCAGCCGAGGTTGTCGCCGGCGCGGACGTCGTACACCGCCTCGATGGCGTGCTCGCCGATGTGGCCGAGGAGCATCCGGTTGCCCGCGCGGGTGTCCCAGCTGAACCGGTGCGGGTCGCGCATCCCGACCGCGTAGATCTCGCCGAGCGCACCGGGTTGGCCCACGAACGGGTTGCCGGCCGGAATGCCGTACCTCCCGTTGCCGCTGTTCGTCCCGAGTGGATCGATTCGCAGGATCTTTCCGTGCGGTATCGCCAGGTTCTGCGGGTCGTTGTTGCCGTTGGCCGCGCCCTGACCGCCGTCGCCGGCCGCGATGTAGAGCAGCCCGTAGTCGGGGTCGTGCGGGCGGGCGGTCGGGTTGAAGTCGATCTGCTGGATGCCGTGGATCTGCCCGGCGAAGCCCAGCCGGAGCACCTCGCGCCGGGTGCCGCTGAACGTGTCGGCCCGCGGGTCGGTGGCCGTCCACTCGTCGATCACCCCGTGGAAGCGGGTGTTCGGCTGCGCCGTCAGGTCCACCGGCTTGGTGGTCAGCGCGGCGCCCCATTCCGTGTGGACGGTGTAGAACTTCCCGTTGCGGGCGAACTGGGGGTGGAACGCCACGAAGCCGAAACCGCTGCCCAACCCGCGTCCGGAGACGAAGTCCGGTGCGAAGGTGGCCCCCACATCGAGGTACACCTGCGGCGTGCCGTTCCGGACGAGGTACAGCTTGCCGTTGAGGTCCGGCACGTACAGCCGCCCCGACCCGTCGGGGAGCTCGCCGAGGTAGTTGATCCGCGCGTGCCGCACCAGCCGTGGATCGACCGGCTCCGGCGTGGTCGTCGTCTGCGGGAACTGCGCGAACTCCTCGAGGGTCAACGCCAGGTGCGACGGCGTCGGTTTCTCGGGGATCGGATCATCGAGCGGGACCGACTCGGCCAGGGCCGTGGGGGCCACCAGGGCCATCGCCGTTCCCGCAACAACGCTCACCAGTAAGAGCCGCCGCATGCATGTCGCCGTCGACATCCGCTCACCCCGCTGCTAGGTCGAGTGGAAAGCGCTTTCCACGGAAAGCGGTTTCCGACCCTACGATCTGCCGGCCACCGAAGGCAACCTCCAATCGGCCTACGCCGCAGGTCACGTCCCGCTCAGCGGAACCCCGGCCCGTCCTGTCCACGCACGTGGACGAGTCGGGAAGTTCGGGGGCTCGCTCCGCGTAGCGGGCAGCTCGGCGCACTGGACTAGACAAGCGGCCGAAATTGGTCTAGACAATATGAAGAGTCTTCCTGACCCTGCCCCGTGCGACGACGCACGAACCCCAGGAGGCTGTCATGCGACGTACCCCTGCGCGCCGCCTGCTGGTCGGCGTCCTCACCCTCGTGCTCGGCCTCGCCGGCGTGCTTCTCGCGCCCACGGCCTCCGCGGCCGGCGAGACGGCCACGTTCACCAAGGTCCAGGACTGGGGCACCGGCTGGGAGGGCCGGTACACGATCAGAAACGGCGGGACCGTGACGATCACCAGCTGGCGGGTCGAGTTCGACCTGCCGGCCGGCACCTCGATCGGCACCCACTGGGACGCCGTCCGCGGCGGATCCGGGAACCACTACATCTTCAGCAACGCCGGGTGGAACGGGACGGTGGCGCCCGGAGCGTCGGTGTCCTTCGGATTCAACGCAAGCGGGCCGGGGGCGCCGGCGAACTGCACGGTCAACGGGCAGGCGTGCGGCGGGGGCGGCACGCAGCCGCCGGGGGTGCCCGGCAACCCGAGCGTGACCGGGGTGACCGCGTCGTCGATCTCGCTGGCCTGGGGCGCGTCCAGCGGCACGGTCAGCGGATACCGGGTGTACGAGGGCAACACCGCGGTGGCGACGTCGAGCACGACCAGCGCGACCGTGACCGGGCTGGCGCCGAGCAGCACGCACACCTACACGGTGGCCGCCTTCAACTCCGCCGGCGAGTCACCGCGCAGCGCCGGCGTCACCGGCACCACCAGCGGCGGGACCGGGGCGCCGGGGACACCGGGCAACCTCCGGGTCACCGGAGCGACCGACACGAGCATCTCGTTGGCGTGGAACGCATCCAGCGGCACGGTCAGCGGGTACCGGGTGTACGAGGGCACGACCGTGCGGGCCACCGTCACCGGCACCTCGGCCACGATCGGCGGGCTGGCGAGCTGCTCGACGCACGGCTACACGGTGGCGGCGTTCAATGGAACCGGCGAGTCGGGACGGGCCGGGCCGGTCAGCGGCACCACGACCGGTTGCCCGATCGGGCCGCTCCCCCGGCACTTCCTCACCGGGTACTGGCACAACTTCACCAACCCGGCGGTCGAGCTGCGGCTGCGGGACGTGCCGGCGGAGTACGACGTGGTGGCGGTGGCCTTCGCCGAGGCCACCGCGACTCCGGGCGCCGTGACGTTCGCCGTCGACCCCGGCCTGTCCACCGCGCTCGGCGGCTACACCAACGCCGACTTCATGGCCGACGTGCAGACCCTGCACGCGCGCGGCAAGAAGGTGATCCTGTCGGTCGGTGGCGAGGCCGGGCGCGTGTCGGTCGGCGACGGCGCCGCCGCGACGAACTTCGCCAACAGCATGCGATCGTTGATCGCCCAGTTCGGCTTCGACGGCGTGGACATCGACCTGGAGAACGGGCTCAACCCGACGTTCATGGGTCAGGCGCTGCGCTCGCTGCGCAACCAGGTGGGCGCAAACCTGATCATCACGATGGCGCCGCAGACGATCGACATGCAGTCCACCGGCGGGTCGTACTTCCAGCTGGCGCTGAACATCCGCGACATCCTCACGGTCGTGCACACCCAGTACTACAACTCCGGCTCGATGCTGGGCTGTGACCAGGCGCAGGCGTACACCCAGGGCACGGTCAACTTCATGACCGCGCTGGCCTGCATCCAGCTGGAGAACGGGCTGCGGCCGGACCAGGTGGCGCTCGGGCTGCCGGCCGGTCCCGGCGCGGCCGGCGGCGGGATCGTGGCCCCGTCGCTGGTCAACGACGCGCTGAACTGCCTGGCCCGCGGCGCCAACTGCGGCAGCTTCCGGCCGCCGCGCACATACCCCGGCATCCGCGGCGCGATGACCTGGTCAATCAACTGGGATGTCAGCAACGGCAACAACTTCGCCCGCACCGTGCGGCCGTTCCTCAACACCCTGCCCTGACCCACGGCCCCTCGGAGGACCCGCGATGAAGCGCTCCCTGCCCGCGGTCGTCGCCATCCTGGCGATGATCGCCGCCGCCCTGGCCGGCGCCACGCCGGCCGCCGCGGCCAACCTGCTCACCAACCCCGGATTCGAGTCCGGGCTGTCCGGGTGGACCTGCTCGGCCGGCTCGGTGGTGTCCAGCCCGGTGCGCTCGGGCAGCGGCGCCCTTGCCGGCGCGGCCAGCTCGTCGGACACCGCGCAGTGCACGCAGACGGTTCCGGTCGTGCCGAACACGACCTACGCCGTGTCGGCCTGGGTCCGCGGCAACTACGTGTACCTCGGCATCACCGGCGGCCCGCAGACCTGGACCCCGTCGGCGACCGCCTACACACAGCTGAGCCTGTCGTTCACCAGCGGCGCCAACCAGACCAGCGCCCAGCTGTTCCTGCACGGCTGGTACGGCCAGGGCACGTACCACGCCGACGACGTCAGCCTGGACGGACCGGGCGGCGGCACGCCGGGTGCGCCCGGCACGCCGGGAAACCCGACCGTCGGCGCCGTCACCAACACCTCGATCGCGCTGTCCTGGGCCGCGGCCGGCGGAACCGTCAGCGGGTACCGGGTGTACGAGGGCAACACCGTGCGCGCGACGGTGACCGGCACGTCGGCCACCCTCACCGGCCTCACCGCGTGCTCGTCGCACACCTACGCGGTGGCGGCGTTCAACGGCGCCGGCGAGTCGCCGCGCAGCGCGGAGGTCAGCGCGACCACGACCGGGTGCGTCAACACCGGGCTGCCAAGGCACGCGCTGATCGGGTACCTGCACGCCAGCTTCGCCAACGGCTCCGGCTACCTGCGGATGGCGGACGTCCCGCCGGCGTGGGACATCATCAACCTGGCATTCGGCGAGCCGACCTCGGTCACCTCCGGCGACATCCGGTTCAACCGCTGCCCGGTGGCGGAGTGCCCGAACGTGGAGAGCGACGCCGACTTCCTGGCCGCCATCCGCGCCAAGCAGGCGCAGGGCAAGAAGGTGCTGATCTCCATCGGCGGGCAGAACGGTCAGGTGCAGCTCACCACGACCGCGGCCCGGGACGCGTTCGTGCGGTCGGTGTCGGCGATCATCGACCGGTGGGGCCTCGACGGGCTGGACATCGACTTCGAGGGCCACTCCCTGTTCCTCAACCCCGGTGACACCGACTTCCGCAACCCGACCACCCCGGTGATCGTCAACCTGATCTCCGCGCTGAGGTCGCTGAAAGCCCGCTACGGCGCCAGGTTCGTGCTCACCATGGCCCCCGAGACGTTCTTCGTCCAGGTCGGCTACCAGTTCTACGGCGGCGCGGGCGGCGGCGACAACCGCACCGGCTCGTACCTGCCGGTGATCCACGCGATGCGCGCCGACCTGACCGTGCTACACGTCCAGGACTACAACTCAGGCCCGGTCATGGGCCTGGACAACCAGTTCCACTTCATGGGCGGCGCGGACTTCCACATCGCGATGACCGACATGGTCAAAGCCGGCTTCACGGTGGCCAACACCGGGCTCCGGTTCCCCGGCCTGCGCGAAGACCAGATCGCGTTCGGCGTGCCCGCCGCGGTCCCCGCCGGCAACGGCTTCACCGCGCCCGCCGCCGTCCAGTCCGCCCTGAACTGCCTGGCCCGCGGCCAGAGTTGCGGCGGCTACACCCTGCGCGGCGGCCGTCCTTCCCTACGGCGATCATCCCTGGGCACACGGAAGCGAAAGATCACCACTTTGGGAGTTTCCGGCCGAATATGAGCGTGACCTCCACAAACGTGGATCTTGGCCCAACCCCGACGACCCGCCGCAAGCGCCTCATCGGCGAGCAGTGTGGCATTCCTTTCCAAGGAGAAGGGAGGAATGCCACGTTGCTTCCGGCTAGTTGTGTGCGGCCGACGCGTAGTCGCGGGCCACGCGGACCAGTTCGATCAGGCCGTCGGCGAACTCCTGGGACTCGGCGTGCGCTTCGGGGAACGGGGGTTGGAAGCCGACGCCTTCCCAGCGTTGGGCCGCCGGGTTCCACAGGTCGTTGCCGACCTCGAAGTCCCAGGCGAAGACGCCGTTGTCGTAGTAGAGCTCGTCGGCGGAGTTGCCGGCCGCCGAGTACAGCACGTCGCACACCGGGCCGGTCTGCGACGGCCAGGTTACGGTGCCGCGGGCGGACGCGATCGCGCCGACGATTCGCTTGGCGCTGGTCTGGAACAGGGCCGTCTCCTCGATCGACGGCCGCGGCAGCGTGATCCGGCCTTCCGCGACGTACGCGCCGGGCGGCCACATGAAGTATCCGCCGTAGCTGTGCACGTTGAGCCCGAACTTGATGTTCGGGTGCGCGTCGGCGAGCGCGATGAGGTTGCGGCTCTCGGCCTCGGAGTGCTCGCCGGTGCCGGCGAAGGTGCCGGACAGGCAGCTCGTGCTGGCGCCGAAGTACCCGTCGAACAGCGAGCCCACCTCGTAGTTGCGGTTGACGTCGACGCCCCACGAGTTGCGCAGCCGGGGGTCGCGCAGCGCGCCGGCGCAGTGGTTGACCATGTTCTTGCGCTGGAAGTTGCTGTCGTAGAAGGAATAGTTCGCGCCGTCCGGGTTCACCGTCGGCACCACGAACACGTCGACCGCCTCCAGCAGCGCCCTGGTCTCGGCGTCGGTGGCGTAGTTGGCCAGCAGCCGCTCGGCGAACTCCATCGTCACCAGCGGTGTGGCCCACTCCCGCGCGTGCTCCTGCGAGTAGGCCAGCACGCCGACCCTCGACCCGTCCCGGTGCACGCCGATCCGCAGCGCCTGCACCGTCCACGGCCGGTGCGGCACCCCCGCCGGCGCGCGCAGCCCGTCGTCCAGCCGTGCCGGACCGGCCACCGGCATCAACATCCCTGCCGACCCGTCCTCGACGAACGCGGTGAACCGCTGCGGGTACCGGGCCGCGATGAACGCCGCGACCTGATCGGTGGTGCTGATCGCCGCGCCGGACGCGTCGGTCGCCAGTGACACGGTCAGCACCCGGTCGCGGAACCGCGCGTCCAGCGGCCGGTTCGGCGCGCCCGGATGCACCGTGCTCACCTGGATTCCGTTGGCGCCCTGATCACCGAACCGGACCGACTCCACGACGATCGCGGCCGTCGCCGGGTCGCCCAGGTAGGCCGCGGCGGTGCGCCGGTACCCCTGGGTCGGGTTCGGCAGGTCGATCCGCTCGGCCAGGTGCGGGTACTGCCGGGCGAGCCGGTTGATCCGGGCCCGGATGTCCAGCGGCGTCAGATACGCGTCGATGAAGTCCTTCTGGTACCCCGCCGGCGGCTCGGGCGGCGTCGTGCCCGGCCACGGCGCCGGCGTTGCCGGCCGCGCGCTGCCACCTAGGCTGGAGACCGCGGTCACCTGCGTCGGCGTCGCCGGAACGGGTTGCGGCAGCGCGACGTGGTACTGGTACTCCCCCGCGTCCTCGATGCGCTGCAACGGGTACGAACCGGTGGCGCCGTCCGCGGTGCGCCAGGTCACGGTGATCTCCACGGCCGGGTCGTCGACCGCCGAGGTGGCCACCTTGGTCTGCAGGAACGTCTGCCCGCCGGACACCCACCAGTGCGCGGACATGAAGTGCAGGGTGTCCACCGCGGCGACGCTCACGCCGTCGGACGTCAACCCGACCGAGCGCTGCGCCTCGGCGGCCCGCACGCTCTCGGCGTAGCGCGCCGAGCCGTCCCCCTCACGCTGCACGATCCGCACCGGCCGGGCGCCGCGCCCGACCAGCTCGGCCAACTCCTCGCCGGAGACCACCAGATCGGCGTGCACCTCGCCGTCGCGTCCGCGCGGCACGGCGGCCACGTCCGCGCCGCCGGCGATCAGGTCGAGCAGCATGTCCCGGCTCGGCAGCTGAACCTGGACCAGCGCGACCTCACCGGCCGCGAGCTGCACGGCGGGCTCGGCGCCGCTCACCCCCGCTGTGACTCCGGGCAGCACGCACACCAGCACGCTCACCGCCGCGACCGAGACCCACCGTCGTCGCTGAGTCATGGCACCTCCCAGGACAGGGAAGGGAAGTCGGATACCCTGCCAACCCTTCTCCGCCGCGGCCGGGAGTCAAGGGTCCAATGGTCTGAACCGTCAGTGGCCGCGGAAGGCTTCGGCGAGCCACCAGGAGCCGCCGTCGCTGGTGATCTTGGCGTCGAGCAGGAGGGGGCGGTCGCGCGGACCGGCCAGCCAGTCCGTGAGATGGGCGAGGTCGGAGGGGGCGCGGATGGTGGCGGCGTTGCAACCGAAGCCGCGGGCGATGGCGGCGATGTCGGTCTCCGGGAACTGGACGGTGGTCAGGTCGGCACCGTCGGGGCCGAAGTGGTGCACCTCGGCGCCGTAGGCCTCGTCGTTGTAGACCACGATGACCAGGGGTAGGCCGAGGCGGACGGCGGTGTCGAGCTCGGCGATGCTCATCAGGCAGCCGCCGTCGCCGAGGGCGGCGACCGGGAGGCGGTCGGGTTGGGCAAGGGCGGCGCCGATGGCGGTGGCCAGGCCGAGGCCGATCGACTGGAACGCCTGGGTGAAGCAGAAGCCGCGCTCGTCGGGGACGGACAGGTAGGCGCTCGGGTAGCCCATGAAGTTGCCCGAGTCGACGGCCACGATCCGTTGCGTGGGAAGCAGATCGTCCAGCAGGATGCTGAGCCGGCGCGGGTCGATCCGCTCCGCCGTCGAGGCCTCCTCGAACGGAACGTCGCGCCACCGCACCGATTCGGCGATCCGGGCGCGGACGGCCTCGGTGCGGTACCCGGTCCGGGGTTCCAGCTCGGCGAGCACGTCCCGGGCGGTCTGCGCGACGTCGCCGACCACCCCGATGGGCACGACGCGGTGCGCGCCCAGCGCCGACGCGTCCAGGTCGACTTGCGCGACGAGGGTGCGCGGGTTGATCAGCTTGCCGTGCCTGGTGGTCCACATGTTCAGCGAGCAGCCCCATGCGACCAGCATGTCGGCGTTGGAGATGAGCTCCGCGGCGAGCGGGGAGGCGAACCCGCCGGAGATGCCGAGCGACCACGGATCCCCGCTGAACAGTCCATTCGCGACAGCCGAGGTGGCCAGCAGAGCCCCGGCGGCCGCGGCCAGTTCACGCAGCTCCGGCCCGGCGTTGCGGGCGCCGCGACCCGCGAGGAACACCGGGCGCTCGGCCGTAGCGATGAACTCGGCGAGCCCCTTGACATCCGACGGGCCGGGCCGAATCGCCTGACTGGCATACGGTTTCGGCACAATTCCGTGCGAGACGGTGGGGGCGGGCTGGCGCTGGACGTCCAGCGGCAGGTTCAGCACCACCGTGCGGCGCTCGAACATGACCGTGCGCACGGCGCGCATGGTGTCGGCCTCGGCCGTCTCCGCCGAGTACACCCGCTCGGCCACCGCGCCGACCGCGGACACCGCGGCATCCTGGGCGATCCGAAAGTTGGACCGGATCGCCGCGGCCGCGGTGTCGCCGGTCAGCACCAGCAACGGGGTGCGGCTCTTGGCGGCCTCGGCGATCCCGGTCAGCGCGTTGGTCAGGCCGGGGCCCTGGTGCGTGGAGACCACCCCGAGCCGGCCGCTCATCCGGGAGTAGGCGTCGGCCATGGTCGCCGCGCCGCACTCGTGCCGGGCGGCGACGAACTCCACCCCCTCCGCGCGCAACGCGTTGGTCATCTCGAAGTTGCCGCTGCCGACCACACCGAAGGCACGCGCGACCCCGAGCTTGCCCAGCGTGCGCCCGACGAACTCGGCGACGTTCACCGCTCTACCAACGCCAATACCCGGGCCGGGCTGCCCGAACCACCGACGATCGGCAGCGGCGACACGACCAGCACCACGCCGGTGGTCGGCAGCCGGGACAGGTTCTGCAGCTGGGTCAGCCCGCATTTGCCGGCGCCGAGAAAGTAATGGTGGCACGGAAAGGGCGGGGTGAGCCCGCCCGCGCCGCCGGCGTCGGTGCCGACCGTCTCCACGCCGAGCCCGACAATCGGCGTGTCCTCGGCCAGCCAGCGCGCGCACTCGGCGGACACACCCGGCGTGTGCGAGCCGGAGTCGTCGGCGTTGAGGAACCGCTCCGCGTCGCCGGACCGCTCGTCCCAGCCGGTGCGGTAGAGCAGCCACCCGCCGTCGGGCAGCGCCCCGTTGGCCTTCTCCCAGGTCCGCACGTCCTCGATCTGCAGCAGGAAGTCCGGGTTCTCGGCCACCCGGTCGGAGGCGTCCAGCACGACGGCCGGCGCCACCAGCATGCCCAGCGGCAGCTCGGCGACGTCCGGACCGTCCTGCCCGGACGCCCAGTGCCGCGGCGCGTCGAGGTGGGTGCCGGTGTGCTCGCCGGTATGGATGTTGTTCCAGTACCAGAACGGGCCGCGCTCGTCGTACCGGCTGATCTCCTCCAGCTGGAACGGAATCGTGTTGGCGAACGGCTCGGGCAGCCGCAGCACCGGGGTGCTCGCCGAAAGCGGTGCGGTCAGGTCGACGATCTCGATGCGGTTCGCCCGTATCGCACCGAGCACGTCCTGCAACAGGGCCATGGCGGCAGCGTACCCACCCGGGTCAACCGTGCCCGGCCAGCAGCCGTTCGCACCGTTGCTGGCCGAGGGCCTTGGTCAGGGTGTTCCGAAGCTCGTCGTACAGCGCGGCGTCGAAGCGGGGAGCGGTCTGGTGCGGCGACAGCTCGAGGATCCGCCCGGTGCCCGCGGCCCTGGCGAAGATCCCCGCGAAATGCTCCTCGAAGAACTGCTTGGTCTGGGTGTCGATCACCTCGAACGCCGCCGACGCCGACCCCAGCAGCGTGAGGAAATAGAATCCGATCACCACGTCGTCGTCTTCCCGGTGGTAGGCGAAGTGCGGCACCTCGTCGTACACGCGGATGTGCAGTTGTGCCCTGGCCGGCAAGGATTTCTCGCTGTTGATCAATTCGTACAGCCGGTGGCAGATACCCAGTGAGACCGCCAGGTCGGAAAGCATGCTCTCCTCGGTCTGCCCTTCTTCATGGGCAAGCCGGGGAATGAGGTCGGATCTGGGATCGAGGAACAGGATCCGGATGGTGGAGCCCTGTTGCAGCTTGGCGAGCAGCACCTCCTCGACCGGATACATGGTGCGGTCCCGGAAGTCGGCGCGCATCCGGTGCAGCACGGAGCGGCCGGCGAAGAACAGGGCGCAGGGTTCGTTCGTCGTGGTCCAGCGGTAGTACCCGTTGTAGCCGCGCCGAACCGGGGACACGAGCCGGACGCCGCTGCCGCGCTCGGCGAACATGCGCTGGTGCAACTTGGTGGCGATCGCGTCGGTGGTCTCACCCGCCTCGAACCGAACGATGACCAGTTCCCGGAAGGCGGCGACGACGCCGGCCACGATCAGCGACAGGCCGAGCCCGTTCACAAGGGCGCCGATCTTGCCCGCGCCCGCGATCAGCACGAGCACCGCCCCGGCCAGCATCATCACGATGGAGAACAGCAGGCGCAGCACGCCGTTCTTGCTCACGGACGGCAGGCTACCCCCTCCCCGAGGGTG
Source organism: Actinophytocola sp. (assembly GCF_035942955.1). GTDB lineage: Bacteria > Actinomycetota > Actinomycetes > Mycobacteriales > Pseudonocardiaceae > DASYTH01. The sequence goes on along the minus strand of NZ_DASZCQ010000074.1, from coordinate 22,393 downwards.
TCGTGAGTCTTTTCCGGGGCTATGACGAAAAGACTCACGACCCCTGCCGGGGTTGGCCCTAGAACCTGAGGTTCCTCAGGTACTCGTAGCCGATCTCCGCGGTGACCAACGCGTCGGCCGGCTCGTCGTTTTCGACGATGTACTCGTCGACCTCCTGCACGTGGTTGGCGCGGAAGATCCGCGGGAAGTCGATGGTCCCGGTGCCGGGGTCGGCGAAGCTGCCGTCCGGGGCGCGGTCCTTGACGTGATACTGCTTGACCCGGCCGAAGTTCTCCCAGAACAGCCGGATCGGGTCGGCCCCGCCGGTGACCGCCCAGTACAGGTCCACCTCCAGGTGCACGTTCTTGCGGGTGGTGCCGCGGGTGATCAGGTCCCACGGCCGGACGCCGTCGATCGGGGTGAACTCGTGCGCGTGGTTGTGGTATCCGAACTGGAACCCGGCCCGCCGGAACGCCGCGCCGGCCCGCTCCAGCCGCTCGACGAACGCCTGCCACTCGGCGATCGTGGCGAACTGGGCGAACGGGTGGACGACGTACTTGTGGCCCAGCGTCCGGGCGTCGGCGATGAGCTGGTCGATGTCGCCGTCGATGCTGACGTGGGTGGACGTCGCCCTGATCCCGACGCGGTCAAGGATCGCCCGGAACTCCGCGGCGGTCCGGCCGTGCAGGCCGGCCAGCTCCACCTTGCGGTAGCCGATGTCGGCCAGCGCCTCGAGGGTGCCCTCCAGGTCGGTGGCCAGGATGCGCCGGAGGGTCCACAGCTGAATGCTGATCTTCTCCTTCGGCACCCGGAACCGCCGCCGGAAGTCCTCTGTGGACGGTTCCGCGCCGGCCGGTGTCATCCCCACGGCACCGGCCAGGATGGCGGCGCCGGCCGCGCCGCGCAGGATGGACCTTCTCGACAGTGAGTCGGTCATGAGAGCCCCTTCCGCTGTTCAGGACTTGTCGGAGGAGAACGCCGCGTCGAACGCGGCGGCCGGCGCGTCGAAGGCCAGGTTGCGGACGAACCCGACCGCCTCTTCCGCGCCGCGGAGGCGATCCATCCCGGCGTCCTCCCACTCCACGGAGATCGGCCCGGTGTAGCCGATCGAGTTGAGCGCCCGGAACGCCGCCTCCCATGGCACGTCCCCGTGCCCGGTGGACACGAAGTCCCAGCCCCGCCGGGCATCCGCCCACGGCAGGTGCGAGCCGAGCCGGCCGTTGCGCCCGTCGAAGCGCTTCTTGGTGTCCTTGCAGTCGACGTGGTAGATGCGGTCGGCGAAGTCGAGGATGAACGCGACCGGATCGAGGTCCTGCCAGACCATGTGCGACGGGTCCCAGTTCAGCCCGAACGCCGGCCGGTGGCCGATCGCCTCCAGCGTCTTCACGGTCGTCCAGTAGTCGTAGGCGATCTCCGACGGGTGCACCTCGTGCGCGAACCGGACACCCACCTCGTCGAACACGTCGAGGATGGGGTTCCAGCGCCGCGCGAAGTCGGCGTACCCGTCGGCGATCACCTCGGCCGACACCGGCGGGAACATGGCCACGTACTTCCAGATCTTCGAGCCGGTGAACCCGACCACCGTGTCCACCCCGAGCTTGCGGGCGGCCCGTGCGGTGTCGGCCATCTCGGCCGCCGCCCGCTGCCGCACGCCCTCGGGATCACCGTCGGCCCAGATCCGCTCGGGCAGGATCGCGCGGTGCCGGTCGTCGATCGGATCGTCGCACACCGCTTGTCCGACAAGGTGATTGGAGATCGTCCAGACCCGAAGGCCGTGGGACTCGAGCATGGCGAGCTTGGCCGGCACGTAGTCGTCGTCGGCCAGCGCCCGGTCCACCTCGAAGTGATCGCCCCAGCACGCGATCTCCAGCCCGTCGTAGCCCCACTGGGCGGCCAGCTTGCACACCTCCTCGAACGGCAGGTCCGCCCACTGGCCGGTGAACAGGGTGATCGGTCGGCTCATCGGTTCTTAGCTCCTTCCGGAAGAGCTGGCTTCGGGCAGCATCGCCACCCCTTCAATGGAGTCGATCACGGCGCGGGCGTCGCGGTCGAGAACGGAGCGGACGCCGGCATCGGGCACCCGGCCGGGCTCGTTGACGAGCTCGGTGAACCGGCGCAGCTCCCGCACGGCGCGCACGTCGTTGCCGGCCGCCTCGGCCTTTCGGGCCTTGGCCAGCTGGGCGGACAGCGCGACGTGGGCCGAAAGGGACAGCCGGTTGCTGGCCCGGAACCGGTCGAGCAACTGATCGATGTCGCGCATCGACGTGGTCGTGGCGAACGTGACCGACTGCTCGGTGCGGTTGCCGGCGCGGTCGGTCGCGGTCACCAGCAGCGCCTGGAAGCCAAGCGGCAGCTGGTGCAGCGGGACCACCTGGCCGGAGGAGATCGCCGCGCCGTTGAGCGTCCCGGCCACTGAGGACAGACCGGAGGTGGCGTCCTCGGCCTGCCAGGAAATCACCAGATCGGTGGCGTCGCCGTACACCCGGCCGTTGGCCACCCCCGCCACCAGCAGCGTCGGCCGGGTGGCGTCGATCTTGATGGTGGCCGCCTTGTCCGGCTCGACATTGCCGGCCCTGTCTATTGCTCTGTACAGCAGCGTGTGCTCGCCGTCGCCGGTCACCGTGATCACGCCGGTATAGGTGGTCCAGGCGCCGCCGTCGAGGCTGTACTCGATCCGGTCGACGCCGTCGCCGACGTCGGTCGCGGTCAGCTCCACCGGAACCTGCCCGGGGTGCCAGCCGGCCGGGCCGGGATCGGCGAACCGGGCCACGGTGACCGGCGCGGTGACGTCCAGCTCCTTGATCTGGATGTTGCGGTAGTAGACGTCGTCGCCCTCGCCGTGGTTCTGGATCCCGACGAACCCCTGGGTGAGGTCGCGGGCCGGGTCGGTGCTGACGAAGTCGTTGATCAGCACGCCGTTGAGGAACACCTTGATCGTCTGACCGCGCACCACGATCTCGTACCCGTTCCACTGGCCCGGCGGGTGCAGCGCCGCGTCCCTAGCGGCCAGGTCGGCCGACTGGAACGAGTAGATCGCGCCGGTCGTCCGGTCCGGGGCGTCGGTGGCGTCGATCTGCACCTCGTAACCCTGGTTGACCGCAACCCACGGATCATTGCCGGGATCGGGGAACCCGACGAACACGCCGGAGTTGTCGTCCCCGGCGACCTTCCAGTCCAGCTTCAGGCTGTAGGCGTTGAACTCCTCGTTGAACCAGAACAGCCCGAGCCCGCCGGTGGACAGGATCGTGCAGTCGGCCTGCGGCACGAACCGGCCCGGTCCGGCCTGCCGCCACTGCGCCAGGCTGGCCCCGGAGCCGTCGTAGAGGCTGCGGTAGCCGGCCTCGGGCGGGGTCGCCGCGCAGCCGAGCCCGGGGTCGGCCATGCCGCGGCCCTCCACCCGCAGAACGTCCACATCGAACAGTCCGCCGCTGCCGGTTCCCTTGAACACCAGGTACAGCGGCGCGGTGCCGCCGGGGTTGGTGATCGGGGTGACCGGCAGGTCGACGTAGTTGTCCCAGCCGCCGGTGTTGGCCACGGCCACGGTCTGCACCAGCGGACCGTCCACGGCGCCGTGCCGCACCTCGATCGTGCCGCCGGCGCCACCGGAGGACACCCGGTAGCCGATCCCGGTGACCCCGGTCAGGTTCACCGGATCGAACTTGATCCAGTCGTTGTTGTCGATGAAGCCGACCCGCCGGCCGCCGCTGGCCCCGTCGTGCGAGACGATCTGGATCCCGTTGGCCTCGTTGAAGAACTCGGCCTGCTTCACCTTGGGCTGCAGCACCGCGCCATCGGTTCCGGTCAGCTCGGGCACGCCGGGAGCGCCGTTGTCGGTGTAGCTGGCGGTGATCCCGCCGTACAGGTTGGTGTCCTCGCCGTGCCCGCCGTCGCCCGGCGTGGCGATCTCCCCGACACAGCCGGTGGCGTCGCTGATCGGGTGGCTGTGCTCGTCGTGGCCGAGCCGGTAGGCGACTGTGACCCGGGAGCAGTCGATCTGCGCGTCCTCCGGGTCGGTGACCGACACCCGGAACGGCACGGTGTCGCCGAACCCGAAGAACCCGCCGTCCAGCGGGAACTCCAGGGTCACCGTCGGCGCGGTGTTGCCGGCGGTGATCACCAGGCTGCGCACGCCGACCAGCCCGGTGGAGTCGGTGACCTCCAGCCGCGCGTGGTACTGGCCGACCGCCGAGTAGGTGAACTCGACCGGACCCTCCACTGTGGAGTCAACGGTGCCGTCGCCGTCGAAGTCCCAGGCGTAGGTCAGCTCCTGGTTGTCCGGATCGTGCGTGCCGGCCGGGTCGAAGTGGACGGTCAGCGGCGCGGGGCCGGAGGTGCGGTCGGCCGCCATGGCGACCACCGGGGTGCGGTGGCCCCTTGTGAAGTCGATCCGGTACACCGCCGAGTCCGGCGCCCCGGAGAAGAACGGGCCGCTGCCGTAGTCCAGCACGTACAGCGAGCCGTCCGGGCCGAACTCGATGTTCATCGGCCGCTGCAGGTCCATCGAGTCGAAGAACGGCTTGATGTCGCCGCGTTCCCCGTTCGGCCCGACCGCGATCTCCTTGATCCAGCCCCGGCCCCACTCGTAGGCGAAGAACTTGCCGTCGAAGTACTCCGGGAACTTGGTGATCGACGGGTTGTCCTGGTCGAAGCGGTACACCGGGCCGCCCATCGGCGATTCGCTGCCGGTGCCGAACTCGGGAACCGACCCGCCGTCGTAGGCGATCCACGCCGGCTGTACTGGCGGCAGGTCGACCAGGCCGGTGTTGTTCGGGCTCTCGTTGCGCGGCGCCGCGCAGTTGAACGCCGAGCCCGACGCCCCGGTGCCGAAGTCGTAGTCGATGTAGGCGTCGTTGTCGCCGTGGCAGTACGGCCATCCGTAGTTGCCCGGCTGCTTGATCAGGTTGAACTCGACCTGGCCGCCGGGGCCGCGGGCCGGATCCGCCGCGCCGGCGTCCGGTCCGTAGTCGCCGAGGTAGACCCAGCCGGTCTCCCGGTCGACGGCGAACCGGAACGGGTTGCGGAAGCCCATCGCGTAGATCTCCGGGCGGGTCCGCTCGGTGCCCGGCGGGAACAGGTTGCCGGCCGGGATCGTGTAGCTGCCGTCCTCCTGCACCGTGATGCGGATCAGCTTGCCGCGCAGGTCGTTGGTGTTGGCCGCCGAACGCTGCGCGTCGAACGCCGGGTTGCGGGTGGGCCGCTCGTCGATCGGCGCGAAACCGTCGGACTGGAACGGGTTCGTGTCGTCCCCTGTGGACAGCCAGAGGTTGCCGGCGGCGTCGAAGTCGATCTCCCCGCCGGCGTGGCAGCAGATGCCGCGGCTGGCCGGCACCTGCAGGATGCGCTGCTCGCTGGCCAGGTCCAGGGTGCCCTCGTCGGTGAGCCGGAACCGGGACAGCTGGTTGTGCCCGTCGAACGGCGCGAAGTCCGCCGCGGTGCCGTTCTCCGGCGCGTTGCCGGCCGGGGTGTCCAGCGGCGGCGCGTAGTACAGGTAGACCCACCGGTTGGTGGCGAAGTTCGGGTCGATCGCGATGCCCTGCAACCCGTCCTCGTCGTGGTTGTACACCGGGATCCGGGCGGCCAGCGTGGTGGTCGCGGCCGGCGTGGTCAGCCAGACCTCGCCGTCGCGCCCGGTGTGCAGCACCCGTCTGTCCGGTAGCACCGCGAGCGCGATCGGCTCCCCGGTGACCTCTTCACCCTTCGCCAGGGTGATCTGGTCAAAATCCGAATCGACCGGGGCCCCTCCGCTTTCCGGCGTGCAGTCGCCGTCGGCCAGGCCGGCCGCGTACCGGATGCCGCCGAGCAGGTGCGCGCGGAACAACGGCTCGCTATAGGACTCGATGGTGTGGCCGAGGCCGGTGTACCAGGACCGGCCGGTGCCGTTCGGGTGGCACCAGGCGATCGGGTGGTCCGGACCCATCGCCCCCGAGCCCGGGTCGTAGCTGGACTCGTCCAGCGTGGCCAGCACCTTCACCTGGGAGCGCGGGTTGGTCCGGTAGTTGTACCACTCGTCGGTGCGCTGCCAAGGGTCCGGCAGCCCGGCGGTGGACGGGTGCTCGTGATCGGTGACGCGAATGGTGGCCGGCTGGATCTGCGGGTGGTTCTGGAAGTACGCCCCGACCAGCCGCCCGTACCAGGGCCAGTCGTACTCGGTGTCGGCCGCGGAGTGCACGCCGGCGTAGCCGCCGCCGGAGTCGATGTAGCGCTCGAAGGCCGCCTGCTGCTCGGCGTTGAGCACGTCGCCGGTGGTGGACAGCCACACGACCGCGGCGAACCGGTCCAGGTTGGCGTCGGTGAACGCCGCGGCGTCCTCGGTCGCCTCGACCTGGAAGCCGTTCTGCGCGCCGAGCTCGGTGATGGCGGCGATCCCGGCCGGAATGGAGTCGTGCCGGAACCCGGCCGTCTTGGAGAACACCAGGATCGTCGGGTCATCGGGAAGGGCGGGCTGGGCCGCGGCGGCCGGGGTGGCCGACGCACCGGTGCCGAGCGATAGGCCGGTCAGGACGGCCAGTGCCGCGACGCCGAGCCTGGCCGGAGTGCGGAATTCCGTCGTCGTGTGGTTTCGGGTTCTCTTCGGACCGTGTTTGTCGCGATTCTGCGCGCTACGCGGTTGCGCCGGCAGGGCGCGAGACATGAGCCGCCGCGTCGCACTCGGACGGCGCCCCGCCACCGCAACAGCGTGCTTTCGGCACGGGGCGCGCTCGGTGGTCACCTTGGGAGCCGCGCGATCAGTTGCTTCAGACCCACTGTGCACTGGTACTTTCTCCTTGTTCTCACGGTCCTGCCGCCGGCCGACGCCACTCGGATCCCGGCTGCAGGGCGCTGGGGACCGCGGAAGGGAACCTCCCTTTTCGTGTGTGCGACGCCGCCTGACACGTTCGCGCGGGCCGGCGGCGTCGCCCCTTTTCGGCTAACGGGCTCCGAACAGGTGCTCGAGGGCGAGCTGGTCGAGCCGCTCGACGCCCTTGCCCCGCTTCGCCGCGGTCTCGACGTCGAAGTCCTCGGAACGCAGCGCGGTCAGGCTCTCGCCCGGTGCGAGCGTCGGCTCGGACAGCTCGGCCACCTTGGTCGCGGCGAGCGCCTCGGCCACCTCAGGGTCGGCCCGGAACGCGGCCGCCCGCTCCTTGAAGATCAGGTAGTTGCGCATGCAGGCGGCGGCCGCCGCCCACACCCCGTCCTCGTCCTCGGTGCGGGCCGGCTTGAAGTCGAAGTGCCGCGCGCCGTCGTATCCCGCGCCCTCCAACAGGTCCACCAGCAGGAAGGCGCTCTTGACGTCGCCGTTGCCGAACCGGAAGTCCTGGTCGTAACGCGGGCCGGTCTGTCCATTGAGGTCGAGATGGAACAGCTTGCCGTGCCACAGGGCCTGCGCGTACCCGTGCACCACCGACAGCCCGGCCATCTGCTCGTGCCCGACCTCCGGGTTCAACCCGACGATCTCCGAGTCGTCCAGCTCGTCGATGAACGCAAGGGCGTGGCCGATCGTGGGCAGCAGGATGTCCCCCCGCGGCTCGTTCGGCTTGGGCTCCAGCGCGAACCGGATGTCGTAGCCGCGCTCCCGGACGTACGCGCACAGCACGTTGAGCGCCTCGGCGTAGCGGTCCAGCGCGGCCCGGACATCCTTGGCCACCGGGGACTCCGAGCCCTCCCGGCCGCCCCACAGCACATAGGTCTTCGCGCCGAGCTCGGCCGCCAGGTCCAGGTTGCGCAACACCTTGCGCAGCGCGAACCGGCGGATGTCCCGGTCGTTGGCGGTGAACGCGCCGTCCTTGAACACCGGATGGGTGAACAGGTTGGTGGTGGCCATCGGCACCACCAGCCCGGTCGCGTCCAACGCCTTGCGGAACGCGGCGATCCGCGCGGAGCGCTCGGAGTCGGGCGCCCCGAACGGGATCAGGTCATCGTCGTGGAAGCTGACGCCCCACGCGCCGAGATCGGCCAGCCGCTCGACGGTGTGGGCCGGGTCGAGTGGCTCACGCGTGGCCACCCCGAAGGGGTCGACGCCAAGCCAGCCCACCGTCCACAGCCCGAAGCTGAACTTGTGCTCCGGACGGGGCACGTAGTCGTTCATCGTCTTCCTTCCCGAATCTGTGAGGGCTTACCGGCGCCGAGGCCGGGCCGACGGCCCGCCGAGGGGTCGGTGACCACCGATCGGCGGCCGGCAACGGCAAGTAGTGCATCCAGCCTCGCCCTCACATTGACTCAACACTGTGTGACACCGCGCTCCTCAGCCTGACGGATTGTCACACGCGTCAGGAGTCGAACCCCACATCCATGTAGGAGTCCACGTTCTCCTTGGTCACCACCGCCGAGTAGGTGGTGATCTCCGCCGGAATCTCGTGCTCGGCCAGGTCGCCCATGCCCTTGTTCTGGCCGAGGAGCCGGGCGAGCTGGATCGCCGACGACGCCATGGACGGGCTGTAGAGCACGGTCGCCTTCAGCGGCCCGCTGTCGGCCTTGATCAGGTTCATCATGTTCTTCGAGCCCGCGCCCCCGACCATGAGGAACTCGTTGCGGCGAGCGGACTCGATCGCGGCCATCACGCCGATCCCCTGGTCGTCGTCGTGGTTCCACAGCGCGTCGAACTTGGGCACCGACTGCAGGAGGTTGGCGGTCACCTGCTCGCCGGTCTCCGCGGTGAAGGAGGCGGCGACCCGCGGCCCGACGGTGAACCCGTTCTTGGTCAACGCATCCCGGAATCCCTTGCTGCGCTCCTGGGTCAGCGGCAGCGAGTCGATGCCGGCGATCTCGCCGATGATCGGGTTGGAGACGTTGCGCTTCTTCATCTCCGAGGCGATGTAGTTGCCCGCGTTGACGCCCATCCGGTAGTTGTCGCCGCCGATCCAGGTCCGGTACGCCAGCGGCGTGTCGAAGATCCGGTCCAGGTTCACCACCGGGACCCCGGCATCCATCGCCTCCTGCGCGACGGCGGTCAACGCCTTGCCGTCGAACGGAAGGATCACCAGCACGTTCACCTTGGCGTTGATCAGCGACTCGACGTGCGAGATCTGCACGTTGGGGTCGTTGGTGCCCTCGACGGCGTTGAGCGTCACGTCGGAGAACTTCTCGGCCTGCGCGCGGGCGTTCTTGGTGATGGCGGCGATCCAGCCGTGGTCGCCCGCCGGCCCGGAGAAGCCGATGGTGACCCGCTGGCCGGGCTGGCTGTTCGCGCCCTGGGCGGCCGCGTTGTTGTCGGGGGCGGAGTTGGCCGGCTCGTTGGACGTGCAGCCCGCAAGCAGCGATCCGGCGCCGAGCGCGGTCGTGCCGAGCAGGAAGCGGCGGCGGGCCAGGGACGGGTGTTCTGACATGGCAAGGCTCCTGCGAATGTCGAAAGTGGACTAGGTCGGGGTCTTGCGGGTCCGGCTGGTGCCGTACTGCAGCAGCACCGCGGCAATGATGATCACGCCCTTGGCGATGTTCTGGATGTCGGTTTCGAGGTGGTTCTGGGTGAAGATGCTGTTCACCACGGTGAAGATCAGCACGCCGATGAGCGTGCCGATCAGCGTGCCGCGCCCGCCGGACAGCAAGGTGCCGCCGATCACCACGGCCGCGATCGCGTCCAGCTCGTAGAACAGGCCGTTGGTGGACGCGCCCGATGTGGTCCGGGCGACCACCATGATCGCTGCGATCCCGCAGCACAGCCCGGCGATGCCGTACACCAGCGCGGTGTGCAGCTTGACGTTGATCCCCGCCAGCCGGGCCGCCTCGGCGTTGCCGCCGACCGCGAACGTGCGCCGGCCGAACGTGGTGCGGTTGAGCACGACCCAGCCGATCGCGAACACCACGGCGAGAATCCAGATCAGCACCGGGATGCCGAGGAAGTCGCCGCGGAAGAAGGTGGTGAACCCGGTCTCGGTGACCACCTGGGTCTGCCGGTTGGACAGCCGCTCGGCCAATCCCCGTGCCGAGGCGTACATCGCCAGCGTCGCGATGAACGGCACGATCCGGCCGTAGGCGATCAGCACTCCGTTGATCAGCCCGGCGCCCAGCCCGACGAGCAGCGCGCACAGCACCATGATCCACGGGCCGTAGGACTGCGTGGCCAACGTGGTCATCCACACGCTGGCCAGCGCCACGAGCGAGCCGACGGACAGGTCGATGCCGCCGCTGATGATCACGAACGTCATGCCGACGCTGACCACGCCGATCGCCGCGGCCAGCCGCAGCATCGTGGAGATGTTGCTGTCGTTGAGGAAGGTCTCCGGCTGGCTGATGTAGCCGACCACGCACAGCAGCACGAGCACACCGATCAGCGCGGTGAGCCGGATGTCGAGCTGGAACCGCCGGTCGCGCTCCGTCTTGCGGGGTTCGGCCACCTCGGTTGGCGCGGCTTCCCGCTCGGTGGTCACATCACTCATAGCGTCACCTCGCAAGCTCGGTGACGGCGACCCTGCCGCCTCGTTCCTCGGCGGCAGGGCAGTGTCGGATGGTTCGCTCCGCAAGCTCCGCCAAGCCGGCATCTCCTCGCAGGCTCGGAGCTGCCGGAGTATCGATGGTTCGCTCCGCAAGCTCCGCTCTCATGCCAACACCTCCGTGGTCTCCATGATCATGTCCAGCACGGCGGCCTCGGTGAGCTCGCCGGCCGGCGCGTCGGCGAGCACCTGCCCGTCGCGCAGCACCAGCACCCGGTCGGAAAGGCCGAGCACCTCCGGCATCTCGCTGGACACCAGCACCACCGCGACGCCGGCCGCGGCCAGCTCGTGGATCAGGTGGTACAGCTCGGCCCGCGCGCCGACGTCCACGCCGCGGGTCGGCTCGTCCAGGAGCAGCACCCGGCAGTTGCGCACCAGCCACCGGGCCACGACGGCCTTCTGCTGGTTGCCGCCGGACAGCGTGCGCATGATCCGGCGCGGGTCGGCCGGCCGAAGGTCGAGGCGCCGCAACGTGGTGCGCGAGTCCTTCAGCTCGCGGCGCCGGTCGGTGAACCCGGCCCGGCTGTAGGCGGGCAGGCTGGCCAGCGTCACGTTCGTGGCCACGGTCGCGTCGAGCAGCAGTCCCTGGCTCTTGCGCTCCTCCGGCGCCAGGCCCATGCCCGCCGCGACCGCGGCGACCACGCTCCCCGGCGCCAGCCGTTTCCCGTTCACCAGCACGGTTCCCGAGTCCGGCCGGCGCGCCCCGAACACGGTCTCCAGCAGCTCGCTGCGACCGGAGCCGACCAGGCCGGCGATGCCGAGGATCTCCCCGGCGTGCACGGTGAACGAGACGTCGGTGAACTCCCCCGCCCGGCTGAGCCCCTCGACCCGCAGCGCCTCCGTCGCGTTGTCCACTGTGGACACGTCGCGGACCGGGAAGACGGTCTCCACCATCCGGCCGGACATCAGGTTGACCAGCTCGGAGGTGGGCGTGCCGGCCGCGTCCAGCCCGGCGGCCACCGTCCGACCGTCCTTGAGCACGGTCACCCGGTGCCCGATCCGGCGGATCTCGTCCAGCCGGTGGGAGATGTAGACCACCGCGACCCCGTCCGCGGTCAGCTCCCCGACGATGCGGAACAGGTTGTCCACCTCGTCGGAGGCCAGCGCCGCGGTCGGCTCGTCCATCACGATCAGCCGGGCGTCGTGGGCCAGCGCCCGTGCCATCGACACGAGTTGCTGGCCGGCGGCCGACAGCGCCGCGACCTCCCGCTGCGGCGAGATCTCCGGGTGGCCCAGCCGGCGCATCAGCGCGGCGGCCGCCGCCCGTGCCGACCGTCGCTTGCTGAACCCGAACCGGGAGCGCTCGTGCCCGAGGAAGATGTTCTCCGCCACCGACAGCGCGGGCACCAGGTCCAGCTCCTGGTACATCGTGGCGATTCCCTGCCGGAACGCGGCCACCGGCGAGCCGAACTTGGTGGGCTCGCCGCGCCAGACGATCTCCCCGGCGTCCGGCTGGTGCGCCCCGGACAGCACCTTGATCAGGGTGGACTTCCCCGCGCCGTTCTGCCCGAGCAGGCAGTGCACCTCGCCCGCGCGCACCTCGAGATCGACCCCGTCCAGCGCCCGCACACCGGGGAACGTCTTCACGATCCCGGTCATCGACAGGAGTTCCTCCGTCAAAGCATCACCTCGCAAGCTCGGTGATGGAGACCCCGTGTTGGTTGGTTCGCTCTGCAGGCTCCGCCAAGCCTGCCTCTCCTCGTTCCTCGAAGACGCAGGAGCATCAGTTGGTTCGCTCCGCAAGCTCCGCCAAGCCTGCGCCTCCTCGTTCCTCGGAGACGCAGGAGCATCAGTTGGTTCGCTCCGCAGGCTCCGCTCACACCCGCACCTCCTCCTTGATCAGGGGAACCACGGTCGGGTCGTCGAGCACCCGGCGCAGCGAGGCGAGCGCGCCGCCGGTGGTCGCCGCGGTGAAGCCCAGCCGCGAGCCGACCACCGTGACCCCACCGGCGCCCGGGGCCAGCACCCGCGCAGTCACCTCCGCGCGCACCGGCTCCACCAGCCACTCGGGCAGCGCGGCGAAGTAACCGCCGAGCACGACCACCGCCGGGTTGAGCAGGTTGACCACAATGGACACTCCCGCGCCGAGCGCCGAGCCGATCTGGTGCAGCGCGTGCAGGGTGCGCCGGTCGCCCCGCTCGGCCCTGGCCCGGATGATCGCCATGCACTCGTCGAGGTCGAGCGTCGGGTCGCGGACCGGGTCGTCCGGGTCGGCGCAGGCGTGCAGCAGCGCGCCGAGCCCGACCTGGGTCTCCCAGCAGCCGCGCCGGCCGCACGAGCAGGTCGGGCCGAGCGGGTCCATCGACATGTGGCCGATCTCGCCGGCGAACCCGAGCGCGCCGCGCACCAGCCGGCCGTCGCAGATCACCCCGCCGCCGATGCCGAAGTCGCCGGTCAGGTACACCAGGTCGGAGACCGGCATGCCGGCGTGCTCGGCCATGGCGCCGAGGTTGGCGTCGTTGTCGACGGCGATGTCCAGCAGCGCCAGCCCGGTCCGCGCGGCGAGCCCGTCGGCGACCGGCACCTCGCGCCAGCGCAGCCGCGGGGCCAGCCGCACCACGCCCGCGTCGATGTCCACCAGCCCCGGCACCGACACCGCCACCCCGGCCGGATGCCCGCCGGCCGCCCGCACCACGGCCAGCGCGTCCCTGGCCACCGCGGCAAGCTGGTCAAGCGCCAGCTCGGGGTCGACGGCCGGCACATCACAGGCCACTCTTCGACGAAACAGCACGCTTCCGGTCAGGTCGGTGACCACCCCGCCGACGTGGGCCACGTGCAGGTCCAGCCCCACCCCGCAGGCGCTGCTCGGACGCAGGTCGACCAGCTGCCCCGGCCGGCCCTGCCCGCCCGCCGACACCCCCGCCGAGTGCACCAGCCCGCGCTGCTCGAGGTCGGTGACCAGCGAGGACACCGTCGCCTTCGACAGCCCGGAGCGCACCGCGAGCTGCGCGCGGGACAGCGCGCCGTGCGTGCGCAGGGTGCGCACGAGCAGGGCGAGGTTCCCGCGGCGCAGGCCGGCCTGATCTGCCGGACGGTTGTGTCCCACGCTGCCCCACTTCGTTGAGGGCCCGATCAAAAGCTGATTGGTTGAGAGCCTGTCCCAGGGGGCACACCCAGATCAATACGCCATTCAGCCCAACGTGCCGGCCCTACTTTCGCAAAAGAGAAGCGAAAGTGTGCTCAAGCCGTGCTGGTCAGTTGAAGATGTGGTCCGTGGCCGACCAGGCGGCGCCGGTGACGCCGGCCAGGTCGCCGAGCTCGGAGAGCACGATCGGGAGGTTGCCGGTGGCCAGGGGCAGGGAGCGGCGGTAGACGGAGCTGCGGACCTCGGCCAGCAGGGGGTGGCCGAGCCGGGAGACGCCGCCGCCGATGACGACCATGCCGGGGTTGAGGAAGCTGACCAGCGAGGCGATCACGTGGCCGAGCCGGCGGCCGCCCTCGCGGACCAGGTTGGCGGCGCCGAAGTCGCCGGCCGCGGCGGCGGTGCCGACGTCGGCGGCGGTGAGCTGGCCGCGCTCCTCAAGGGTCGCGGCCAGCATGCCGGACCGGCCGCTGCGGGCCAGGGTCAGCGCGTCGCGGGCGAGGGCGGCGCCGCCGAAGTAGGCCTCGAGGCAGCCCACCTCGCCGCAGGCGCAGGCCGGACCGTAGTCGTCCAGCTTGATGTGGCCGATGTCGCCCGCGGTGCCGGCCACCCCGCGGTAGACCCGGCCGCCGACGACGATGCCGCAGCCGATCCCGGTGCCGATCTTGACGAAGATCAGGTCGTCCAGCGAGCGGGCCACGCCGGCGTGCCGCTCCCCAAGCGCCATGATGTTCACGTCGTTGTCCACCACGACCGGCCGGCCCCACTTGCCGGCCAGCTCCTCGCGCACCGGGTAGCGGTCCCAGCCGGGCATGATCGGCGGCGCCACCGGCATGCCGTCGCGGAAGCTGACCGGGCCGGGCAGCCCGACGCCGGCGCCCATCAGCCGGCCCGGCGCCTTGCCCACCACCCGGCCGGCCAGGTCAACCACCCGGCCGAGCACCTGGGTCGGGCCGAGCCGGACGTCGCACTCCTCGCGCTCGTTGGCCAGCACCTCGCAGCGCCCGTCGGTGACCGCCACCGCCACCGACGTCGCCCCGACGTCCACCGCGATGAACCGCAGGTCGTCGGCGAGGTGCACGAGCGTCGACCGCCGGCCGCCGCGGCTGGCCGCCGGGCCCCCGATCTCGACCAGCCCGGAGTCGATCAGCCGGGACAGCTCGCCGGCGAGCTTGGCGCGCGGCAGCTCCAGCCGCTCCCCCAGTGCGACCCGGGACAGCGGTCCCTCGTCACGCAGCAACTCCAGCACTCGCGACTCGTGCCGCGAGCGCACCCGCGATCGAACCTTCGGCTGCTCGCTGCCGCCCACCGGCACAATCTACCGCCGTGCGACGAGCCGGACCGGCAGGCTCTTGGCACCCCACGTGAAGTTCGACGCGGTGTACTCCGGCTCGCCGGTCAGCTCGACCCGCTCCACCCGGTCGACCAGCTCCTCGAGGAAGATCGACAGCTCCAGCCGGGCCAGCCGGGCGCCGAGGCACAGGTGCCGGCCGTCGCCGAAGGCGACGTGCTTGTTGGGGGTGCGGGTGATGTCGAACCGGTCGGCGTGGGGGAACGCGGCCTCGTCGCGGTTGGCGGAGATGTTCCAGATCGTCACCCGGTCGCCGGCGGCGATGTCCCGGTCGCCGATCCGGGCCGGCGCCATGGCGGTGCGCAGCACGTGCACGCCGGGTGTGGTCCACCGCAACGCCTCCTCGACCGCGGTCGGCAGGACCGCGGGGCCGCCCGCGCGCAGCGCCGCCCACTGGTCCGGGTGCTCGACGAGCGCGAGCACCGCCCCGGCCGCCGAGTACCGGGTGGTCTCGTTGCCGCCGGCCAGCACGCCGTTGCAGTTGACGACGATCTCCTCGTCGCTCAGCGGCCGCTCGCCGTCCGCCGTCGTCCGCCGGTCGAGGGCGATCCGGCTGACGAAGTCGTCGCCGGGGTTGCGCCGGCGCCGGGCCACCAGCTCGGTGAAGTACAGGAAGATCTCGGCGTGCGATGCGCGCCGGGTCTCCTCGTCCTCGCCCTCGAACGCGGTGTTCATGGTCCCGCCGAGCCAGTCCCACTCGTCGCGCGGGACGCCCATCAGCCCGCACACCACCCGGGTCGGGAGCCGGCGGGCCACCTCGGCCATGTTGACCTCGCCGGCCGCCAGCGCCTCGGCGAGCAGGTCCCGCACGACGTCCCGGGCCAGCCGGCCGGCGGCGGCCACGGTGTCCGGGCCGAGCCCGCGGGACAGCACGCGTTTGAGCTGCGTGTGGTCCGGCGGGTCGGACACGATCAGCATGCGTCCGGTGACCGCGGAGACCGCGGCCGGGTTGGTCTCGAGGCGCATACCGAACCGGGAGCTGAACGTCTCGGCGTCCCGGTAGACGCGCAGCGCGTCGTCGTACCGGGTCACCGCCCAGAACCCCGGACCGTCCACCCGGGTGTGCCAGTGCACCGGGTCGTTGGCCCGCAGCCACGCCATCGTCTCGCGGAACTCGTTGCGTCCGAAGGGTTTCGCGTCGGTCAGGTCGATCAGCACGGCACCGCCCCCGCCCTGCGCGGGCCGGGCAGCGGGACCCGCCGGCCGCCGAGGATCTCGCCGAGCAGCCGCGGGATGACGGCCGCCTGCTCGGTGACGAACACGTGGCTGCCTTCGAACCGCCTGCGGTGCACCGGCATGCCGAGGTATTCCGGCCACGCGTCCAGCCGCTCCGGGCTGGCGGTGTCGTCGCGGTCGGCGCCCCACACGTGCACCGCGGCGTCCACCCGCGGGTCGGCCGGCGCCCGGTAGTCGCGGATCAGCTCGACGTCGCGGCGCACCAGGTCGAGGACCTGCGCGCGGGTGTCGTGGTCGATGCCGGTCTCCAGCATGCCGTGCCGGGCGTGCTCGACCAGGCCCTCGGGCGCGTCGCGCAGCTGCGGCGGCTCGCAGGCGGCCAGCACCAGCGCGGCCGGCCACCGGCCGTGCTCCCCGAGCCGCCGGGTGATCTCGTAGCCGATCAGCCCGCCGTAGCTCTCGCCGAACACCAGCAGCGGCTGGTCCGGCTTGACCACATCGAGGACCTGCGCGGTGATCGCGGACACCATTTCGTCCAAAGTAGACGGATGGGGCTCGCCGAGCCGGTTCTCCCGGCCGGGCAGTTGCACGCCGACCACCGAGAAGTCGTCGCCGAGCACCTCCTGCCAGGCGCGGTACCGGCCGCAGCCCGAGCCGGCCGGCGGCACGCACAGCACGGTCGGGCGCTCGGCGGGCACCGCGGACCACGGCACCAGCCACCCGCCCGCGCTCCGGCCCGCGACCGGCAGCCCGGTTCCGGCGCCGCCGGCCAGCCGGTCCAGCTCGGCCGCCAGCTCCGCCGGGGTCGGGTGGGCGAGCAGGGTCTGCATGGACAGCCGGATGCCGGTGCGCTCGCGCAGCGCGCTCACCGCCATGGCCGCCAGCAACGAGTGGCCGCCGAGCTCGAAGAAGTCGGCGTCGACGTCGGCGACCGGGCGGTCGAGCACCTCGCTCCAGGCCGCGCACACCTCCAGCTCCCGCGTGGTGGCGGGGGCCCGGCCGGCCGCCGGCCGGCCACCGGCCGCGCGCCGGGCCAGCGCCGCCCGGTCGACCTTTCCGTTGGCGGTGGCCGGAAGCGCGGCGACGACGTCGATCCCGGCGGGCACCATGAAGTCGGGCAACCGGTTGCGGCAGTGGTCGCGGATCGCGGCGGGGTCGGCGGTGCGGCCGGGCGCCGGGACGACGGCCAGCCCGATCGTCTGCCCCGGGTCGGGCACGTAGGCGGCGGCCGCGGTGACCGTCTCGAGCTCCTCGGCCACCAGCTCCACCTCGCGCAGCTCCACCCGGAACCCGCGCACCTTCACCTGCTCGTCGCGCCGGCCGACGTACTCGAGCAGCCCGTCCGACCTGATCGATACCAGGTCGCCGGTCCGGTAGAGCCGGTCGCCGAGCGGGCCGGGCACGAACCGCTCCGCGGTCAGCCCCGGCCGGTTGCGGTAGCCCCGCGCGACGGCCGGCCCGCCGATGTACAGCTCACCGGCGCGCGCCGGGACGCCGTGCTCGTCGAGCACGTGGGTCTGGTAGCCGGGCAGCGGCCGGCCGATGGTCAGCACGTCGTCGCCGCGCGCGTTGTCCGCCCACGTGGCCGCGATGGTGGTCTCGGTGGGCCCGTACACGTTGAGCACCCGCCGCCCGCCGGCCAGCCGCTCGGCAAGGCCCCGCGGGCACGGCTCCCCCGCGACCACCACGACGTCCACAGTGGACAGTGCATCGACGCAGGAGGCGAGCAGGGACGGGGTGAGGCATACCGTGCGCGGCCGGACCGCGGCGATGCGCGCGGCGAGGTCGGCGTGCTCGGCGTCGCCGTCGGCCAGGTCGATGATCGCCAGCCCCTGGCCGTGCAGCAGGTACAGCAGCGTGCACCACAGCCAGCCGTCGAACCCGGGCGACAGCGGGTTGACCCCCATGCCGCCCGGGGTCAGCCCGATCCCGGCGAGTGCGGACAGGAACGTGCCGAGCCCCCGGTAGGTGATCTCCACGCCCTTGGGCCGCCCGGTGGTGCCGGAGGTGTAGATGAGGTATGCGCAGTCGTCGCCGCCGACCTCGACCGGCGCGACGGTCGCGCCGGACGCTCCCGGTGGGATTCGGCGCACACCTGGCGGAACGGCGTCGGGGTGGATCCGGTCGGCGAGCAGCACATCGACCCCGGCGTCGCGCAGCACGAAGTTGAGCCGGTCGGCCGGGAACCGGTCGTCGACCGGGACCGCCGTGGCGCCGAGCCACCACACCGCGAGCCAGGACGGGACCGACAGCCGGGACCGGCCGTTGGCCAGGCCGACGGTGCTGCCGCGACCGACCCCGGCGGCGGCGAGCGATCCGGCGATCGCGCGGGTGCGCCGGGCCAGCTCGCGGAAGTCGAGGCTCCCGTCCGGCGCGGACACCGCAATGGACGTGGGAGTACGCTCCGACCACCGGTCCAGCGCGACGAATAAGTGACCCGCTCCCGCCTCCTGTCGTTCGGCAGTCGGTGCGGCCTTGGTCATGGCGAATCCTGCCCTTCCCGGATGGGAGGAGGACATGACACCGTTCTTCCCCCGTGGTCGTCCCAAGTCGACGGCGACCACCTGCACTATGCGGTTACTTGTCCCCTCGGTCAGCTACCTGCATCGATCACGATCGACGCGGAGTGTGTCATTGATTTGTCCGTTCAGGACACCGCCAAACGGGGCACCTTGCTTGCTGCAACTGGTGTCAACTGTGTCCGGACACGTGGGCCGTTCATGTCGTAATGTTTCTAGTCGCTGTTCGATACATGAACCGTCGTACGACGCGGAGGTAAGCCGGTGACCGAGGCCCTCGAGCAGGTCCCACACGGCCCGAGCGACGCGGCGTTGATCGCCGCGGTCCGGCGCGGCGAGACCAACGCGTACGGCGTCCTGTACGAACGGCACCTTTCCGCCGCCAAACGCGCGGCCGCGTGCCTGTCGAGCACCGCCGCCGAGCGGGAAGATCTGGTAGCCGAGGCGTTCACCCGGGTGCTGCAGATCCTGCGCTCCGGCCGCGGTCCGTCCGAGGAGTTCCGCCCGTACCTGCTGGTGACCATGCGCCACCTGGCGATCAATGCCGCCCGCCGGACCCCGGCCACCGCGCTGTTCGCCGACCTGCCCGACAACTACCTGCCGCCCGCCCCCGACGACCCGGTCGTGTCCCGGCTGCACGGCAACGACGCCGCGAGCGCGTTCGCCTGCCTGCCTGAGCGGTGGCGCCTGGTGTTGTGGCACACCGAGATCGAGGGCGAGACGCCCGCGGACATCGCCCCGGTGCTCGGCATGACGCCCAACGGGGTCGCGGCGCTGGCCTACCGGGCCCGGGAGGGCCTGCGCCTGGCCTACCTGCGCCAGCACCTGCCCCCGGTCGAGCGCCGGGAGTGCCGGGCGGCGACCGCCAAGCTCGCCGGCTGGGTGCGGCAGAGCCTGTCCGTGCCGCAGCAGCGCAAGATCTCCGCGCACCTGGCCCGCTGCCCGCGCTGCCGCGAGCTGGCCGACGGCCTCGAGCGACTCAACGGCGAGCTGCGCTCGATCCTCGCGCCCATCGTGCTCGGCGCCCCGTTCGCGGCCGCCTACCTGAACGGGTCCGTGCTTGGCACCGCCTCGTCCGGCCTTGCGGGCACGATGTCGTGGCTGTCCACGGTGAAGGCCTCGGTCTCGGCGCTGGCCGCCCAGGCCGGCGCGGCCGCCGCGATCGCGGCGGTGACCGCGGTGACCGTGGTCGCGTCCGACTCGTCGCCGGTCGGCCCGGAGCACGGCGGCGGCGCGGTCGCGTCCGGCGGCCCGGCCGCACCCGTGCAGCAGCCGCAGGGATCCGCCGCGGCACCCGTCGGCGATCAGCCTCAGGCACAGGGAATGGCCGCCCCGGCGGCCTCCGTCCGCTCCAAGCCGATCCCGGCGGACAAGGTGATTGCGGGCGACAAGGCCGCCAAACCGGACAAGGCTTCTGCCGACCGGGCGGCCAGGCCGGAGGTTCGGCCCCAGCCGCCGGAACGCCGACCCGCCGTGCAAACCCCGTCGCTGCCGAAGCAGGCCCAGAGCGCCAACTTCGCGTCCAGCGGCACAAGGGGTCGGCACGCGGGCGCGCCCGGCGCGGCCGCCACGAGCGCACCGGCCGGCCACTCCGGCGCGTCCGGCCCGGCCGGCCCCGCCGGTTCGGCTCAGTCCGGCAGGCACGCCAAGCGCTGACGCTCCAAGGGCTTCCCAATAGCCCTACTAGGACAGATCGTCGTCTACATCGGACTCGGGGACCCGGCGCCGCCCGGCCGCGGGTGTAGGGCCACACTGTCCGGGTGCCTGGCTGGACACCCGATCGATCCGTGCGGGCGGTGGGCAACGAGCCGGACTACCGGTTCTCCCTCGCCAACGAGCGGACGTTCCTGGCCGGCGTCCGCACGGCGCTCGCGCTGCTGGCCGCCGGGGTGGCGGTGATCCAGTTCCTGCCCGCGGCGATCCCGCGTCCGGCGCGGCTGGTGCTCGGGCTGCTGCTGATCGGCCTTGCCCTGCTGCTGGCGGCCACCAGCCACCGGCGGTGGCGCCGGGTGGAGCGGGCGATGCGGCTGGGCGAGCCGCTGCCTCCATCGTGGACGACCTGGATCGTCGGCACCGGCCTGTCCGTGGCAGCCGTGATCACCGCGGTGCTGATGCTGGTCACCTAGTCGGAAGCGGGCCGCCATCCGTGGCTGCTCGCGGGGAAACACCTGGGGCTCTTGCCGCTCACGGCGGCGACTTGTTACATCTGATCGGCCGGCCGGCTTCCCACAAACACGCCCACAAAAGGGAAGGGGGACGCACATGCGTCTCGTCGGCCCACTTACCCGGTCATGCCTCGTCGCCCTCGCGGCCGTCACCGCCGCCGCGCTCGCGACGCCCCCAGCCTACGCCAACGTGCCGCTGACCCAGGTGAGCAATGACCCCTACACCGATGCCCAGGCACAGCACCAGACCCAGGTCAGCCCGGACACCTTCCAGTTCGGCGCCACGATCGTGTCGGCGTTCCAGACCGGCCGGGTCTTCGCCGGCGGTGCGTCCAACATCGGTTGGGCCACGTCCACCAACGGCGGCGAGACCTGGACGCGCGGGTTCCTGCCTGGGATCACCGCCAACGGCAGCCCCGCCGGCCGGTACGGCCAGGTGTCCGGCCCGTCCGTGACGTTCGACGCCCGGCACAACGTCTGGCTGATCTCCTCGCTCGGCATCACGTCGGCCAGCTCCGACGTGCTCACCAGCCGGTCCACCAACGGCGGCCTGACCTGGAGCACCCCGATCGTCACCGCCACCGGCGACCTGGACAAACCGTGGATCGTCTGCGACAACAGCGCGGCCAGCCCGTTCTTCGGCAACTGCTACACCCAGTACGACACCGTGTCCGGCAACGGAATCCGGATGAAGACGTCCAGGGACGGCGGGCTCACCTGGAGCGCCGCGCAGGCAACCGGCGACGGGGCGGTGGGGGTCGGCGGCCAGCCGGTGACCCTCAACAACGGCACCGTGATCGTGCCCTACTTCGACACGCTCACCGGTGAGATCCGCTCGTTCCGCTCGGTCGACGGCGGCGCGTCCTGGCGGGCCACGGTGTCGGTCGACTCGGTCTTCCACCGCTCCCCCGCCGGTGGCCTGCGCGAGTTTCCCCTGCCCTCCGCCGAGGTCGACGGGCCGGGCACGGTCTACGTCGTCTGGTCCGACTGCGGCTTCCGGTTGGGTTGCGCCAGCAACGACATTGTGCTGGCGAAGTCGACCAGCGAGATCACGTGGAGCCCGACGATCCGGATCCCGATCGACCCGGTGTCCAGCGGCGTCGACCACTTCGCCCCCGGCATCGCCGTCGACCGCAGCAGCGGCGGCGCGTCCGCCCGGATCGGCGTTACGTATTACTTCTACTCCAACGGCTCCTGCACGTCGTCGACCTGCCGGCTCAACGTCGGGTTCATCTCGTCGACCGACGGCGGCACGACGTGGAGCGCCCCGGTGCAGATCGCCGGCCCGATGACGCTGTCCTGGCTGCCGAACACCACCCAGGGCCGGATGTTCGGCGACTACATCTCGACGTCGATCATGCCGGGCGGCAACGCCTTCCCGGTCCTGCCGGTGGCCTCCGCCCCCAGCAACGGCCAGTTCCGCGTCCCCATGACCGTGCCAACCGGCGGCCTGGAGATCACCGGCGGCACCCTGGCCGCCGGCCAGTCCACCACCCGCCAATCCGCCCCCACCGCAACCACGACCCTCGCGCCAACGGTCATCCTCCGCTGACCCGCTAGCCTCGGGCGAAGGCCGCCTTCAGCCGCATGAAACAAAGGCGGCCTTCGCCATCCCATCCCATCCCATCGCGCCGCGCGCTTGCCCGACAAAGCCAACAAAGTCGGCACCCGCGGAAACAAGATCGCCAGACCAAAGGGAGCACCGCGCCGGGCGC
>NZ_DASZCQ010000073.1:0-14415 GCF_035942955.1 Actinophytocola sp. | reverse complement strand
CTGTCCGACGCGCTGGCCGCCGAGGTCACCCGCACCTACTTCCCGATCAACCCCTACACCGGGCTGTCCATGGCGGGCATTTCTCATGAGGCAACGACTCCCCCTACGCGGGCATCTTGACGTGAGGCAACGGGTCAACTTCGGGGCCGGTGTGGACAGGTGGGGTGGGTGTGGACAACTGGGCGCGCCGAGGCGGAGGGGGCTTGACGGGGTGGCCGATTCGGTTACGGGCGCATGAGGGGGGCGAGATAGTTGCGGGCGAAGGCGCGGACGGCGGTGTCGGTGTCGAGGGGGATGGCGCTGTGGGGGGTGAGGGTGAAGGAGATGGCAAGGCGGACGAAGAGCTCGGCGACGCCGGCGGGGGTGCGGCCGGCGATGGACGGGAGCGGACCGTCGACGGATTCGCCTTGCTGGACGAGGAAGTCGCGGGCGACGGCGACGACGAGGGCGCCGTTGACGGTGAGGTACGGGAGCAGGGCCTCGGAGTCGCTGGCCATCAGCCGGTTCATCAGGGGGTGGGTGCGGGCGTGGCGGACGCCGATCACGAAGCCCTCGACGAGGCGCTCCTCCATGGTGGGCAGGTGCCCGATGGCAGCGACGATGCTGGTGAAGAACCGGTGGCACTCGCGGACGAGGACGGCCTGGACGAGGGCGTCCTTGCCGTCGAAGCGGCGGTAGAGGGTGGCACGGGAGACGCCTGCGCGCTTGGCCACGGCGTCGACGTTGGTGCGGCGGAGGCCGTAGGCGAGGAACTCGTCGAGCGCGGCGTCGAGGATCGTCTCGGCGACGGTGTCGGTCGCCGACTGCCCCGCCATGACCAGGTCGAGCAGGGCGCTCGCGTCCGGTGCCGCCACACCGTCGAGCCTACCGAGGGCCGACGCCGGTTCGCCGGAAACCGGCCCTGGCCCGCGCGGTGTAGCGCAGCCGGGGCGGGACCAGCGGCCAGGTGTGCCGGACCAGGCCGCGGAACCGGCGGAACAGCCATTCGTCCCGGTCGGTCCAGCGCTCACCGATCAGTGAGCGGACGGGGACGGGCAGGGTGCCGACCGCGATCCACCACAGCGGGCGGGCGGTTGGCCGGCGCAGCGCGCGGTACAGCGGCGCGGGAACGAGGGGGAACGTCCGCGGTGGGTCCTTGGCGAAGGCGATCAGACCGGCGGCGGCCGGGGTGATCTCCAGGTCCTCGCGGCAGACGCGGTCGAAGTACTCGACGAACGACGGCCAGTCGGGCGGCATGACCCGGTCGCTGACGCCGTACGCCCGGTAGATCTCGCACCCTTCGGCGTACAGCTGCTCCTTTTCCGCCAGGCTCATCGGATGGTCGAACAGGTCGATCATCTGGAACAGCGCGTCGAAGATCGTGGCGTGGGCCCAGAAGTACACCTCCGGATCGAGCGCGTGGTACCGGCGCCCGCGGCCGTCGACGCCCTTGATGTCGGTGTGGAAGTCGCGGATCCTGCGGGCGGTCGCGGCGCCTGACGGCCAGTCGAACGTGGTCCCCTGGATCTCCGGGACCGAGCGGAGCACCCGCTCCCACGGCTCGTTGAAGAAGTCCGAATGCTGCTCGACACCCGCGCCGAGGCCGGGGTGCATGAGCTGCAGCAGGCCGGCCTTCACCAGCAGCAGGTAGCCGCGGACCTCGCCGCCGTACCGCCAGTGCATCGACCCCGGCCCAGGTAGGCACGGAACCTCAGTCTGAATCGATGAGACATCCATGCCTCTTTGTATCACGCTACAACGGCGCCAAGAAGTTGTCCGTGTGCACCTTGGGGGAATCCCACGTCAGGGCACAGCTCGTGTCGCCCGGAGAACGAGATGCGGTGAACGTGATCCGCTGCGTGCCGTCGGCCAGCGGTGCGTCCAACTCGATGCGGGGCTGCTCGGCGGTGAGAGTGCCCGAGCTCAGCGTTGTTCCGTCGCCGCGAACCGACCAGTCGATGCTTGCCGATGGACACCGGTCGGGGTCATAGCTCAGGGTTCCGGTCAGGGAGCGCACGTCGCTGCGGTTCGTGGTGAAGTTAGTCGTAATGCCGGCAAGATCTGACAGGTTCCATTTGTAGCCGATCAGCAATGGCACGCAAGGCGAACTGAAGCATGCGGTCCATTCTTGCTCAGGCCTGTTGCCGCTCGCATAGTCCAGCCTGGGCGAGGTTATGTTGCCATATATTACGAAAGCCATGACACCGACCATGGCCAGCCCACCCACGCCTTTCCATAATGACGAATCACCCCGTTCGGCAGCGACGTGTCCGCTGCAGCGGCCCACCGGTGCGGGGTGGGCATCCGCCGGTTCGGCGCCCACGATGCCGGGTGCGCCCACGGGCGGCTGGGCGAACCGCTCATTCAGTTGCGCCATTCGTTCCGTGCCGGACTGAAGTGCTTCCTCGGTGCGGTCCAGCGCCTGCCGGTACACACTGACCGGGATCGCCGGCTCCGGAATGCCGAGATTCGAATCGTGTACGGACGGAAGCTCCGTGCGAAGCCTCGCCTCGAGCAGCTTCGCGCGGTCCTGCAGCACGTGGATCAGGCGGTTGGCCTCGTCGATGCGGTCATGTGCCTGGCCCAGCTGGCGGCTGGTGCGCGTGAGCTGAAGGGCGAGGTCTCGCGCCCGACGATCCATCAGCCTGAGGGTGCGCAGAACCTCGGCCTGCCGCTCGTTGGTCTGTTCCAGCTGGAGGCGCAGATCGTCCTGCTTGTCGAGCAGCCGCTGCCGGTCGTCCTTCAACCGCATGTTGATCGTGACGAGGGCCTCCACGATAGCCAGGAACCGGTTGCGTTGCTGTTCCACGGCCGCCAAGCCGGCCTGGGTTTCCGTGAGCTGCCGCTTGAGCCGCTCCGCCTCACCCAGGTACACATTCACAGTGCCGGCGAGGTGGCCAACCTGTACTACCGAGCCGGTGACGGGTCCGTCCACCTCGTTATGGCTATGCGTGCCCTCGGTGGTCATGCATTCAGCATGCCCCGGGACCGCTCACACTGCCAGTAACTGTTTCGTAGCATTCAGGAACGGTACTCGTAAAAGCCGCGACCGCTCTTCTTGCCCAGCAACCCGGCGTCGACCATGCGCAGCAGCAGCGGCGGCGGGGAGAACAGCGGCTCCTTGAACTCGTCGTACATCGACTCGGCGATGGCCTTGGTGGTGTCCAGCCCGATCAGGTCGGTCAGCGCCAGCGGGCCCATCGGGTGGTTGCAGCCGAGCACCATGCCGTGGTCGATGTCCTCGGCGGAGGCGAACCCGGACTCCAGCATCCGGATCGCCGACAGCAGGTACGGCACCAGCAGCGCGTTGACCACGAACCCGGCCCGGTCCTGGGACAGGATCACCTGCTTGCCAAGCAGACCCTCCACAAAGGACTTCGCGCGCTCCCGGGTGGCGTCCCCGGTGAGCAGCGACGGGACCAGCTCGACGAGCTTGAGCACCGGCACCGGGTTGAAGAAGTGGATGCCGATCACCTGGTGCGGGCGGGACGTCGCCATGCCCAGCTTCATGATCGGGATCGACGAGGTGTTGGACGCGAAGATCGCCTCCGGGTCGCCGACCACCTTGTCCAGCGCGGTGAACACCTCGGTCTTGGCCTGCTCGTTCTCCACGACGGCCTCGATCACCAGCTGGCGGTCGGCGAACGTGCCGAGGTCGGTGGTGAACCGCATCCGGCCGAGCGCCTCGTCCCGCTCGGCCTCGGTGAGCTTGGCGTGCTTGAGGCCCCGGGCCAGCGACGCCTCGATCCGCCGCCGCCCCGCGTCGGCCGCGTCCCGGTCGACCTCGCTGATCACCACGTCCAGCCCGGCCCGCGCGCACACCTCGGCGATCCCGGAGCCCATCAACCCCGCCCCGACGACCCCCACCCGACTGATCTCGGCCACGGCTATCCCTTCCGACGACGATGTCCCGGCCCGAGCTTAGACGTTGCGCCGGTACTGGCCGCCGACCTCGAAGAAAGCCTCGGTGATCTGGCCGAGCGTGCAGACCCGGGCCGCCTCCATGAGGACGCCGAACACGTTCGCCTCCGTGGCCGCGGCCTCACGCAGCCGGCGCAGCGCCTCGGCGGCCTCGGCGGCGTGCCGCTGCTTGAACGCCCGAGTTCGCTCCACTTGGGACCGTTTCTCCTCCTCGGTGGCCCTGGCCAGCTCGATGGTGGTCACGTGGTCCTCGTGGCCCTTGATCGGTAGGAACGTGTTGACGCCGATCAACGGCAGCGAGCCGTCGTGCTTGCGCTGCTCGTAGAGCATCGACTCGTCCTGGATCTTGCCGCGCTGGTAGCCGGTCTCCATGGCGCCGAGCACGCCGCCGCGCTCGGAGAGCCGGTCGAACTCGGCCAGCACCGCCTCCTCGACCAGATCGGTCAGCTCGTCGATGATGAACGAGCCCTGCAAGGGGTTCTCGTTCATCGACAGGCCCCACTCCTTGTTGATGATCAGTTGGATGGCCATCGCGCGGCGCACCGAGGACTCGGTCGGCGTGGTGATCGCCTCGTCGTAGGCGTTGGTGTGCAACGAGTTCGCGTTGTCGTACAGCGCGCACAGGGCCTGCAGGGTGGTGCGGATGTCGTTGAAGTTCATCTCCTGCGCGTGCAGCGACCGGCCCGAGGTCTGCACGTGGTACTTCAGCTTCTGCGACCGCTCGTTGGCGCCGTAGCGCTCCTTCATCGCGATCGCCCAGATCCGCCGCGCCACCCGGCCGATCACGTTGTACTCGGCGTCCATCCCGTTGGAGAAGAAGAACGACAGGTTCGGCGCGAAGTCGTCGATGTGCATGCCCCTGGCCAGATAGGACTCCACGTAGGTGAACCCGTTGGCAAGGGTGAAAGCGAGCTGGCTGATCGGGTTCGCCCCGGCCTCGGCGATGTGGTAGCCGGAGATCGACACCGAGTAGAAGTTGCGGACCTTGTTGGCGATGAACCACTCCTGGATGTCGGCCATCATCCGCAGCGAGAACTCGGTGGAGAAGATGCAGGTGTTCTGCCCCTGGTCCTCCTTGAGGATGTCGGCCTGCACGGTGCCGCGGACCGTGCTCAACGTCCACGCGGTGATCTCGCGCCGCTCGTCTGCGGTCGGCTCCCGGCCGTGCTCGGCGCGGAACGCGTCGATCCGCTGGTCGATCGCGGTGTTGAGGAAGAACGCCAGGATCGTCGGCGCCGGGCCGTTGATCGTCATCGACACCGACGTGGTCGGCGCGGTGAGGTCGAAACCGGCGTAGAGCGCCTTCATGTCGTCCAGCGTGGCGATCGACACGCCAGAGGTGCCGATCTTGCCGTACACGTCCGGCGGGGTGTCCGGGTCGTGGCCGTAGAGCGTCACCGAGTCGAACGCGGTGGACAGCCGGGTGGCCTCGCCGTGGGCCAGCAGCTTGAACCGCCGGTTGGTGCGGAACGCGTCGCCCTCGCCGGCGAACATCCGGGCCGGGTCCTCGGTCTCCCGCTTGAACGGGAACACGCCCGCGGTGAACGGGAACCGGCCGGGCAGGTTCTCCTTGCGCAGGAACCGCAGCAGCGTCCCCTGGTCGTCGTAGCGCGGCAGCGCCACCCGCGGAATCTTGTTGCCGGACAGCGTCTCCCGCCACAGCAGGGTGTGCAGCTCCTTGTCCCGGACGCGGACCACCAACTCCTCGCGGGAGTACTCGTCCGCGGTCTTCGGCCACTGCGCGAGCAGCTCCGCGGTGTCCCGGTCGACCCGCCGCGCGGCCTCGTCCGTCAACCGATCGAGGTCCGAAGTGGACGAATCCGCTTCGGCAAGTGCCTGCTGTGCCTCGGAAAGCGCGGCTTGTCGGCGCACCGCGGCGACCTGCTCGTCGGTCCGGGCATGGTAGGCGCGGACCGTCTCGGCGATCTCGGACAGGTAGCGCACCCGCCCCGGCGGCACCACGGTGGCCGCCTTGGTCGACACCCGGCCGGGCGCAGGCGCGAGCGATCCCTCGCTGGCCGCCAGCCCGTCCTCGGCCAGCAGCGTGCGCAGGTGCTGGTACAGCGCGGTGACGCCGTCGTCGTTGAAGGTCGCGGCGCTGGTGCCGAACACCGGCATGGACTCCCAGGACACGCCGAACGCCTCGCGGTTGCGCACGAGTTGGCGGGCCACGTCCCTGCGGGCGTCCTCGGCCCCGCGGCGCTCGAACTTGTTGATGGCGACGGCATCGGCGAAGTCCAGCATGTCGATCTTCTCGAGCTGGGACGCGGCGCCGAACTCGGGCGTCATCACGTACAGCGAGATGTCCACGAACGGCACGATCGCCGCGTCGCCCTGCCCGATGCCGGGCGTCTCCACGATCACCAGGTCGTTGCCGGCCGCCTTGCACGCCGCGATCACGTCGATGAGCGCCTCGGGCACCTCGGTGACCGCTCCCCGGGTCGCCATGGAGCGGAAAAAGATCCGGTCACCGTCCAGCGAGTTCATCCGGATGCGGTCGCCGAGCAGCGCGCCGCCGCCCCGGCGCCGGGTCGGGTCGATGGCCACGACCGCGATGCGCAGCTTGTCCTGCTGGTCCACCCGGAACCGCCGGACCAGCTCGTCGGTCAGCGAGGACTTGCCGGACCCGCCGGTGCCGGTGATTCCCAGCACCGGGACCGACCGCGCGGCGGCGGCCTCGGCGATCGCCGAGCGGGCCTCGTCGGACAGCCGGCCCGCCTCGATCTGCGTGATGGTGCGTGCCAGGGTGGGCTGGTCGCCGGCGAACAGCGAGTCCAGCCCGGCCGGCGGGGACGCCGCCAGGTCGAAGTCGCACGCCTCGATCATCGAGTTGATCATCCGGGCCAGGCCGAGCTCCTGGCCGTCCTCCGGGGAGAAGATCCGCGCGACGCCCCGCGAGTGCAGCAGCTTGATCTCCTCGGGGACGATCACTCCCCCGCCGCCGCCGAACACCTTGACGTGGCCCGCGCCGTGCTCGGCGAGAAGTTCCACCAGATAGGTGAAGTACTCGACGTGGCCACCCTGGTAGGCGCTGATCGCCACGCCCTGCACGTCCTCCTGGACGGCGGCCTGCACGACCTCGCGCACCGACCGGTTGTGGCCGAGGTGGATCACCTCCGCGCCCTGGGTCTGCAGGATTCGGCGCATGATGTTGATCGCCGCATCGTGGCCGTCGAACAGGCTGGCGGCCGTGACGAAGCGGACCGGGTGCACCGGACGGTGCAGCGTGGCCGTGCTCATAGAAATAGTTTGACTTCCTACTGTCGGAGGTGCAACTAGTGTGTGTCCAGCCTCTCACCTGTGAGAACATGGCGATTTCCATGGTAGAGACGGAGGCTCGGTGATCCCTGAAGCCGTGCGTGTGATGTGGGACGGAGACCTGGCCTCCCGGTCCCTCGGGATGGAGCTGGTCGACGCCGGCGCCGGCCGCGCGGTGGTGCGGATGGAGATCACCGCGGCCATGATCAACGGCCACGACGTCGCGCACGGCGGCTACCTGTTCCTGCTGGCCGACTCGGCGTTCGCCTGCGCCTGCAACAGCCACGGCCCGGTCACCCTGGCCGCCGACGCGGACATCACGTTCGTCGCCCCGGTCAAGCTCGGCGACGTCCTCGAGGCCAGGGCCCGGGAACGGGTCCGCTTCGGCCGCAGCGGCGTCTACGACGTCACCGTCTTTCGCGGCGAGGAGATCGTGGCGGAGTTCCGCGGCCGGAGCCGAACTATCGGATCATGAGGAACACCGCGCCGCCGATGAGAGGGCCGAGCACGGCGCCGACCAGCACCTGAGCGGCGGTGTGGTCGGCGAGCCGCACCCGCGACCAGCACACCAGCGCCAGCAGCGGGGTGAGCAGCAGCATCCACCCGCCGTACAGCAGGGTCACCGTGGCCACCGCTCCCCCGGCCACGGTGGCGTGCAGCGACACCTTCCACCTGGTCGTGATCGCCAGGCACACCGCAAGGGTGCCGATCATCGCCAAGGCCAGCGCCACCACGTCCAGCGGCGCCGCCCCGGCCACCAGGATCACCAACCCGGCAAGGGCGGACGCCAGGCAGGCCAGCAGCGGCATGAACCGGTCCGCCCGGTCGCGGACGTGGTGGCCGTCCCAGCGTCCGGCCCGCGCGCCACGCACGATGAAGATCATCGGCAGCACGCTGTAGAACAGGGCGACGACCAGGCCCCAGAACAGGGTGCGCAGCGGGTGGTACCCGGTGGCCTGCCAGGCGACCGCGATCGGCAGCAGGATCACCACGATGGCCGGCGATAGCAGCTCGGTGACGATGCGTGCGATCCTGGTCACGGATGTAGCTTAAGCGAGGGAGATCTCAATGAAGGCGGGAGAGCTGGCGCCGGACTTCGAGTTGCCGGACGAGACCGGAACCATCCGCAGTCTCAAGGAGTTCCTGGCGGACGGCCCGGTGGTGCTGTTCTTCTACCCGGCCGCGATGACCCCGGGATGCACCGCGGAAAGCTGCCACTTCCGCGACCTCGCCGCGGAGTTCGCCGCGGTGGGCGCCATCCGGGTCGGGATAAGCCCGGACCCGGTCGCCAAGCAGCGGGCGTTCTCCGACAAGCACTCGTTCGACTTCCCGCTGCTGTCCGATGAGGACGGTGCGGTGGCACGCTCGTTCGGCGTGCGGCGCGGCTTCGGCCCGCTGCTCACCAAGCGCCAGACCTTCGTCATCGACACCGACGGCCGGGTGCTCGAGGTGATCAAGAGCGAGCTGCGGATGAACGTGCACGCCGACAAGGCACTCGCCGCCCTACACGACCAAAAGACCTAACCGCCCCAAACCCCGAGCGACCCAAACACCGAGCGGCCCAAACACCGAGCGGCCCGAAAACTGCGCTGGGGTCGCCAATCTTTGGCGAGGGCGGCCGCCCCACGACGACCAGGGCAGGGCGAGGAACGAGCCCTGCCCGCAGGCGTCGTCAGCCAACCACCCACGAAACCCAACCCCCCAACACCGGCCCGCAACCACCCAAGCAACCCAACCCGAGGCCGCTCGCCGAAGGCGACAGGGCGGCCTTGCCCGAGCTAGCAAGCACAGTCCACCAGCGCGCTGTCGGGCACCGGCTGGTCGGTGCGCAGGGCGTCGAACAACGCGTTCTTCTTGGCCTCGTCCCACTGCAGCGCCGAGCCGACGTTGCGTCCGACCGGGACGGTCGTGGAGACCGTGCTGCCGTCGCTCGCGCCCTTGATCGCGAACGCCAGGCCGGGCAGGTTGTGCAGGTGATCACCCTCGTCGACGGTGATCGCGTCGGGAGCGTTGGCCAGCAACGGGAAGAGCTTGAACGGGTTGAGCAGGGTGCCGGCGCTGGCCGCCTTGTCGGTCAGCGCGCCGATGAACTCCCGCTGGTGGATGACCCGGTCGTAGTCGGCGCGCGGGGTCGCCCGCGTCCGGACGTAGCCCAGCGCCTGCTCGCCGGTCAGCTCCTGGCAGCCGGCCGGCAGCTTGATCCCGGCCTTGGGGTCGTCGATCGGTTCCTTGAGGCACATCTCCACGCCGCCGATGGAATCGACGATCTCGGCGAACCCGCCGAAGCCGATCTCCATGTAGTGGTCCAGCCGCAGCCCGGTGTTCAGCTCCACGGTCTGCGCCAGCAGCTTCGGCCCGCCGAACGCGTAGGCGGCGTTGAGCTTGTTCTTGCCCTTGCCCGGAATGTCCACATAGGAGTCACGAAGCAGGCTGACCAGGGTCGGCTTGGTGTCGTTGTCCGGGATGTGCAGCAGCATCATGGTGTCGGTGCGCTG
This sequence comes from Actinophytocola sp., assembly GCF_035942955.1. Classification (GTDB taxonomy): domain Bacteria; phylum Actinomycetota; class Actinomycetes; order Mycobacteriales; family Pseudonocardiaceae; genus DASYTH01. The sequence goes on along the minus strand of NZ_DASZCQ010000073.1, from coordinate 4,762 downwards.
CCCCTTGGCGTCGCCGGTGGCAAGGCGCTCCTGGTCCTCCGCGGACAGTCCGGCCCGGCTGTCCGAGCCGACGATCAGCCAGTTGGTCCCGGCCCCCGCGGCCGGCCGGCCAGGGTAGTCGGTGAGCGCCTGCACCCGGTTGAGGTTCAGGTCGAGGTACAGCCACACGGCGCCGATCAGCACCACGAACGCCAGGAAGATGATCAGCAGCACTCGCCCGAACCGGCGCCGCCGGCGCGGGCGGGGCCGCGGCGGAGCGCCGTAGCCACCCGGCGGCGGGCGGTCGCCCGGCCGGCGCTGGTCGCCGTAGCGCCGCTGGTCCGCGTACTGCTGCCGGTCGCCGTACTGGTACTGGTCCTCGTACGCGCGCTGACCGCGGTCGCCGTACAGTCGCTGGTCTGCGCCGTACTGCCCCCGGTCGCCGTAAAGCTGCTGGTCACCGGGCACCTCCATGCGCCGGGTGCTGCCGTGACCCGGCCGCCTCGGCGGACCCTGTGGCCCGTAGCTCATCGCCGTTCTCCGCGGTGCGTAGTTCATTGCTCCCCGCCCTCCCACGCTCCTTCTCCAAGACGTGGGAGGCCCCCGAGGGGTTGCCCTGGCTACCTTAGGTGCCCAGCGCCCCGAGCACGAACCGGCGGACCAGCAGCGTCCACATTCGTGCCCGGCGCATCATGGCGTGGTCCCCGTCGCGGATGTCGAACCGGCACACGTCCGGGGTGACCAACTTGGCCCGCTCGGCGTAGGCGTACGACGCGTCCGGGCTGGTGGTGGTGTCGCGGTCGCCGTGCGCGATCAGCACGCGCTTGCCGGCGAGCTGGTCGACGTGGTCCTTCTCGGTGGTCCACGGGGCCAGCGCGCACACGGCCACCACGCCGCGCTCGTCGGCCACCCGCAGCGCCACCCGGCCGCCCATCGAGTGACCGACGAGGGCGATCGGCACGCCGGGATGGGCCCGGCGGATCTCGGCGATGGCCCACCGGGCGTCGGCCACGGGATGCAGGTCGGGCTTGTTCCACCCGCGGTACCGGTTGCACAGCAGCCACACCGCGATCCCGTGCCGGCGGCCGTGCCGGTGCAGGTCGCGGGCGAACGGCAGCATCCGCAGGTAGGCCGGGCGCAGCCGGTGCGCGCGGCCGAGGCTGCTCTCCTGCCCGCCGTGCAGCAGCAGCACCGCGGCCCGCACCTCACCGGCCGGCCGGAGCACCCGGAGCCGCGGGGCGGGCGCGGTCATGAGGTGGCGCGGGCGTCGACGAACGACTCGATCCCGTCGAGCACCCGCTGCAGGCCGAACTCGAACGCGTCGATCCACTCGTCCCAGTCCTCGGCCGAGAAGACCGCGGTCAGCGTGGGGAACCGGCCGGCGTCGATGTACTTGTCGTGCAACGGGGCGACCTCGGTCCACCACTGCTCGTCGGTGACCCCGGTGCGCTGCTCGAGCCGTGCTGACTCCACTGTGGACTGTGCGACGCCCCGTACGTAGCCGACGACCAGCTGCACCACGGCCATCATCTCGCCCTTGCTCAGGCCGATCCCGGAGATCGCGTGCAGCAACGCGTCCAGTGCCGCGGTCTGGTTGGGCCCCATGAGCCCGCGGGTCAGCGACACCTCGAGCAGCCAGGGATGGCGGCGGTAGCCGTCGAGGCCGTTGCGGGCGAAGCGTTCCAGCCAGGCGCGCCAGCCGCCGGGTCCTGGCTCGGGCAACGGGGTCTCGCCGAGGACCGTGTCCACCATGAGCTCGAACAGCTCGGCCTTGGCCGGCACGTACGTGTACAGCGACATGGTGCCGACCCCGAGCGTCTCGGCGACCCGGCGCATGGACAGCGCCGCCATCCCCTCGGTGTCGGCGATCTTGATCGCGGCGCGGACGATCACGTCGACCGTCAAGGCGGGCTTGGGGCCGCGGTTTGGCCGGTCCTGTGCACCCCAGAGCAGCGCCAGGCTGCGCTCCGCATCGCTCTTCTCGGTTGGCATTGTGGCCGATCCTACAACTCCGTATTCTGTACGGGACTATCGTCGTACATCATACGGAGTTCTGGGAGGACGGAGTGGGCTCAACCGGATTCGCGGTGCTCGCGGAGGGGCTGGCCAAACGCTACGGGCACACCGCCGCGCTGGCCGGGTTCGACCTGGCGGTGCCGGAGGGCACGGTGTGCGGGCTGCTCGGGCCCAACGGCGCCGGCAAGACCACGGCCGTGCGGATCATGGCCACGCTGGTGCGGCCGGACGGCGGGCGGGTGGCGGTGGCCGGGTTCGACGTCGTCGAGCGGGCCGAGGAGGTGCGCTTCCGGATCGGCCTTACCGGGCAGGAGTCCGCGGTGGACGAGATCCTGTCCGGGCGGCAGAACCTGGTCATGTTCGGCCGGCTGTTCCACCTCGGGGCGCGGGCGGCGCGGCGCAGGGCCGACGAGCTGCTCGAGCGGTTCGACCTGACCGAGGCGGCCGGCAGGTCGGTGAAGCACTACTCCGGCGGCATGCGGCGCCGGCTGGACCTGGCGGCCAGCCTGATCCTCGCACCGCGGGTGCTGTTCCTCGACGAGCCGACCACCGGGCTGGATCCGCGCGGCCGCAACGAGGTCTGGGCGGCGGTCCGGTCGCTGGTGGCCGGCGGCACCACAGTCCTGCTGACCACGCAGTACCTCGACGAGGCCGACCAGCTCTGCGGCCAGATCGCGGTGATCGACCGGGGCCGGGTGATCGCCGAAGGTTCACCCGATGAGCTGAAGTCGCGGATCGGCGGCGACCGCATCGACGTGGTCCTGCGCGACGGCGCCGCCCTGCCGGCCGCCGCCGGGATCATCGGGCGGATCTGCGCGGCCGAGGTCGAGGTCGACACGGACACCCGCCGGATCAGTGCTCCGGTGCGAGAGCGGATGTCCACCTTGGGAGCAGTGCTCTCGGAGTTGGACGGCGCTCGCATCGTCGCCGAGGACGTGGCGCTGCGCCGGCCGACGCTCGACGAGGTGTTCCTCCGGCTGACCGGCCACCACGCGGTGGAGGTGCCGGCATGACCCCGGCTCCCGCCGAGTCCCATCAACGAACCACAAGATCATGAGGCCCGCCGGAAGGATGGTGCCCTAAGTGACCGGGCCGGAGGCGAGGTGGAGTGCCATGAAGGGAGGAACGGTGAGCACGGTGCGGTGGGCCGTGGCGGACGGGTGGACCGTGGCCGTCCGCGACTTCACGTACTGGGTGCGGGAGCCGGCGCGGATCCTGTGGAGCCTGGGTTATCCGATCGTGTCGGTGCTGCTGTTCGGGTTCGTGTTCGGCAGCGCGATGTCGGTGTACGGCGGCGGCGACTACCGCGAGTTCCTGCTGCCCGGGATGTTCACCATGACCATGGCGTTCGGCGCCGGGTCGACCATGGTCGCGATCACCACCGACGCGGCGAAGGGCGTGACCGACCGGTTCCGCTCGATGCCGATGGCCCGCTCCGGCGTCGTGGTCGGGCGCAGCATCGCCGATGTGGCCAACTCCATGCTGGACCTGCTGATCCTGATCGGCTGCGGGCTGGCGGTGGGCTGGCACGTCCGCGGCGGCCCGCTCGACGCGCTGGCCGCCGCCGGCCTGCTCCTGCTGCTGCGGTTCGCGTTCATCTGGCTGGGCATCTACCTCGGCCTGGTCATCCCCAGCCCGGAAACGGCCAACAACCTGTGGGCGCTGCTGTTCCCCCTCACCATGGTGTCCAATGTGTTCGTCGCGCCGGCGCAGATGCCCGGCTGGCTGGGCACGATCGCCGAGTGGAACCCGATCTCGGCCACGGTGACCGCGGCCCGCTCGCTGTTCGGCAACCCGGAGGCGGCCGGGTCGTCGTGGATCGCGCACCACGCGGTGCTGATGGCCGTGCTCTGGCCGCTGATCTTCGTGGCGGTCTTCCTGCCGCTGTCCGTCCGCCGATACCGCAACCTCAACCGGTGAAAGGATGCCCGGCGGGAGGGACCATGACCGAGAAGATCACCGACAGCAGGAAGGGCGGCCGCGTCCACGGCCCCGCCCTGCTCACCACCACCCGCGGCCGCAAGCCCGGCACACTCCGCTACACCGCCCTCTCCTACGCCGAACGCCGGCCACTCCGGGACCTGATGACGTCGATCTTCTCGGCGTACCGCTGCCACCGGGCCAGGGTGCCCCGCAAGATCCCCGTGGCCATCCTCGACCGTGCCTGACCTCACCGACAGCCCGATCGGCTGGGTCGCCCGCCACATCCGCCGCTACGTCACCTCCGGCGGCCGCTCCGGCCACCGGTTCAGCGGCCGCCCCACCCTGCTCATCACCACCCGCGGCCGCAGGTCCGGCAAGCTCCGCCGCACCGCCCTCTACTACGCCCGCGACGGCCACCGCTACCTCGTCGTCGCCTCCGGCGGCGAACCGACCCACCCCGCCTGGTACCTCAACCTGCTCGCCGACCCCCTCGTCGTCCTCCAGGTCGGCCCCGACACCTTCCCCGCCCGCGCCCGCACCGCCACCGACTCCGAACGCCCCGCCCTCTGGTCCCGCATGACCGCCCTCTTCCCCAAGTACACCGACTACCAGGCCAAAACCACCCGCCAGATCCCCATCGTCATCCTCGACCCGATCCCCGAGCCCCCCACCTGAACCGCGTCGCACCTGACCAAGGTCCGCTGCAGACCCGCAGGTGGCCGCCTTTGCCGACTCCCCCGGGAGCCCACGAACCCACCCCCCACCCCTTCATTGGGTGGGGGCCGTCGTCCATTCTACGAGGGAGGACCGACAGTTGATCTTGGTTGAGGGGGTGGCTGTGGAT